>REAB01000014.1 GCA_004293645.1 Cytophagia bacterium | reverse complement strand
TTGCAATGGTCAAAAATAACAAAGATTTTGACCATAATTGGGCAACAACAAAATAATATTTGGCTTTTCTCTTGGATTTTAATACAGTTCATGTTCAAGTTGGTAGATTGTGGCGCCAAACCTGCCCGTACGTTGTTGGCTGCGGCGCGTTTCAAGATGTTGAAATAATCGGCCCCGTTGTCAATAAAATCAACGCGATTGGTGGCACTATTTACGCCTTGTTGGTAGCTCAAATCAAACTTTGGCTTGCCCTTCGACCCTTTTTTGGTGGTAATTAAAATAACGCCGTTGGCCGCCCGCGAGCCAAACAGAATAGAAGCCGAAGCGTCTTTCAGTACTTCCATTGATTCAATGTCGTCGGGGTTTATTTCCGAAAGCGGGTTCATGGCGATGCCCCCCGGGCCAAACGCCGAGCCATTAACGGGCTGGCCGTCAATAACAATGAGCGGCTGGGCGTTGGAATTAATAGAAGCCACGCCGCGCACATTGATGCGCACCACACCGCCTGGTGTACCACCCGCTTGGGTTATTTGCACCCCCGCCGCGCGTCCCTGCAAAGCCACATCAGGGCTGGCCGCAGTGTTGGCTCGTATATCTGCCGCTTTGAGCGATGCAATCGAACCCGTTACGTCGCGCTTGCGTTGTTCCCCAAAAGCCACCACCTGCACTTCTTGGAGCATGCGCTCGTCGGCTAAGAGGTTAATACTAATTTGCTGCCGATTGCCCACCGCAACTTCTTGGGGCAAAAAACCAATGTAGCTAAATACCAGCGTATTACTACTTTGGGCGTTAATGGTATATTGGCCATTGTTGTTGGTGGTAGTACCCACGCTGCTGCCTTTTACGGCCACACTCACCCCAGGAAGCGGCAAGCCGTCGGCCTGCGATTTTACCACGCCCGTAACGCGATTTTGGGCTTGAACGAGCGAGCAGCCTACTAACAAAACCCACAAAAAGAAAAACTTTTGCCTCATTTTAGATTTGGAGTTGATTGATTTTTTGGGTACAAAAAATACATTTATCGTTGATAATCCAAAGAAACAGGGCACGGTTTTTTACTCAGCTATCAATAAAAACTTATTTTTTGTAGAATTATTACAAAAAATAAGTCTTACCAGACATTACAGCCAGTGGTTTAGCAATCAGTATTTGTCAAATGAGTACCCCCTGTTTACTTGAGCAGTTTTCGGTAGAGTTCGGTTTGGGTAGGGTCGAGTTGCGAAAGCATATTAAACACCTTCTGCCGCTCATCTTTGGGGGCTTCGCGCATTATTTTGTAGATTTCTTGGCCTTTGGCATCAAAAAAAGAATTGACCAGCACCGAAACAGGTTTCAACTGATTAACCTGTTGAATGGTGGTGAGCACGTTCATTACTTGCTTACGAGCCGCCACAGGATTTTGGGCAAACGCATCAAGGGCCAAGCGGTGGTAATTGTACATTCCTTCTCTGAACGGGGTCAATTGTTGGTCCATGAGGTTTTCGACGAGCCAATAGCGGTTGCGGAGCGTGTTGTCGGACGACACCCAGCCTTTTGCAACTCCTGAACGCGCAGAAGCCATATTTGACAACAAAAATGCCCGCTGCACGTGGGGGTTGCCGCCCAACTTACTGAACGAGTCGTAGTCGGCGGCTAAAATGAGATAAGCGTAAAAAGCCAGCGTTTGCGTCAGTTCGTCGGTGTAGTTGTTTTCGTTAAAATACATCGGGTTGTTGGGTAAATAACCAAAATCGAAATTGCGGTCCACGTAACTAAACACTACTGTTTCGTAGGTACTACCAAAAACGGGCCGCAACACAATGAGCTGGGCGTTGGCTTCGTAGCTACCCTGCGACACCGACCGAAGCAGGTTGATGTTGAGTCGGCAATTGATGCGTTCTTCGGGGGTGTAGTTGTCGCTGGTCCAGCGGCGGGCGTTCATAAAATCAGTAATGACGTTTTTGAGCTGCGACAAATTGGCGGCATCGGTATTTTGTTGGGCAAACAACTGGTCGGAGTTGAGCACCACCGTACAATTCAATTCTTGCGCCACAGCTTCATTGTTCAATGATTGGGCGATTGAGTAAGCAAATAAAGCGACGAGTGCGTAGGTTAATTTTATATTTTTCATTTCTTCAAATGTTGTATTACCAAATTCATAATATCGGCGGCTACTTCATCTTTGGTTTTTAGTTCAAAGCGGTGCAGCGTGCCGTTTGCTTCAATAACGGTAATTTTGTTGGTATCGTGTGCAAACCCCGCGCCTTTGTCGTTGAGAGAGTTTAATACCACCAAATCCAAATTTTTTGATTTCAGTTTTCCTGCGGCATTTTCCAGTTCATTGTTGGTTTCGAGGGCAAATCCTACCGTTATTTGTCCCGCTTTTTTTTGCTGGCCAAGCGTAGCCGCAATGTCCACAGTTTTGGTGAGTTCAAGCTCAAAATGGGTTTCTTTCTTTTTGATTTTGCGGTCGGCGGGGTGGGTTGGCGTATAGTCGGCTACGGCCGCCGACAGCACCACAATGTCGGAAGTAGCAAACTCGGCTTGGGTAGCTTGGTACATTTCTTGGGCCGAGCGTACGTCAATGCGTTTGATGGCGGGGTCGGGCGTGGGCAGGGCGGTAGGGCCGCTCACGAGCGTAACGTCTGCCCCCGCCATGGCAAAGGCGCGGGCAATGGCGTAGCCCATTTTGCCCGTTGAGTGGTTGCTGATGTAGCGCACGGGGTCTATTGGTTCTTGAGTAGGACCTGCCGTAATCAAGATTTTTTTATTTTTGAGTACCGCCACTTGCAAAAAATGCCGCTCCAACGCTGTGATGAGTTGTTCTGGCTCGGCCATGCGCCCCGTACCTACCAACCCGCTGGCCAGTTCGCCATGCTGCGCTTCTACAATTTGGTTGCCATACTGGGTTAATTTTTCAAGATTTTGAAGGGTTGAGCCGTGCTGGTACATATCCAAATCCATGGCGGGAGCAAAAAAAACGGGGCAACGCGCCGACAGATAGACCGCCGTCAGCAGGTCGTCGCAGAGGCCGTTGGCGCATTTGGCAAGGGTGTGGGCGGTGGCGGGAGCTACGAGCAGGGCATCGGCCCAAAGCCCCAAGTCCACGTGGTTGTTCCATTCGCCTGCTTCGCTTTTTACGAAATGGCTCAAAGCGGGGCGTTTGGAAAGCGTAGCCAACGTGAGTGGCGTTATAAAATCTTGGGCGGCGGTGGTCATGAGTACTTGTACTTCTGCCCCTGCTTTGATGAGCAAACGCACCAACGAGGCCGCTTTGTAAGCAGCAATGCTGCCCGTTACGCCTACTATTATTTTTTTGTGTTTCAAAACCGACATCGCCGTTCAATAAATCTGTGATTGATGCGGCAAGTTAATAGCTATTTGTCAATTTGGCCACTAAAATCAGAATACGATGATGATGACAAATAAAAAACCCGTCGGCATGGCCAACGGGGGTTTGCATGATGTCCTATTTAAATCATTGGCCTTTTACTTCTTTGACCGTAAACGGTACGCAAATCTCGGCAGGGCAACAATTGTCACCAGGCTCAATAATAATGGGGCAGCAGCCGCTGGCGGGGCACCTCTGGTTGGTGGCCGTGAAACTGTAACTTCCTAATTCACTCAACAACAACTCGTTGCTCGTACCCACTTGCGTGGTTTGGCCATTTACCGTTTTACGCCATACTACGTTCGTATATTGGGCGGGGACAGTTGCCAGTACCTTCTCACCAGAACACAGTTCAAAAGGAACAGTAAAGCATTGATTATCAATGTCATCTTCTCCATCTTTGCCATTGCCTGGCGTGCTGTCTTTGTCTTTCTCGTTGGTCTTACTGATTTCGGCCGTTTTGAAATGCAACCCTGCCTCCGTAGCCTTCACTTTATAAGAAAGCGTTACCGTGTCGCCTGCCGCAGCAATATTGCCAACGTTCCACTTGATGACATTCCCCGCAATAACTGCCGAACCTCGGCTGGCTGCAAAACTACCCGCTACAAACTGCACCGTTGTGGCAATCGAGTCGGTTACTTCTACGCCCGTGGCACGTGTATTACTTTGGTTGAATACCTTGATGGTATAAACCAACTCGTCGCCAATTTTCGCTATCTTCTTGTTAATGAGCGTTTTGAGGGCCAAATCCACCGTATCGGCGCAGGTCTTGACATTGATAGAAATTGGCACGCGACTGACGCTAAGTAATGGACAATCTGCAAAAATACCTCTGGCAATTACGTACAAAGCTGTGTTCACGGTAGCAATTCCCGGTGGTTTATAAGAGACCGTACCAGTTGCCAAAGGTGTTTCACTTGTTGCAGTAGCGTACCAATCGGCAGTAGCATTTACGGTTACAAATACCCGAAGCGTGGGAATTGTGTCCCCAACACAAAGTATTACATTAGGGCTGATAATGAGCGGATTAGGAGGAGGACAAAGGCAGTTTGGGCCAACAATTATCCTTGATATTCGACAACCAGTAGTAGCATCAGTAACCGTCAATGTTACGTTGGTATTGCTTAGAACGCCCGACACCGTATTCCCACTAATCGTACCTGCGCTGGCAGTTACCGTACCGTTTGAGCTAAATGTAAATGAGTAAACCAATAAATCAACCGAACAAACGGGGTTGCTGGTCAATATCAGCGTTGGCAATGGGTTCACCGTCAAACTTACCGCCGTGCGCGTAGCTGACTTGCAATTAGTTGTTGTATTGCGCGTCTCAGCGTAAAAAGTACCCGCACCAGTTGGCGTGTAGCTCAACGTGCCAGGCGCAATGGCCACTCCGCCAGTAGCCGCGCTGTACCAATCAACCGTTTCGCCAGCGCCAACCGTCGCACTCAAAGCTGGAATTGCCTCACCTTGGCAAATGGGAGCGGTGGGCGATGCCGTGGGCGGTGTGGGGTTTGGATTTATTCTAATACTAAAACTCTTGGGAGGCGAAACACAACCATTGAGGGTTGATCTAACGGTAAAATTAATTATCCCGCTGCCAGTGGCCGTAAAGGTAGGAACTTGCCCCGCACCCGAACCTTGGCCCAAGCCCAGCATCGTATTATCGGCAGTCCAATTGTAGATAGCCGTTGGGGAAGAAGTAAAATCAACCAAGTCAATGGCCGTGCCAACGCAAACCTGAGCATTGGCGGGTGTGGTTGGCTCGGGAGCAGTACTGGCACTAATAGTAAGATTCGCTATGTTGGAAGCAATGCGGCAAGTTGCATTATTGAGGTTACCGTTTTCGGCCACCAGCATCCGATACCTTGTACCAGCAATGGCATCAAAAATACTGTAAGTCAAGGCATTAGCTCCTGTAATGCCAGTCCAATTCGCTCCGTTGTCGGTGCTTTGCTGCCACAGATAAACAGGTGCGGTATAACCAGAACTCACCACACCACTCAACGTAACTGAACCACCCTCACAGATAGTGGCTACTGGTGAAGCTACATTCACGGTAGGGCCGCAGGGTCTAAAAGTGATGTCATCTAAGGCCAAATCGTTTCCACAACCGCCAGGTGCTTCATTGATAATTTTCAGAACTACACTCGTAGTGCTCGCAGGTGTTCTAAACACAAATCCAAACTGTCTCCACTCAAAAGTATTAGTGGCTGGAATATTCCCAGTAACGTACGAGGCCAAAACCGCACCGCCCAAACTCTCAACTTGAAACCTAAGATTGGGCCGTATCTCGATAGGACCGCATATGTCTGAGCCCAATAAATTACCCACATAAGATGCCAGTTCATAAGTGGTGTTCCCACAAAGACCACTCACGGTTTGTCTGTAAAACTCACCAGGATCGTTGGCGGCATTAATAATAGCAAAACGGCCATTGACATCGTTGGGCGTATGGTCTTGCCCGACGAGATGCCAAGATTCTTCCACACAACCACTTCCAATTCCAACACTTGGTCCAGCGGTGCTGGCAACTGTGTATGAACCATCAGGAATACAAACTCCGGGCGGAGCGACATAATTATAGGTTGTACTGGCGCCAGGCGCAGCCAATGGGAATGAGGTTTGCCCACCAGTACCAAAAGTAATTCTTACAACGGGGTCTCCGAGCGAGCCAGTGCAGGTTTGGGCTTGCCCAGAGATTGCCAAAAACCAAAGGCAACCCACCACCATTAAGTAACGTAATTCCGAGGCACACTGTCGTGTAAACCTCCAAAAGGTTATTGGGTTGAAATTGGCAAAGCTTTTCATGAGAAATTATTCGCGTGGAATATTAGAATTTATATAATATTAGCATCAATAGTTATGCCAAAAATACCAATCTGAGATTAATAAGGAATGGGTAAATGATAGGTTGGTGTAAAAGACCTACTTGGCATATTGTTTGGCCGCTTCATAACCCAAAAACCCTTCTTGATTATGGCATGGTGTTCAAAAAACGTGTAATAAAAAAAGCGTACTGACCGAGGCCAATACGCTTTTTCTATTATACTTCAATCTACCTTACCTTACCCTTTTCTTGGTAACTGTAAACGGTACGCACAACTGAACGGGGCAGCAATTAGTACCTGCCTCAACGATAATGGGGCAGCATCCGCTGGCTGGACACGTCTGGTTGGCGGCCGTGAAGCTGTAGCTTCCTACCTCAATCAGCAGTATCTGGTTGCCAGTTCCTACTTGCGTCGTTTGGCCATTCACCGTCTTACGCCATACCACATTCGTGTATTGGGCGGGGACAGTAGCCTGTACCTTCTCGCCAGGACACAGTTCGTAAGGAACAGTGAAGCACTGAGTATCAATGTCATCTTCTCCACCTTTACCGTTGCCTGGCGTTGAGTTTCTGTCCTTCTCGTTGGTCTTGCTTATCTCCGCCGTGTTGAAGTGTACGCCTGCCTGCGTAGCCTTCACTTTGTAAGAGAGCGTTACCGTGTCGCCGTTGGCCGCAATGTTGCCAATGGTCCACTTGATGACATTGCCCACAATAACTGCCGAACCTCGGCTGGCTACAAAGCTAGCGTTCACAAACTGCAGCGTTGTTGCAATTGAGTCGGTTACTTCCACACCTGTTGCACGTTTGTTGCTTTTATTGAACACCTTGATGGTATAAATCAACTCGTCGCCAATCCGCGCTACTTTCTTGTTAATCAGCTTCTTCAAGGCCAAGTCCACCGTATCAGCGCAGTTTTGAACTGTAACTAATAAGGGCACCCGACTTAAACTAACCGACTGACACTCTTGTGAAATACCTCTTGCAGACACATAGAAAGTTGTGTTCACGGTAGCAACTCCCATTGGTTTGTAAGAGAGCGTACCAGTTGCCAAAGCTGTACCGCCAGTTGCGGCAGCGTACCAATCGGCAGTAGTGTTCGCACCTACAAATACCCGAAGCGTAGGAATTGTGTCACCGACACAAACTATTACGTTGGGAGTGAGTACAACGGGGTTGGCGGGTGGGCAAGAACAATTGGGAGCCGTAACTGTTGCTGATGCACGACAACCAGTGGCAGCATTAGCAATGGTCAATGTTACGTTGGTATTATTTGGAATACCCGTTACAGAATTACCGCTAATCGTACCCGCACTCGCCGTTACCGTACCACCAACTGCGGTGAAAGTAACACTGTAAGTTCGCAAATCAACCGCACAACTTGTCGTTCCAATAGTCAAAGTCGGCAACGGATTCACCGTTAAACTCACCGCCGTGCGCGTCAAAGACTTGCAATTATCGGCAATGTTTCGCGTCTCGGCGTAGAAAGTGCCAGCGCCCATCGGCGTGTAACTCAATGTGCCTGTCGCAATCGCCACGCCGCCAGTAGCCGCGCTGTACCAATCAGCCGTTTCGCCAGCACCAACCGTTACCGTCAAAGCGGGAATCGCATCACCTACGCATATCGCGCGGTTTGTGCCAACGGGTGGGTTCACCACGGGGCACGTTACCGTGATCTCTTCAAAGTCGCTGTCGTCTTCGTCGCCACCCGTCTTGCCGTTCTCGGTAATCACATCGTTCTTAGGTGTGCCGTCGTTGTTGGGGTTATTGTCT
>REAB01000013.1 GCA_004293645.1 Cytophagia bacterium | reverse complement strand
TAGACTGCCCCTACTGGATAAAATAATGGGAATAGCAGCAGGTTTAGCCAACTTTAAAATTAGCTAAAATGCTCATAACCAATATTAAACAAGTCTAATTAATAAATGCAACAGCTTGCTGTTGAGAAAAGGCATCGCCTGATGAGATTTTTGCCCATGGGCAAAAATCTCATCATCGGTAATATGCCAAGAATTGAAGCGAAATTCTGATGGGAGAAATGGCTTGTATAAAGCAGCATTAGCACAGAGTAAAGCTGATTTAAGGCATGAAAATAAGCCTAAAAAAACGCCAAACGAAATATTTTCGTTTGGCAATCAAAAATGACGGACAAGTTGCATTTATGACTTGAATCCGCCAATCTAAGTACCAAATTACTTAGCACACAGATGCGACTGATTTTTGCAGAAAAATCGAACAAAAAATCAGCGTAAATCCGTTCAATCTGTGGCATCAGTGTGCAAATACTTTTTTATAAAAATACCGTGTACGTATTTGAGTACTTAACTAAAAAATAGGCATTTGAAAATTAGCATAATAATCACAAACTTCGGCGTTCAAACAGGCCAGCCTTCGCGCAGGCACAACTGACGAATGTGCTGATAATGATGCTCGCTGTGCCAAGCGTAAAGAGCAACCGCTTCGCGGAGTTCAAAGCGGCGTTTGGTTTCGGGGTGAAAATACGTGCGTGCAAAATCGGCTTCGTTCATCGAATTTAGCACCAAACCCCACCGCAAATGAACGTATTTGAGCAGCTGCAACGACCATTCTACGGGGGCGGTTTTGCCGTCGGGGAGTTCTGCCCAAAGTGCTTCTTCGTAGGGTTTGATGGTCGGATTTTCTTCGGTCAGTGCCAAGCGAAACCTAATATTGGCGTTCATGTGGCTGTCGGCTACGTGGTTTACTACCTGCCGCACTGTCCAGCCATTTGGCCGATAGGGTGTTTCTAACTGGCTCTCGTTCAGTGTGTTTACTATGTTAAATAACTTGGAAGGCAGGGCGTTAATGGTTTGGATTTGCGATTTCGTTTGGGCGGGTGTGTAGGTTTGGCCGTACTCAAACCTACCGATGGGGTACTGTAAATGTTCCATAAATAATGAATAATGTAAAATAAAGAAATAGGGCCTGTGCGGAACGTGAGATGACGTAGTTGCTGGTCAAAATATCAACGCCCAAAATCGTCTTGCACCCGTACGATGTCATTTTCGTCAGAGGGGTTTTGCGCGTCGGTATGTTGCCAAATTTCGGCCAATACGCCCCAACCATCTAAGCCCACGAGGCGGTGCCGTTCGCCTTGTTTGAGCACAATCAGGTCGTTGGGTTGGTACGTGCCGAGTGGCATTTCTTGGTCGGTGTCGCTTTTTACTACGCCTACCGTGCCGCTCACCACGCGCCAAATTTCGGCGCGGCGGTGGTGGTATTGCCACGAAAGCCGCTTTTGGGGAGCTACTACCAAAATTTTAGGGCTGAGTTTTTGGGTAATTTGCAAGTCGGCGAGTGGCACTTCGGGAAAATAACGAGCCGCAAAAGCGGGGGTTTGCGCTTCGTCTATTACAAAAAAACCACCCCATGGCCGCGTTTGGTCTTGGGCTACAACGGTAAATTCTTGGGTTCGTAGTTGCTCGGCTATTTGCTCAAAAGTTGCTTCTTTACTGGTTTCGGCGTTCTGGTTCATGCTATTTTTACAAATTGAAAGCACAAAAATAGCCAATAATTGCGACTATTATCCGTATTTTCGCGCCAGTTGTTACCAAATTTTTATGCAATCTACCGTTCTCGACATTACGCTGCAACCTGGCAAAAAGCTCTATTTTGCTTCCGATTTCCATTTGGGTGCGCCCAACCACGCCGATAGCCTGCGCCGCGAACGTAAAATTGTGGCTTGGCTCGACAGCATCAAAACCGACGCGCAGGCGGTGTTTTTGGTGGGCGATTTATTCGATTTTTGGTTTGAATACCGCCGCGTGGTGCCGCGTGGTTTTGTGCGGCTGTTGGGAAAATTGGCCGAACTCTCAGACGCGGCCGTTCAGATATTCATTTTTAGGGGCAATCACGATATGTGGATGACCAATTATTTTGAGCAAGAACTCGGTGTAAGCGTGCATCGAAACCCCGTAGAATGTCGGGTGCGATGTGGGGCCGAAACCGTCAATTTTCATATTGTGCACGGCGACGGCCTTGGTCCAGGCGATTATTTCTACAAAGTTTTACGCCGTGTTTTTGAAAACGGTTTGGCGCGTTGGTGTTTTGGCAATTTGCTCCCCGCCGATGTGGCCATGTGGCTGGCGCACGCTTGGGCCCGAAACAGTTGGCAGTCGCACGAGCAGCAGGCAAAACCCGTTTTTTGGGGCGAGCAAAAAGAGTGGCTTTTGTTGTATGCCAAAGAAATAGAAAGCCAGCACCACCACGACTACTACGTTTTTGGCCACCGACACATCGAATTAGACCATGCCGTAAGCGCTGAAAGTCGTATTTTTATTTTAGGCGATTGGATAACCCTCTGGACATACGGCGTTTATGACGGCGCACAAATGCAACTGAAAAATTAAATAGTCCACGGTCAATAGTCAATAGTCGATAGAGTCGCAAAGTGCTTATTATCAAAGTTTTATACAAAATTGAAACGTCGTTTATTTATACCAAATTACTTATATCAATTATACAAATCAAAAATAATATCATGGCGGCGGCCAACCGCCTATTTCTTCCCAACTGCTCAAAACACTTCAACTTTGTTCCATAATTTTTACACAAAACTTTTTACAACTATGAAAATATACACAAAAACGGGCGATAAAGGCCAAACCTCGCTCGTGGGCGGCACGCGCGTCAGCAAAGCCCACCTCAAAATAGATGCTTACGGCACCGTGGACGAGCTGAATGCATACGTAGGTTTGCTCCGCGACCAGCCCATCAACCAAGACCGCCGCGACTTGCTCAAAGAAATTCAAGACCGTTTGTTCACAATTGGCGCGATTTTGGCTTCTGAACCAGCACAGACCAAAAAACAATTGCCCGACTTGCACGAAGCCGACATTGCGCTGTTGGAAAACGAGATGGATAAAATGGATGAACACCTCGCACCATTGCGGGCGTTTGTGCTGCCAGGCGGCCACCAATCGGTGTCGTTTGCGCACGTGGCGCGTACAGTGTGCCGCCGCGCCGAACGCCTCGTTATTGCGCTCTCTGACATAGAACCCGTGGACGATTTGGTGGTAAAATACCTGAATCGTTTGTCCGATTTTCTGTTTATGATGTCGCGCAAAATGACCCAAGAACTGGGAAGTGAAGAAGTAACCTGGAAACCACGGGTCTAAAAAAACGAGTATTGCTTGTGATTTTGCCCTAAAATCGAAACATTTGCAGTAACAATTGACTTTTTGATGACATAAAGTCAATACTTTTGGCTTCAAACGATTACAATTATGACAACAGAAACCCTTCACATTGAGATTCAGCAGGTAGCCGAGTCGAACATTCACCAAGTAGATTTCGACAATTTGGTGTTTGGCAAATACCACGCCGACCATATGTTTGTGGCCGACTACGCCAACGGCGAGTGGCAGAGCCTTCGCGTGGTGCCTTATGCCAACCTTAGCCTTAGTCCCGCCACCGCCGCGCTGCACTACGGCCAGTCTATTTTTGAAGGCATGAAAGCCTACAAAAACGACGACAACGAAGTGTTGCTCTTTAGACCACTCGACAACCTGCGCCGCCTCAACCGCTCGGCTGAGCGAATGTGCATGCCCACGCTGCCCGAAGAGATTTTTATGGCGGGCCTCGAAACCCTGCTGCGCATTGACGGTGCTTGGGTGCCGAAGCAAGAAGATTGCTCGCTTTACGTGCGGCCTTATATGTTTGCCACCGACCCATACATTGGCGTGCGCCCGTCAGACAATTATACGTTTATTATTTTTACGAGTCCCGTGGGCAAATATTACAGCAAACCGCCGCGCGTAAAAGTAGAAACCCAGTACATCAGAGCTGCCGAAGGGGGCGTGGGTGCTGCCAAATGCGCGGGCAATTATGCCGCTTCGTTGCACCCCGCCAAGTTGGCGCAGCAGCAAGGCTACGACCAACTCATCTGGACCGATGCCCGCGAACACGCCTACATCGAAGAGTCGGGAACAATGAACGTCATGTTTTCGATTGATGGCAAGCTCATTACGCCCGCCGTTTCAGATACCATTTTGAACGGCGTAACCCGCAAAAGCATCGTTGAAATAGCCCGCCACTGGGGCATACCCGTAGAAGAGCGGCGCGTGTCGTTGCAAGAAGTGATCGAAGCCATTCAGAAAGGCAACCTCGAAGCCGCTTTTGGCGCGGGTACGGCGGTGGTGGTTTCGCCGTTTGCGGTTATTGGCTACGATGGCATTGACTACGAACTGCCCGCTCTTACCGAAGATTCTTTTGCAATACGAGCCAAAAATTTCTTAACCGAAATTCGCACGGGACAAATTGCCGACCCCTTTGGTTGGGTTGTGAAAATCTAAGGAGTCATTTTTTTGTATTTCAAATAAGTGTAGCGGGCGTTTTCTTTGGCAATAATAAAGCCGTAGCGACCGTCCAAAAAACCCAGTTTGAAAACATATTCGCGGACAAAACGCACGAGCGGGCTGAGGTATTTTTTTACCCAGCCCGCTTTTTTGCCCATTCGGGTCGCTTTTTCGGCAAAAAGTACGCTGTAACGCTCTGTTTTGGCATAAAATGCCTCCAAGCTATCAACGGTGTAATGATACACGCAGCCGTTTAGTTTTTGAATCTTGTGTTCGGGCCTGAGCGTTAGCCCTTCGTGCACGGCATCGGTGTTCCAAGCTATTTTTTGTTTGTTAAAAATCCGCACGTGGCTTTCGGGGTTCCAGCCCCCAAACCGAATCAGTTTTCCGCAAAATACGGTTCTAAAAGGCAAGTCGAGCGCGTCGAAAGTGGGGGCGGTTTCAAACGCTTTTTTGATATTTTTTGCTAATTCGGGCGACACCACCTCGTCGTCGTCAATGGAGAGTATCCAAGCGTGCTGGGCTTGGTCATTGCCAAAGTTTTTTTGTGCCGAGTAGCCACTCCAAGCCTTCTCAAACACCCGCGCCCCGTGCGCCCGCGCTATTTCGGGCGTACCGTCGGAGCTGCCCGAATCTATTACCACCACCTCGGCCACAAACGAACGAAGTGCGGCAATGGTGCGGCCTATTTTTTGGTGTTGATTGTGCGTAATAATAACTGCCGACAGAGAAACGGGCATAAAAACGGGATTTTTTTGTAAAATAAAAATGTAGCTTCCATCTAAAAATCGTTAATTTGCAAACATAACCCTTTGACCAATGGTTTTGATAACCAACTACCATTTAATTCAAGCTACAACTTAACTACAAAATAATGAAATTTTCGGCAGTTACGCGCACAGAAGTCATGCACGCCCTCGAACAAGAGGTCTCTGACACGTTTTATACATTTTTGAAACCCATTGATTCTAATTGGCAACCTGCCGACTTGCTGCCCGATGCCGCCAGCGAAAACTTTTTTGAAGAAGTAAAAATACTCCAAGAACGCGCCAAAGGACTCTCTTATGATTTGATGGCCGTTTTGGTGGGCGACACCATCACCGAAGAAGCATTGCCCACGTACGAATCTTGGCTTTATACCGTGCAGGGAATTCGTCCGCAAGACAACGGCATCGAAAACGGTTGGCTGCGCTGGGTACGCGCTTGGACAGCCGAAGAAAACCGCCACGGCGACGTGCTGAACAAGTATTTGTACCTTTCTGGCCGCGTTAATATGCGCGAAATGGAAACCTCCACGCAATATTTAATAGCCGACGGTTTTGACATTCAAACGGGCGACGACCCTTACCGCAACTTTATTTATACCAGTTTTCAAGAATTAGCCACCCAGATTTCGCACCGCCGCGTAGCTACTCTTGCCAAAAAAGGGGGCGATGCCATATTGGCCAAAATTTGCGGACTCGTGGCCGCCGACGAAGCCCGCCACCACGATGCGTACAGTACTTTTATTGCGCGAATTATGGCCCTTGACACCAGCGAAATGTTGCTGGCTTTTGAAGACATGATGAAAAAGAAAATTGTGATGCCCGCCCACATGATGCGCGAAACAGGACTCGATGCAGGCAAACTTTACGGCCATTTTACCGAAGCCGCCGAACGCCTGAACGTATATACGGTGCTCGATTACGTTGATATTTTGAAAGTACTGCTCGACCGCTGGAAAATTTCCGACCAAATTAATCTAACTGCCGAAGCCTCCAAAGCACAAGAATACCTGCTCCGCCTGCCCGACCGCCTGCTGCGCGTGGCCGAGCGCATGAAAGCACCCGCGCTTGAGTACCAATTTAAGTGGATTTCGTAACGCGGCCATGTCGCTGTTTTTAATACCCGTCCCGCTCGCCGACCACACCGCCGACTTGGTGCTTCCTGCCCAAGTAAAGCAAGTGGTAGCCGAGCTGGACGTATTTTTTGTAGAAAACCTCCGCACGGCTCGCCGCTTCATTGCGGGCCTCAAACTGGGCAAAGTCATTGACGAGCTTACTTTTTTTGAACTCAATAAAGACACGCCCCCAGCCGAAACACTTGCCCAACTCAAAGAACTACTCAAAAATGGCCAATCGGCAGGGGTGCTTTCGGAAGCGGGCTGCCCTGGCGTGGCCGACCCTGGCGCGGTGGCTGTACAAATAGCGCATCAATTGGGCATAGAAGTAATTCCGTTGGTAGGACCTTCTTCAATTTTGCTGGCTTTGATGGCCTCTGGCATGAGCGGGCAGTCGTTTGTGTTTCATGGCTACTTACCCATTGACCGCAACGAGCGCGCCAACGCCATCAAAAAATTGGAAAAAGAAGCGATTACGCGCCATCAAACCCAGCTTTTTATTGAAACGCCTTACCGCAATCAGGCACTCTTCCAAGACCTGCTCCAACTGTGCCAACCCACCACCCGCCTGTGCGTAGCCTGCAACCTCACCGCGCCCGATGCTTTTGTCAAAACGTACGCCATTGGTAGTTGGAAAAAACACCAAATAGACCTTCATAAAAAGCCTGCCATCTTCCTATTAGGATAATTTCAACTTTTATTTGACCAAATTTTATTTGGAATTATATATAAAATTATTTATAATTCATGTAATTATTTCTATAATATGTCAGATTATTAGAATATAATTAGAATAAAATTCTGTTACAGTTGAAATGTATTGCCGCTTATCCTCGAAATTATGTTATTCATCACTTTTTGGTTTTTGTTGTGCCGCCCAACCGCCACCTTTGCACCGTCAATAAAGACAAACAACAGCTAAATAGTCAAATTAACACAATTTTAAATAGTACAATTATGAAATCGTTCATCATCACTGCCGCCGTTAGTATTCTTGCTTTTAACCATATAGCCGAGGCTCAAGCGCCACAATCGCCGCAAAAACATCAACAAATTTCGGCCATGTTATTGGCTTCTTTGCCAACCGAAGATTTGCACGTAGAACCAAAAGCCATGGTTTTGTCAGTTCGGGATAAGCAATTGTTGGCTTTGTTGCCCACCGTAGATTTGGCAAACGAAAGTGTTTTGGAAGTAGAAATAGCGGCCACCGAAAAGCCCACTACCAAAATAAACAAAGTAGAAGACAAAGTAAACGTGGAAGTAAAGAAAGTAGCCGAGCGTTAAACTACTCAAAATTAATTGATATGGCCAACGGGGAAAAGTCTGAAAAGATTTTTCCCCGTTTTTGTTTTGGTACTACTTTTGTCGTGCTGACGAAGGAAGCATCTGAAAGCCGATGTGTTTTAGATGCTTCCTTCGTCAGCACGACAAAAAATTATTTGAGTGCGTGACAAAATCGGGGCAAGTGCAAATTAAGCGGCATACTTGAATGCCGATAGCTGCTCTTTTTTTATTCTAAAATCCATAAAATCCTCCATGTCATCATTGAGTTTAACGGCTCTGATATCCATCACATTTTGCGCGCCATCAGATGACCAT
>REAB01000012.1 GCA_004293645.1 Cytophagia bacterium | reverse complement strand
CTAATTTTTCCGACTACATGTTTAGTGGGCAATATGCTTGTGGACTAATTTCTCAAAAACTGTCAACTACTTTGGAAGCAATATGAAAGATGCCCAAATACCATTTGGTTTTTCGGCTTCTAACTTTCCTTTTGGCTCAACTCCTTTTAAGTTAAAGCCAATCTCAAAACGTGTTTTTGATGCCGGATTTAAAATTACAAACTGCTTTTTCCTTTTTAGGCTAACGTAGGTTTTCTTTGGGTCAATTTTAAATTCACCGTCAAATTTTTCAATTTCCGCAAGTAATTTATCATAAAAGGCTTTTAAATGTTCTTTGCCTTTATATTGGCTTACAATGAAATCATCGGCATTGGTTGCAGAGTCTGCATCAGAACCCAGCACCTTTAAAGCAATTTCTGAGGCGTATCCGTGCGTTACATGGTGTGTTTCTTTTAAAAACTTTACGATTTCACCGTGTTTTGAAAAGCTTTGCTCTGAGATGATGTTTTTCCATTCATCTAACGAATAACCTGTTTTTTCTTTCAGGCTTTCTATCATTGTTGTTACTGTCTTGTCCATAGTTTTAGTTTTTATTTTCTACTGCTTTTTTGAGTAAATCTAATCCTGTTTGGTTCATTTTTTCCATTCCTGCTTTTGCACCAAAAAGCCACATAAAGAAAGCATCTGGCAGTGCAGATTCTACTTTAAAGTCTTGCTTTACTTCAATGCCATTGGTTGTTTCAGTAAAATAATAGTCAAAAGTAGGTTTGGCTACAAATGGTTTTTGAATGTCGCATTGCATACCAATAAATTCACCTTCATCTATTTTCTTAATTTCTTGAAAGCCTAAATCTTTTCCTTTGTTTCCGTCCCAATGATACTGTGCACCAACTGTTCCGTCTGTTCCTTTTACTTCATACTTTTGAGTGGGGTCTTCTGCCAAAAAGGGTGACCATTTAGGAAAGTTTGCCAAATATTTTACCATATCAAAAACTTCTTGTTTGGAGCCTTTAATGGTAACTGTTTTTACGATTTGAATAGATTGCAAACCACTGGCTTTATATAAGCCAAATCCGATGAATGCTACAAGGGCAATTCCAATTATTGATAATATCATTTTCTTGTTCATTTTTAAGTTTAATTTATAGTTTGATTAATTCATTGGGATTAAGCTTCTCACTTCTACTGTACCACCCATAAACAGTATTGGGCATTTTTTGGCAAGTTCAGCAGCTACTTCCAATGAGTCTGCCCTTAGTACCATATTGCCACTTAATGTGTGTCCTTCGGCAATTTGAATGCCTTCTTTGGTTGTGTAGTCTGCCAAAATCTGCATTCCTTCAAATCCCAATTGATAAGTGCTTACCAATTTTCCTTGCATAGCAATATTCCCAATAAATTCTCCCCATTGCTTGTGCATTTCTTGCAATTGCGCTGGTGTTGGTTGCTGGTTAGTTGGTTCAAATCTGAAGAGCAACATAAATTCTTTTACTTGTATCATTTTTTTAAATTTTAAAGTGTTAATAATGATACAAAGATATGGCAACCCAAAAGAACAAATCTTGTCATATGGCAAGAAATGAAATTAACTTAAAATTTCTTTTCGTATCCGACTTAATGAGGTGTCTGTAATACCCAAAAATGTTGCAATATGTTTTAAAGAAACGTTTTGAATGATTTGTGGTTTTTCTTTAAGAAATCTTAAATAACGTACCTTAGCCTCATCCGCAATTAAGGATATGCTATGTTGTTTTAAGGCAAAATAGCTACCTACAAGTAAACTTCTTTGTTGTTCTCTGAAACTTGAAATAGAATTAAACATTTCTTGGAAATCTTCAAATGTGATTTCCCAACAAACACAATCTGTCAATGCTTGAATATTTTCCCTTGTAGGTGCAAAAAAGAATATTGATGGATAATCAATCACAACATCACCTGATGCATACAGATTAAATGTGATGTCATTGCCCTCTGTGTCGATAATATAAGAACGTACAAATCCGCTCTCCATGAACCAATACTTTTTTTCTACTTGACCTTCTTTGAGTAAATAGTCATTTTTGATAAATGTTACCTGCTTGTATTTGGGAAGAATTGATTTTAATTCTTCTTTTGTAATGCCGCTAGCTTCAAAAACTTTGTTTAAGAAATGTTGGTCTAAATTTTCTGTCATATTTTTATTTTTTTGAATGTTTTTTCGGGTTCGTTCATATTACCGCAAATGGCTTCTCTACGCTCATCTACTTTTTGGGTTTGGTAGTTGTACTGAAAGTCGAAAAATTCTTTAAACTGCGTTACATTAATTATTTTGAATGTAATTTCTTGGGCTTTGATTTGGGTGCTTACCCACAAAAGTAGTAAAAGTAGTTTATGTTAGGCTGTTCAGAAAAAGGCAAAAAGTTTTCCGTACTTTTGAGTTTTGAAAACAACAAAAACACAGCAGAACCTGTTCATAGAACAAGACAAAGATGTTGCAAATCATTGGAAAAGCAAAGCAATATCTGGTGGTAAGGAAAATAATTTTCTTCGTAAGCCAATAAAAGAACTTACCTCAAGCCAACAGGGCTGAAAAACGAAATACTTTGCCTTAAAAAACCCCTCTAAATCGTCCGTTTTTGATGTAGAAAAAGCAGCGCGTCATCAATACAGTTTGGCAATTGTTAGGCTGATTTTGGAGATGCATAAGTATGGTGCCATGAGCCTGCTTGTCGCCATTCGTTAGCTTGTATGTTTGTTTGCTTGGGCATTTCAAGCCGTATTCCCAGCCACAGCACAATTCGAAATTGGTTGTGCAAAAGCGGTTTTCATCGGTTAAAAACTACGCAGAAGATTTGAGTGAAACGGTTAGGGAAAGCCTTATTTTTTTGAAGGAAAATGAAGTGTTTATAGGTACTTGGGTTGCAATTTAGCGGGTGTTCAAAACGCTGTGCGAGAAGCTAAAAAACAGAGTAATCGAACCCGTACATCCGGCATGACATTCCTGTTTTACTTCTGAAACGATTTGAAAACATAATCCCAGAAGGGCGACGACACGCCGTAGTTGCTCTCCGGGTTTTTGTAGTGATGAACACTATGGTTGACCCACAACTGCTTAAAAATATTCTTTGGTGGTGCGTAAGCGTGAACAATGAAGTGCACGGCTAAATAGCCCGAATAGCCAACCAAAAAACCAGGAAAAAATGCGTAGGCGGCTTCCCCCATTAAGAGAAAGAATAGCCCAAAGAAAGCACCGGCCACAAAAATTGCCAGTGCGGGCGGCATGGCTAACCGGGTTTTATCTTTCGGATATTCGTGGTGAATACCGTGAAAGGTGTACTGAATCTTAGCGCGTTGGGGGGGCGTGGGGGCTAAGTGATATAGATAGCGGTGCAGCACATACTCAAACAGCGAGAACACCAATAATCCCGTTATAAACAAAGTGGCAATAATGCGCGTACCCATGTCGGTGTGGGTGAACGCATACCAACCTAAAAAGATCGATAAGACCAGCCACATCGAAATAGGCACCATAATGTGTGTCCGCGAAAGGGCTTCCAGCACTGGGTTGTCAAATATTCGCTTTGAGCCGCTGTTTTTGGGCCGGGTTTGGCCTTGGCCCGCCATCGTCTGCAGTTGTTCGGTCGTCGATTCCATAAAAAGATACGTTGATATAAGCAAGTGAAATAAATTTACAAAAGAGGTCATGATCATCTTCCCGCCCGTTAAGTGGGTGAACATATTTAATTGATGTTATTTATTTCCATAAAATGTTGTCTATTAGTACTTTACACTTCTGTGGACTGTTGACCGCACGGGTGGCCTCGTATTAAGTGTGGGCTACTTAGCAAATATAGTTGACTATGTTTGGCTTTGTTACATGGCTTTTCCCCATTGAATTAAAAAGCACTGGAATGGAGGATTTTGAGATCGCCAAACCTACAAAGCTGCCGCCTGACGGCCCAGTGCTATGCCAACACTTTTCTACCCAAGCGGACAATCAACCAGTCAGCATAGCAGCAAGCCCCTTGTTATGCCCTCGTGCTTCTTCTCGGTCTGCCAATTATTGTCTTTTAAAACTCAACTTTCCAGCTTAAATTAGGTATAAAAATGGCTTCTCTACGCTCATCTACTTTTTGGGTTTGGTAGTTGTACTGAAAGTCGAAAAATTCTTTAAACTGCGTTACATTAATTATTTTGAATGCAATTTCTTGAGCCGATTTATTTTTATTTCTTTTATAGCTTGCCGTAAAATGGCTTGTAAATGCAGGCGAAACTTGTTGGCTAAATGCTCTTGTTTCATCAAAAACCACTTCTTGGTTTATGGTAGATTGTATATTGTTAATTGGAGAATAGCGGTCGCCACCTTGGTAGCTTAACCTTGTATTTAAACCTAAAACATTTTGTTTGTTTTTTCCCATTTGCCACTCTTTCCCAATCAAAAAATTGAAAGCATAATTTCGGTTGTAACGTGTGTTTCTCCATATATTATCGCCACCTTTATATTGCGAGTTAAACAAAGATGCTGTAAAGATGTAATAATATCCTTGTGATAAATATTTCTCAAAAGTAACATCAACACCATAGTTCTTTCCATTTCCTGTGCTTTGTAACTTGCCATTAAAAAACCAGTCGTTTTGTTGATTTATCATCGAAAAAGAACTGTCGGCTATTACTGGAACATTAAATAAATACTGATAATATGCTTCTACTTTCAAATGTGTAAATTCTGAAAGGCTAACATCATAGCCCATTACAAGGTGATTTGATTTGGTAAAACCTATATTTTTATTGACACTTTCACCGTTGTTGTTTTTTGCAAAATAATAATTTAATCTTTCCAAGCGACTGTGCAAACCATAAGCAAAACTAAAAGATTGCGTTGGTACAAATTGATATTTTATACCCACTCTCGGCTCTACAGTGTACTGCTTATTTAAAGTAAATAATTGTGTATTTAAGCCTGCATTAATGGTTAGTTTTTCACCTACATTTAAAGTAGAATTAGTATAAGCCGACAGCAAATTACTATTTCCCTTTTCGGAAACAAGGGTTTTCAACGGTGAGCCAATGGGTAGCGCATTTTTTAGCAACAAATCATAGTTCATATTGGTTGCTACAAATCCTGTTTTGTTGGTATGTTTTGCACTAAATTTCGAATTTAAAAAAGAGGATAAAACCAGGTTATAATTTTTATTATCTACAATGTTTTTTGGCGAAAGTGAAAGGTTATTATTTAATCTTTCGGTACTAAAATCTATGCCATTAATGATGGCAGCTACGCTCGATTTTATGTATTGTTTACTATTCAACAATATTTTATGGCCTATACCTACAACTCCCATATATTGTTTTACAACTTGCTTTTCTTTGTCGGCATCGTATTTCCAATCGCTACTATTCTTTTTTGCTTCTGCCCCAGAATTATCAATTAAGCCAAGCCCCCAAACAGAAAACGTACCTGTTTTTTGAGTGGGCAAATTAATTTTAAACGATAAATCTTGGTATTTTGTACCACCCGCATTTTCTGGCAAAAGGGGAGCAAGCAAAGCCAGGGTAGAGTACCTGTAATTAAATAGGTAAGATGCTTTGCCACCTTTTTTAAACGGGCCTTCAGATGCCACATCAATTCCTAAAAGGCCTAATTGAAATGTATGCTCGGCTTTTTTATTATTTCCTTTACGCATAAAAATATCAAATACGCCCGAAAGCGCATTTCCATATTCGGCAGGCATTGCACCCGAAAAAAAATCGGAATTTGCTAGCACTTGCGTGCTCAAAGCGGTTAAACCACCACCCCCAAAAGCGCCTAAATCTGCAAAGTGGTTAGGGTTGGGTATTTCTACACCTTCTAATTTCCATTGTAATGCTTGCGGACTATTACCCCTAATAATAATGGCATTATTACTTACATTACTTGATACGCCTGCAAATGCCGATACCAATCTGGCTGGGTCATCAAAGCCGCCAGCATAGCGTTTAGCTTCTTCCACACTCAGCATTTTTGCACTTACAGTAGCGGTTGAGTTTAGCGGTTGTTCTTTGTTTAATTTTGGTTTTATAACTACTTCGGATAGCGATGTAGCATTTTCTTTTAACAAAATATTTAAGAAAACTTCTTTGCCTGATGTTACCTCTATTTCCTTTAAAATTAGAGGTTCGTAGCCTATTATAGACACTTGAATATTGTACCTGCCAACAGTAATATTTTGCAACGTAAAATTGCCCAAACTGTCGGTAGTAGTTCCTTTGTTGGTATTTTGAATTACAATATTTACAAAAGGCAGAGGGGCATTTGAGGCATTGTCAATGACCATTCCCCTAATAGACTGAGTGGGCTGCTGAGCAAATACTGAAAGTGAAACAAATAGCGAAATGGCTGAAAATAAAAGATGTTTGTACATTGCAAATTGGAGTTGTTTTGAAGCGCAAAGGTCTTTCAAAATCCAATTTCATACAATACTGATTTATCAGTATCCAGCCATTACAGTAACCCAAATTTTGAAGCAAACACAACCGCTTCCATAGAATTATTTGCCCCTAATTTTCCCAACAGCCTTTGTCTATGGGTGTTTACCGTATGTACGCTGATGTCGAGTTTGTCGGATATTTCTTTACTCAAATACCCGTCTTTCACCATTTGCAAAATTTGTATTTCTCTTTGTGACAATGTTACGCTTGTTGTTTCCTGAGTTTTAGTTTCGTCCAAAAAAGCAACTATTTTCCCAGTTCTAAAATTCACTAATTGACTTTTCATTTTTCCGTCAATATCCTGATTTGGGGATATATCAATAGTGCTTAGTGTGAGCCATAAATTGCCATATTTATCCAGCTCTAAAACCTGATGTTGTTCAAGTATTTTAATATATTTATTTTCAGCATTTAAAACTCTGTACTCATTTATGAGTTTGTAATTCGTTTTTTCATCAGACGAAAATTGATAAAACAACTTCAACAAGGTAATTCCATTTTTCATTAATTCAATAAAATCATCTGGGTGAATTTTATTGTCTATAAAATGGTGTCCATTGTCAAGTATATCTTGTAGATTATAACCCAGTACGGTACAAAAGTTTGGGGAATAAAAAATATGTTCCTTTTTAAATAAATCAAAGACACTAATTCCACTATTGCCAATTGTGGACAATGCTTGTAGTGTAGGCATATGGTTATTAAAATTGGAATAGTCTAATTCTTCAGCAGCAAATTCTTGCTGGTTTAATAGTTTCAAATAGATGTTGCCAATTTTTGCTTTGTCGGTGTCGTTCATTGCTGTTTTGTTTGAAGCAGGCTCATCATGGCGTGGGGCGTGGCGAAAAAGTATTTATGAAGAAAGGGGGATTTGGAACTCGTCCGCCCGTAACGGGTGCTGGTCGGACGGTTTTGTCCCAAAAGGGGTTGCCCACGGTCCGCCGCTGCAGTGCGATTGAATTAATTCTAACTGCCGCAGGGGTGGCCTCGTTCATAGTATTCTGTCTGGCGGCATAAATGTTTATTAATTTGCTGTTTTTCAATTACTTACGTTCGCCCCTTTTTTATAAACACTATGTTGAGCAAAACCTTCGGTAGCTATATTGTCTCAAAATAGTTAATTTTAGGGCGAATTTAAACTTAAAATTTAGCATGACAAAAAAAGAATGCTGATGAGCTAAGGGAGAATCTCCCAAACTTAGACAAGGTGTCCCCCGTTCAAACATACGGTTTATGGTCTTCGGTTTCTGTTAAAAACCGAAGGACAGGTAATAAAGTCAGATTATACTCCTGATTTTAAGGTATTTCAACAAAGAATTCAAGACTTTTTTGCCAATATTGGAAACTACAAGGATAAACTAAAATCTTTGATAAATACAAACTTTCAAATCATCAAGACCCCAGCACTGGTTTTGCAAACCTCTGTGGGTTGAGTATAGTTGCCTACTTTTGGTTTAATTTTTTGGCATCTTTCATATTGCTTCCAAAGTAGTTGACAGTTTTTGAGAAATTAGTCCACAAGCATATTGCCCACTAAACATGTAGTCGGAAAAAT
>REAB01000077.1 GCA_004293645.1 Cytophagia bacterium | reverse complement strand
TGCTGTCGTTAGTAGTAACACCATTTTTGATAATAATTATATACATCCCAAATAATATTTTGTATTTTGTTTGTAATTTAACACAGAACATGTTTGAATCAATTTCAATTCATCTTTTTGGCTAATTTTGGCTGCAACTTCTCCCCATTTTTTCGCCGTAGCTGCTGGCTACGTCTGCAAAATGTGGCTCGTTTCGCTCAAAATTAGCTCAAAAATATTTCTTTCAACTAACTCAAACAGTTTCTAAAAAAGCCATGAAATTTGACGATTATTACATTGCGCCCGAAATAAAAAAAAGCCTGGCCAAATTGGGTTTCAAGCGCCCCACCGACATTCAATACCGCGCCATTCCGTCTATTTTAAAGGGCGAAGACGTGCTGGCCATTGCCCAAACAGGAACGGGCAAAACCGCCGCATTTGCCATTCCAATTATCAATTTGCTCAACGAACGCCAAAAAAGCCGCCGCCCCGAAGGTGTGAAATGCGTGGTTATGGTGCCCACCCGCGAGCTGGCGTTACAAATTACCGAAGTTTTTGACAGCATTGCCCACTTTACCGCCGTCAAAACGCTGTGTTTGTTTGGGGGTGTGGAGCAAGACCCGCAAATAGCCCGCCTCCAAAAAGGCGTGGACGTGGTGGTGGCTACGCCAGGCCGTTTGTTCGACTTGGTGAGCCAGGGCTACCTGCAACTGCAACGGGTAGAAGTCTTGATTTTGGACGAAGCCGACCACATGCTCGATTTGGGTTTCATCAAAGACATTCAAGACTTGCTCAAACACCTGCCACGCCGCCGCCAAACGCTGTTTTTTTCGGCCACTATCAACGACAAAATCAAGCGAATGGCTTACTCGCTCATCAACCGCACCGCCATCAGAATTCAGATTTCGCCCGATAGCCCCGTGGCCAAAAACATCAATCACTTTGTGGTTTTTGTAGAAATGGACGACAAACGATTTTTCTTAGAACGGCTTGTCAATGAAAATCCTGAATCCAAAATTTTGGTTTTTGTGCGTACCAAAGTGCGGGCCGAGCGGTTGTTTGCCGCCCTGAGCCGCATGGAAATTAAAAGCCAGACCATTCACGGCGATAAAGAACAAAACGACCGCCTGCTGGTGATGAATCAGTTTAAAAAAGGCGAAGTAAAGATTTTGATAGCCACCGACGTAAGTGCGCGGGGCATTGACATTGCCAACGTGGACTTTGTGGTCAATTATGACCTGCCCGAACAATCGGAAAACTACGTACACCGCGTGGGGCGCACGGGGCGCGGCACGCAAAAAGGCAACGCCGTGTCGTTTTGTAGCACCGAAGAAAAAGAATTACTCGCCGAGATTGAAACGTTTTTAGGCCATCCCGTGGCGATTTTAGAAATCAGTAAAACCGACTACCGCGCCACCATTGATTTTACCCAAGAAAACACCGTAAACAACGATTTACAAGCCGTTTTAAAAGAAATAGAAGAGTTGCAACAAAAGAAAAGACGAAAAAAATAGCAAATATATTAGGAATATAAAAAATTAGCCCTAATTTTGCCACCGTTAACAATACAATATTATGCAAAAAGGAACAGTAAAATTTTTCAATGAGACCAAAGGATTCGGTTTCATCACGCCAGAAAACGGCGACAAAGATGTATTCGTACACGTGTCAGGCTTGCTTGACGAAATACGTGAGAACGACAAGGTAGAATTTGAAGTGCAGAGCGGCCCAAAAGGCTTGAATGCATCAAAAGTGAAAGTTATCTAAGCCCAGGCTATATAATTTTTAGAACGTAATGAAAAGAACACGCTTTTGAGCGTGTTCTTTTTTTTGTTCCCAACCCCTATCTTTGTAACTATGCGCATTAACCAAGACACCGTAGAACGAATTAAGCTCGCCGCCGACATTGTGGAAGTGGTGGGTGATTTTATATCCTTGAAAAAACGGGGGGCCAACTACATGGCTTGCTGCCCGTTTCACAACGAAAAGTCGCCTTCGTTCAATGTCAATCCAGTACGACAAATTTATAAGTGCTTTGGCTGTGGCGTGGGCGGCGATTCGGTAAAGTTTGTGATGGAACTCGAAAAAATTGGCTACGGCGAAGCGTTGCGGTATTTGGCAAAAAAATACAACATCGAAATTGAAGAACAAGAAGCCAGTCCCGAAGAAATAAACCGCCAAAATGAACGCGAAAGTTTATTAATTGTGCTGAATTTTGCCCAGCAAAACTTTCAAAATCTGCTCATGACCCACGACGAAGGGCAGGCCATTGGGTTGAGTTATTTTAGAAATCGGGGATTTAACGACCAGACTATCAAGCTGTTTGGGTTGGGTTACAGCCTCAACGAGTGGGACAACCTCGGTAAAGCGGCTACGCAGCGCGGCTACAACATTGAACTGCTCGAAAAGGCAGGGTTGGTTATCAAAGCGGAACGCCGCCCGAAAGAAGACGAACGCAACGCCCAAGCCACCCGCCATTACGACCGCTTTCGGGGGCGGGTTGTTTTTCCAATTCATAACGTGTCGGGTAAGGTTATTGCATTTGGGGCGCGTATTTTGACCAACGACAAAACTCAAGCCAAGTACATCAACTCGCCCGAAACCGAGGTTTATCACAAAAGTAACTCGCTTTACGGTATCTTTCAAGCCAAAAACGCCATTCGGCAAGAAGACGTTTGCTACTTGGTAGAAGGCTACACTGACGTTATTTCGCTGCACCAAGCGGGTATTCAGAACGTGGTGGCCTCGTCGGGTACCTCGCTTACCATTGAGCAAATTAGGCTCATTGCGCGTTTTACGCCCAACATCACCATTTTGTACGACGGCGACGCGGCGGGCATTAAAGCTGCCCTGCGCGGACTCGATATGGTGCTGGAAGAAGGCTTGAACGTGAGTTTGGTTACGCTCCCCGACGGCGAAGACCCCGACAGCTACGTCTATAAAGTAGGGGCCGAAGGCTTCAAAGCGCACGTCAAGCAAGCTACCAAAGATTTTATTGCGTTCAAAACTGAGATGCTGCTCCGCGAAGCGGGCGATAACCCGTTTAAGCGGGCGGAGG
Source organism: Cytophagia bacterium (assembly GCA_004293645.1). GTDB lineage: Bacteria > Bacteroidota > Bacteroidia > Cytophagales > Spirosomataceae > REAB01. The sequence continues at coordinate 32,367 of REAB01000077.1, read as the reverse complement.
CCATCGGTGAAATTGTGGGGAGCATTGCCAAAATTCCTGATGCCATTAAGCGGCAGATTTTTACGCAGCGTACCGCCGCTACCATGAAAGTAGATGAGCAAACGCTGCTGTCGGAAGGCAATAAACTGCTACGCAAACAAATAGACAAAGTTGACAACCAAGCGGCCAAAGAGAAAAACCGCAACGCGCCGCCCGCCAAGCAAGAATGGGAAGGGTTGGTGTCGTTTAGTGAAGAAAGCGAAGTAGGTTTTTTGGAAGAAAGCCCCGCTCCCGCTGCCGAAAAGCCCAGCCCCATCAGCACTCCACCGAGCCGTTCGCGGTTGTTTTATCAAGAGCAAGAGTGTGTTCGGTTGCTCATCAACTACGCATCTGTAGAATTAGAACCCAACTATCCATTGTGCAGATACGCCGTTGAGCAATTGACTGAGTTAAACTTTGAAACGCCACAGTTTGAACACATTTGGAATAGTTTTAGAGAGGCTTACGGGCGTAACGAAATTCTAAACACAAACTATTTTATTGACCATTTTGACCCTGATATTCAACTATTAGCTGTTGATTTAGTAAGTAAATATGATCAATATTCACTTGATGATTGGGAGAGAAAACAAATTGAAGTACCCACTGAAATAAAACGACTCGCTGAAGCAGCTTACAAAAACTTTTTATGGATAAAACTGGAAACGCTCCAAATGAGACGAAAACAAGTTATTTCTCTCATTGTAGATAATCCAGATCCAGTTAATCAGACAGCACTACAATTAGAATTTATACACATGAATGAAAAAATTACAACTATTGCCAACCTACTCGGCAATGTGGTTTCGGGCTAATGTTATTTCGGCGAAAATCCAAGACAAATCGTTTTATTTATAGCTATTTATTGTTAGATTGCCTCCCAATTAACAGCATAAGTCCATTGGCTATGAACCTTCGTTTACATCTCCTCTTTATTTTTTTACTGCTTGGCGGGCCGCTGGCTTGGGGGCAACGTTTTACGCTCGAAGGCCGCGTTTTTGACGCAACCACCCAAGTTCCTATTCAAAATGCCTCGGTGTTGGTGCGGGTCATTGAGGTAACTGTCAAAACCGACTCGCTCGGACGATTTAAGCTCACTTTGGGCGGAAAAGCCATGCACGCCCTGGTGATTACGGCCGAAGGCTACCGCACCGCTTACTACCCCAACGTGGTTTTGATGGGCGACGGCAACATGGAAGTACCGCTCAAAACTTTTGCCCAAGACCTCGACGAAGTAACCGTGCGCGAGCGCAAAGCCGACCAAAACGTGCGCGATGTGCGCATGGGTACGGTGCAGTTGAACATTCAAAAACTAAAACGAATACCCGTGGTGCTGGGCGAACCCGATATTTTGAAAGCCCTAACCCTGCAACCTGGCGTAAGCACCGTGGGCGAAGGTGCGGGTGGGCTAAACGTGCGCGGCGGGCGAACCGACCAAAACTTGGTGTTGCTCGACGGCGCGCCGCTTTTTAATACGTCGCATTTACTCGGTTTTTTTGCCAACGTAAACCCCGACGTGGTGCAGTCGGTTACGCTTTACAAAGGAGGTATTCCTGCCATGTACGGCGGGCGTTTGTCGGCTTTGCTCAACATGACCACCAAAACGGGCGATGCCGAGCAAATGCGCATCAGCGGTGGCGTGGGGCCAATTAGTTCGAGGCTGATGATAGAAGGGCCACTTCTCAAAAACAAAATTACGTACGCGCTGGGGGCAAGAGTAGCTTATCCCAACTGGATTATTCGGCGTTTGCCAGAACGGTATCGGGGCAGCGAAGCCTTTTTTTATGACCTCAACGGGCGCGTACAGTACCGCATCAACGACCGACATTCGGTGTCGCTGTCGAGTTACCGAAGTCTCGACAATTTTAAGTTTTCGGTCGAAGATACTGCCTATAATTGGGTGTCTCAAACGGCTGGCTTTCAGTGGAATAGCCTGTTAAGCAAGCGGTTATCTTTTTCGATAAATGGAATTTACAGTAATTTTAAATCGGATATTAACGGCCAACAACGCGCCAATGAGTTTCAGGTTTCGTCGGCTATTGCCCACCGCGAACTGCGCACCGACTGGCTGTATAGCCTCGAAAAAGTACGACTCGAAGCAGGTGCGAACTACATTTGGCACGAAGTACAACCTGGCCTACAAACTCCCAGCAGCGACAGCTCGAATATCATTGTACGCAGCGCCCAAACCGAGTTTGCCCTCGAATGGGCGGCCTATCTACAAAGCGAGTGGACGGTTTCAAATGCGCTTACACTGCAAGCAGGCGTTCGCTACGTCAATTACCAAAATGTAGGAGCGCGCAACGTGGCGACCTACGAACCAGACCTGCCACGTTCTATTGAAAGCATTATTAGCACACAAGATATACCAATGGGGCAAGTAATAGACCGATACGGCGGTTGGGAACCTCGCGCATCGTTGCGACTGGCACTGGGGCGGCAAAGTTCGGTCAAATTGAGCTACAACCGCACGCGGCAGTTTTTGCACCTCATTTCAAACACCACAGCCATTTCGCCCGTTGATTTTTGGAAACTCAGCGACTCGTACACACCGCCACAGTTGGCCGACCAAATTGCGATTGGATTTTTCAAAAATTTGAAAGAAAATGCCTTTGAAACCTCCGTAGAAGTATTTTACAAAGACATCAAAAACTTGGTAGAATACAAAGACGGCGCAACACTGCTGCTCAACCCACGCATCGAAACCGACCTACTGCCGGCCAAAGGCGTGGCTTATGGCGCGGAGTTTAGTGTCCAAAAAACGCAAGGAAAACTCACTGGCCAAGTGGCTTATACCTACTCGCGCTCGCTGGTGCAAGTACAAACGCCTTTTGCGGGCGAGCGCATCAACAACGGTGAGTGGTACGCAGCCACTTTCGACCGCCCGCACAACTTGGCCATCTCGTTGCAGCAACTGCTCTCAACGGGGGTGTTTTTGGGCTTCAATTTTGTTTACACCACGGGGCGGCCTGCTACTTTTCCTGATGGCCAATATCGGCTTTTCAACTCGGTTGTACCCAATTTTTCGCGCCGCAACGACGACCGTATTCCCGATTATATTCGGGCTGATTTATCGCTCAGTATTGATACCCGCAAAGTGCGTACGCAGAAAAAATACAGCGTTTGGAATATTTCTTTGTACAATTTGCTGGGGCGGCCCAATCCGTACTCTATTTATTTTACGCGTTTCAATACCGTCATGCGAGGCTATCGTTTGTCGGTTTTTGCCCGCATTATTCCTTCTGTTACTTACAATTTTTATTTCTGAGAACAGGCCATGAAAAATACCAGTCGTTTTTTTGTTTTTTTGTTTTTGTCAATGCTGCTCAACGCTTGCGTAGAAGAGGTAAATCTGCCCCTGCGCGACCCTGAGCCACAATTGGTAGTAGAAGGGCTACTCTCCAACGACCCCGTGCCGTACGAAGTAAAACTTTCTTACACGGGCGTTTTTGCGTCGGGGCGTTTTTTGCCGAGTCGTTTGGCGGTCAATGGTGCTTTGGTGAGTATCTCTGACGACAAAGGGGTGCGTACGGTTTTGGAACAAGATTTCTTAGAACCAGGCACTTACCGCACCGCCGACCCCAATTTTGTGGGCGTAGTGGGGCGCACTTATTCGGTAACAATTGTAACACCCGACGAAAAAAAGTACGTGTCGCGCCCTGAGCGGCTCAATGCCGTGCCGCCCATCAATAGGCTGTATGCCGAGTTTGCGGAGCGCACTCGCACCCGTCCCGATGGCTACGAAATTTATATTGACACCCAAGATCCCGCCGAAAGCCAAAATTATTACCGCTGGACTGCCTACGGTTTCAGCAACCGCCCCTGCGGAAATCCTTACGCTTGGGTGCCGTTTTTTAGCCGTGGTATCAATATATTTGACGACCGAAACATCAACGGCAAAGAAGTGAAGCGGCGCAATGTGCTGTTTTCGGCCATGTATGGCAGCGGGTTTCATTTTATTGAGGTGGCGCAGTATGCCATGAGCCGCGAGGCGTATCAGTTTTGGCAGCTTTACAACGAGCAGTTGAACCGTACTGGTTCTATTTTAGACCCGCTTCCTGCGCCCATCAAAGGCAATGTCGTAAACGCCGACAACCCCGACGACATCGCGCTGGGTTATTTCCAAGTGTCGGGTATTGCGCGTCGTAAACTCAAAATAACCCCAGACACCAAGTTTTCGCAAGCCTACGTTACCGACCGTTCCGCACCTTTTGTAACAGGCGTGAGCGGGCTCTGCAATAATTCGCAAGAAAGCGCACCACGCGGCTGGGAATAAACGTAAACCACCTATTTATCAATTTATTACTACCAAATTACCCTTTATTACAAATCAAAAATAATAGCATGGCGGCGGCCAACCGCCTATTTCTGCCCAACTACTGCAAAGTTTTCAAAGGCAGAGTACTGATTTATGCTAATTTTGCGTCTTTTGTACTTCCTAAAAATGGCTATTTTAACCTTCTGATTGACCCAGAAACAACAAGTAAGCGCATTTTTTTGCTGCTTTTGAGCGACCGATAAAGTTGTTGTCGCACCCCACTTTTCCATTAGCCCCTTTTTTTATTTACCTCTTAACCCATTTAACCCTTTAACCCCTTTACACCTTACACCTTTACACCTTCCTTTAACCCTTTTTTTCATGAACAAAAACCTACTTATTTATGCCATTGCGGCGGTGGCTGCCACGGGCGGCTTGCTTTTTGGCTACGATACGGGCGTTATCAACGTGGCTTTGCCCTCGCTCAAAGTAAAGTTCCATCTCGAAAACTCACCCGACGTGGTGGGCTGGATTGTGAGCGCGGTGTTGGCGGGTGGCATGGTGGGGCCGTTTATTAGTGGGCCACTCACCGACTTGCTGGGGCGCAAAAAAATAAACATCATCGCGGCCATTATTTTCGTGATTGGCTCGGCACTAACTGCCATTGCGCCCACGGTAGCGTTCTTGATTGTCGGGCGTTTGTGTTTGGGCTTGGCCATTGGCATTGTGGCTTCTACGGTGCCGCTTTACATTGCCGAAATTGCACCTTCCAACAAAAGAGGGCAATTGGTTACGTTTTTCCAGTTTGCCATCACGCTCGGCATTTTGCTCTCTTACGTGGTGGGCTACGCTTTGGGCGATGACCCCGACGGCTGGCGGTCCATGTTTTGGGCGGGATTTGTGCCTGCGGCGGTGCTGTTGGTGGGTATGTTTTTTGTGCCAGAAAGTCCGCGATGGCTCATTAGCAAAGGCCGCGATGCCGAAGCATTGGCAGTGTTGCAACGCCTACGCGAACCGCAGCAAGCGCAAGAAGAACTGAACCAAACCAAATATTTGATTGAAAACGAGGGCCAAGAAAAAGGCAATTGGGGGGAGTTTTTTTCTAAGCGTTTGCGTATTCCGCTGTTTATTGGCGTGGGTATTTTTTTTATTCAGCAGTTTTCGGGCATCAACGCCATTATTTATTACTCTACCGATATTTTTAAAACTACTTTCGACAGCACCAAAACGGCCGCTTTGGCTACGGTGGGCGTGGGCGCGGTCAATGCGCTTTCTACAATGGTTGCTATTTTTTTTCTCGACCGCTTGGGGCGTAAACCGCTCTTGTACACGGGGTTAATTGGCACAGCGCTCTCGCTGGCTACGGTAGGTTTGGGGTTTTTGTTTAGAGATAGCCTTGGCCCTGAAATGCAAAAAATAATGCTGATTGGCGGCGTTTATACCTATATTTTCTTTTTTGCCATCAGCTTGGGGCCATTGGGTTGGCTGCTTATTTCGGAGGTATATCCCTTAAAAATTCGAGGCTTTGCGTCGAGTATGGGTAGTTTCAACCACTGGTTTTTTGACTTTTGGGTGGCCTTTACCTTTCCACTCATGCAAGCGTCTGCATTGGGAAGCAACGGTGGCATATTTTTCGTGTATATGTCGGTGGTATTGGGCGGCCTGTTGTTTGCCAAATACATCGTTTTTGAAACCAAAGGCTTAACATTAGAACAAATAGAAGCACGTTGGGAGAAATCAAATGACAAATAACAAATATCAGATATTTGTTATTTGCTATTTGTTATTTGTCTTCCAATACTTCCGACGAAATGCCGACCATTGAGAAGCCACCGTCGTGGAAAAGGTTTTGGCACGTAACCATGCGCGTATAGTCAGAAAACAACGATACCACGTAATTGGCGCAATCTTCGGCAGAGGCGTTGCCGAGTGGTGCCATTTTTTCGGCAAAACCGTAAAATTTATCAAAACCACCGATGCCCGAGCCAGCCGTTGTTTTGGTAGGCGACTGCGAAACGGTATTGACCCGCACTTTTTTGAGCTTGCCGTAGCGGTAGCCGTAGCTACGCGCTATTGATTCGAGCATGGCTTTGGCTTCGGCCATGTCGGTATAAAACGGAAAAGTACGCTGGGCGGCCATGTAGGTAAGTCCCACCACCGACCCCCATTCGTTGATAGCATCCATCTTTTCGGCTACTTGCAAAAACTTATGAAACGACAGCGCCGAAACATCAATGCTTTTGGCAAACCAATCGTAATTTAAATCGCCATAAGCCCGCCCCTTGCGGATATTGGGCGACATACCAATGGAGTGCAACACAAAATCAACTTTACCGCCCAAGGTTTCCATTGATTTGGTATAGAGATTCTCAATGTCTTCTACCAGCGTAGCGTCGGCAGGAATAATCTCGGCCTCGCATACTTCAGCCAGTTTCTTGATTTCGCCCATGCGCATGGCAATCGGGGCGTTGGTAAGCGTAAAAATTGCGCCCTCTTCCTTGGCTTTGAGGGCTACTTGCCAAGCAATCGAGTTTTCGTCGAGTGCACCCGATATAATACCGCGTTTACCTGCTAAAATTCCGTGAGCCATTTTTGAGTGTATTTTTTAAGTGTAAAAGTGTCGAATAAGTTGGCAAAACTAACGCTTTTTGTCAAAGGCACAAACAACTTTTGGCCGCAACGGCGGGGTTGTTGGTAGGTTTAATTCAAAAAATCGCCTCGTTGCTGCAAATAAGCCAGCAAGGCTTCTTCAAAAAACGGAATTGCTTTGTACTGCATCACTTCGCGGGGTATACTTTTCAATACTTGGTACATTCGGCGGGCGCGGTCGGGGTTTTGGGCTTCATTGGCCACCGTATTTTGATAAGTATGAATGCCAAACAAAATATAATTGGAGCGCGGCAACCGCGAGAGGGTTTGCCGTTCTACGCGCAGATAAAGCCGTTCGCCAACATTGCTTGGCGTAAGCTGTGGCCCTATTTCGGCCAGTTCGCGCCGCGACTCAGCAAAGTATTGAGAAGACATATCGAGCGCATTATGAATCTTAAAGTTCCAGTTGAGCCGCCACACAGGCCGATGGCTCACCAATCGTTCCATGAGTTTTTGGGCCGCTTGCATAGTGGGTGTAAAAACCTTCGGAATGTGGTGATGAATTTGCAAAAACGGTTGCTCAAATTTCTGGTTCAAGTCCCAATCGTTTGGAAAACACAACTGCCCCGCCACGAGCGTTACGGCGGGGTCGTTGGCCAAAATGAGCAAATCTTCTTGCACTTGTCGGCCCACCCAATCGAGCGGCTGGAGTGGCAAAGAGGCCGCATTTTCAAATTCAAACGACTGGCTTTCGTTCGTTAAACGATTGTGCCATTGCCAGTTACGCCCGTTTATGTTCAGTTCAAATTGAGTTGGATAAAACGCCGCGAGGCTTTTCAGTACTTTTTCCAAAACTTCCCACTGCGCCAATGCGGTTTCGGGGTTGGCGCGGTAATAATAGCCGTGGTTGGCAAGTAAAAGTTGTTGTTTATGGGCAACTTCTGCTGCATAATGCGCGTCTGCCTCAACGAGTGGGTCAGTGGGCTGCAAAGGAATTGTTCCCATACTCAAACTATACCGCTCGTCGAAAGGAAAATAAAGCATAAGTCAATGGTTAATGGTCAGTGCGGGGGCGCTCGTTTGGGCAGTAGTAAACGTAGGCCATTTCACATCTTGGTAGTTATTAAAAAGTTGTTGATACCTTTTATTATCAGTCTTTTGAGCTTTAGAAATATGACTTCTGTTAATAGTGTGTAGTCATTTTTGTAGTAACTAAATTTAATTTGAAAAATGTATCAGCACTTTTCGAGAACGAATAGGGCTTGTGGTCAGGTGGGGTTTTTGAAACTCGTCTGCCCGAACGTCCGCTGATATAAATTACTATTGTTCAGTCACTTCAGTCAGCCCCCACTTGCCACAAACCCATGTTGGATGCTGTACTTTTTGTCTAACGATGAATGTCATACTTTTTTTCTCGTGCTTTAAAAGCTTCTCTGCCACCTTCAAGTTTTAATAATTTGTCGCGATTTGCAGTATTTTCTATGGTTGTTGAGGTTAAGTTAGTGTAAATACTTAAATTGGGTATTTCTAGAATATGAATCAATTCAGAATCTCCATTTATAACGAAATTTGAATTATGAGTTGCAAAAATTATTTGTCTATCAATTTTTTTAGTTTTAATTAAATGTACTAAATAGTCCGCAATAAGTCTATTATCCAAATGTGCTTCTGGTTCGTCAATTACTAATGGCTTTACCCCAGTCATTAAAAGCGTTACAATAACGGCTGTACATCTTTGACCAAACGAACAATTTTGTAGTTCTTTATTCCCATAAAAGCCTTTTATTAGAGCATATTTTGACACATTATTAAAATGCTTATTAATCAGTAGTTTATAAATGACGAAATTAATTTGAGAATCAAAAATATCTAAAACTATTTTTACATAGTTGTTTGCTCTTCTAATTTGATGTAATTCTATTTCTGTATCTAATTTTCCGACAAAAGTTTTATAGTCTAATTTTAATAATTCATCATTTGGGTCAATGAGAAATAAAACGTCTTTAACATTTTGTGATGAAGTACCTGAAATATGGAATTTAGAAAATGTGTCATAAAATTCTGAAAATAAGCTATTTTGGTATTCTTCTTTATTAAATTCATATGAAAAGTTTATATTTAATACATTTTCATTATCAATTTGAAGTTTACTGTTTACCAACAAAAGATTGCTATTTATTAAGTCGAGATAATTCGTTTTTAATTCAGATATTTTTGTGATTCGAGTATTATTCTCTTTGAAATTCTCTGTAATTCTATCAATTTTCAGAGTTGTTGCTTCAATTTCAACATTAATTCTTGAAAGATTTTCATTCGCTTTTTGAGAGTCTTTTATAATTTCTTCGCTTGTACCTTTTTCTTGAAAAAAGCCTCTTAATTTATCATTTTCAATTATAAACTCTTTTGTAAGCTCATCAATTTTTATTTTGATAGAATCAAATTCTTTAATTTTAACAGTTAATTCTGTATCAATCAATTTGAATTCTTCTAATCCTTGAATTAAATCAATTATAGATTCAATTCGATTTTCAAATTCATTATCAGTTTTTTTAATTGAAGTTTCGATTAGAATATTTTTCAAAGAGTTAATTAATTTTTCGTATCTCGTACTACTACTCTCAATCGCATTTATTTCTTTTCTAATTTCACTTATTCTTGCTGTTATTATCTTGTATCGTTCATCATTTACTGAATCAATTACGTTTTTAGTTGTAGCACTTTCTTTTTGCTTCTCCTTCAAAATACTTCGATTGTTTTCTAAACTAAATAATAGTTTTACACTTTCGTCAATCAATGTAATAATTGCTTCAAATTCATTGTCTAATGGATAAAAACCAGATTCAGTTTCTTTAATTCGTTCATTAAAAATTAGGTTTGTAAGTTCATTTCCTTCTGCTAATTTTTCAATTTTGCCTTGGCTAACGAATTCAATTTCATTAGTTCCTTTAATTTGAATTAGATTCTTTGAGTCATTTTCAATGTCATATTTTTTATCATCAATTATTAAATTATTTTCTCTAAAAAAATCAGTTTTTTCATTAATTCTCTCTCCTAACAAGTTAATTATTGTACTTTTTCCAGTCCCTCTTCCACCAACCAAACAAGTAAAATAGCTACTAAAAAATATTTCTTGCTTTAAGTTATTTAAGCATAAGAGTTGTTTCTCGTTAGAATTGATTCGTTTTATAAAAGTGTTTTGCGGGAAGTCAAATTTAATACTATCAATTTTCCTGAGAGGTTCTCGTGGTTTGCTATTTGCAATTTTTACTCTGTGGGCTTGTTCGTATAAAATTTGTTTAAGTCCTTCAAAAGTAGGTTCTGATTTTATCCATGTCAAACAGTTACCAATTCTATCTTTATCTACTGAGTTAGAAAAATAGTGAGCATCGCTACAATCCAATAAATTATCATTTACCCCTTGTGTTTTTAATTGAGCTTTGGCTTTTTCAAAATCTATAATTGCCTCGGATGCCGTAAATACTATATTTGCTTGATTAATTATTGATTTCTTTGTCGCTATTGAAGCGTCTGTCCATTTTAAATCACCCCATTCTGTTTTTCCAATTGCGATAAGATATTTACCTTGAAAGCAATCTTTTTTAAGTGATTCAAAGATTTTATCTTCTTTGACATTTAGATTATTAAACCCTTCTGTTAAATCTGAACCATATTTAGAAAGTTCAGTAGCTGGAATACTTGCTTTTATTTGTTTTCCAAGTTCTTCAACACTTTCAGGTGTTATTGCTCTTGTCCACTGGCTACCACTTTCTAAGAAATAACTTTGTTCAAGTGTATTTAAAAATTGACTTTGAATTGTTTCTATTGATACTTCATTTGAAAAAATAACATGAAGATTAATTCTCTTTAATTGACCAAAATCAATGCCAGCGAATTTTTCAATTCTAAATTCAACTACTGGAAGTAAGGTTAAATTTTTGAGTTTACCACTTTGGTCTTGCTCTGATTTTAATTTTTTATACCCCTCTAAAAATAAGTAATCATTGATACCCAAAACTTTAAATTCTGATGATAAGTTTTCAAGTTCTAAAATGTATTTATCCCATGTCGGTGTGTCATTAGCTCCATATTTTTGATAGATGGACATTGGTGTATGAATATGTAAATCCCACTTACTCCATTCCGAACCTTTCATATTTTGTTGTTTTTATAGTTTTACTTTGTCCAAGTAGTTTTGGAGTTGCGTTCTTGGCATAGCACCCAACGTGTATATAGATGACATACTCCCATGACTATAGACCGCTGACCTATTTATAGAGTTTTTTGGCGTTTTTGTCGAAACTAAACGTACGCGAAATATTGAAACCGTAAAAGATGTCGCCTTTACTCCAACTACCTTGGGTGGTACCAATAAATTGTTTTTCAATCATACCTTGCGAGTTGCTAAAATGCAACTGAAACACGTGGCCGCCCGTTTCAATATCGAAACCCATGGAGAGGCAGTTGGTGTAGCGCGGGTCGCGGACGGCATTGCTACCCCATTTTTGGGGCGTTAAAAAATAATCTATGTTGAACGTAGTGCGCCGCGTTAATTTGACGCGACCGCCCAAGCCGAGGCTTGCCAAGCTGTTGTCTTCCAGCACGCTCTCCGTTTTGTTGCGGTGCAGCAGCGTGGGCGAAAGTTGGGCCGAAAAGCGTTCGCTCAACTTCCGCGCCACCAACACTTGAAAACAGTAAGTTTGGCGTTCGAGGTTATTGAAAAAAGTATTGAAAGCCGTGCTGCGCATGGTGGTAGTGGCTCCCGTAGCCAACAGCGTAACGCTAACAGGCACGTTTTTTGCTCCTTCCGACTGCCTCAATAGCTTGTATTTGGCAAAATAATCGAACGTTTTTTCAAATCCGCTGCGGCCCAGTCCAACCATGAGGCGGTCGGTGAGGCCATATTCAAAACCCATGCGCATATAGGCCAAATCCAGCCCAAATAGGTTGTAAGCACCCGAATTGAGCGCGCCAAATCGGTGCGAAATTCGGAAATCTAAGTGCTTTTTGGCCACCGTTTCTACCGAATGTCCGTTGATAATGCGCGTGGATTTAAAAGTAGCCTGGGTATAATTGGTGGCAGGTTTTTGGGTTTCGTCCAATATTTTGAGCAGGTCGTCTGGCTCTTGGCTCATGGCCGCCAAGCTGGTGCAACCCACCAAACAGAGTGCATAAAACAGGTTCAATTTCATAGGATTAAGCGTTTTTGGGTTGTTTTATAAATCAACGGGTTCTTCATTTTCTTCAAAAAAGAGGTAATTCAAAAAATCACAGAAAGGTTTAATGATCAACCCGCCACGGGCTACCTCAGTCGCAAAATGGGGCTTCATTACTTCTTCGTCGGTGTATTTGTGCATAAAAAACAACTGTTTTCGTTTCAAAAGCTCCACGTCGGGGTGGTCGTTGGCGTAGCCTTTGGGGGCATTTTTGGTGGTTTCGCCCCAAATTTCGGGGAAATACGCCCTAAACGCGGGTGCTTCGATGATGCTTTTTAAGGCTTGCGCATTGAAATCAATTTCTTGCCGAAACTTGGCCAACTGCTTGGGTTCGGTAGCCCACATTCCTGCCCCCAAAAACGACTCGTTATCGGGTTGAATGTGTAAATAGTAGTCAATTCGCCCCGAATGCCGACCGCCTGGGCCAACGGCTGCGCTAAAATGCGATTTGTAAGGCGATTTATTTTTTGAGAAACGAATGTCGCGGTTGATTCTAAAAATACAATCTTTGGCCGTGGTATTGGGCAAGTTTTCGTACGCGCCTACGTCTTTAAGAAGGTTTCCGACCAGTTGTTCAAACTCTTTTTTAGCCGTTTCGTACTGCGGGCGATTGGCCGCAAACCAGTCGCGGTTGTTGTTGTCTTTGAGTAAACGCAAAAAATCAAGGGTAAGCGGCGTGAGCATAAATATAAGTTCGGTTTTGTGGGGTAAAAATAGCAATTTTGCCAACCATATTCACTCATAGATTCATTCAAACTTTATGTCCCGAATTCTCACTGGCATTCAAAGTAGCGGAAAACCGCATCTCGGCAATATTTTGGGGGCTATTTTGCCCGCTATTCAGCTTTCAGAGCAAGCCAACAATCAATCTTTTTTGTTCATTGCCGACTTGCACTCGCTCACAAGTATCAAAAATGCGGCAACACTACAAGACAACACCCGCGCCGTGGCAGCGGCTTGGCTGGCTTGCGGACTCGACCCCAGCAAAGTGGTTTTTTATCGGCAGTCGCGGGTGGCGGCTTTTCATACCGAGCTTACTTGGTATTTGTCGTGCCTCACGCCTTACCCCATGCTGGCCAATGCCCACTCGTTCAAAGATAAATCTGACCAACTCGCCGACGTAAACGCGGGGCTTTTTGTGTATCCAGTATTGATGGCTGCCGATATTTTGCTTTACGATGCCGACTTTGTGCCAGTAGGAAAAGACCAAAAGCAGCACTTAGAAATGACCCGCGACATGGCCGAAGGCTTCAACCGCACTTTTGGCGATACTTTTGTGGTGCCGCAGTCGCGCATTGACGAACGTATCATGGTGATTCCAGGCATTGACGGACGCAAAATGAGTAAATCTTACGGTAATTATCTTGACGTGTTTTTGCCCGAAAAAGAATTGCAAAAAGTTACTAAAAAAATCATCTCAGACTCTACGCCACTCGAAGCCCCCAAAGACCCCGAAACCGACATCACTTTCAAATTGTTTTCGTTGGTGGCGAACGAAAACGAAGTAGCCGAGATGCGCCAAAACTACCTCAACGGCGGTTATGGTTATGGCCACGCCAAGCAAGCACTTTTTGAAACGTTGGTGAGCAGATTTGCCCCAGAGCGCGAAAAATTCGATTATTATTACCACCAAAACTCCGCCGCACTCGAACAAATACTGCAAGAAGGCGAAGCACAAGCCCGCGATGTAGCAAGCAAAAAAATAGCTGACGTACGTCAGAAATTAGGATTTGCGTAGTGAGTTTGGCCTTTTGCATTGCGCTACAATACCCATTTATTTTTCAATCAAAAATGCGCCGCATTGGCTTACTTTCTGACACCCACAGCTACTTAGACGAGCGGCTATTTGCCCATTTTAAAGATTGTGATGAAATCTGGCACGCGGGCGATGTTGGCACGCGCAGCATCGTAACGCAACTCGAAGCCTTCAAACCGCTGCGGGCAGTGCGGGGCAATATTGACAGTCGCCAAATAGATCTGCCCGACCACCAACGCTTTGAAATAGAAGGGCTTAAGATATGGATGACGCACATTGGCGGCGCGCCGCCGCGCTACAACCCTCAAGTGCGGCCTGAACTCCAAGCTCAAACACCCGATATTTTTATCTGTGGGCATTCGCACATTTTACGTATTCTACGCGACCCCGCCCTCCAAAATATGCTCTACATCAACCCAGGTGCGGCAGGAAAAGAAGGCTTTCACAAAGTCCGAACGGCTTTGCGCTTCGCCATTGACAACGGCAAAATACAAGATATGGAACTGATAGACTTGGGTAAGCGCGGGTTTGTAGCGCGTTAAAAACGCTGCACCATTTGCCCCGCCGACTGCAAGTCGGGACGAGCGAGCGCGAGCTTTGCTTGTGTTGCCCCCAGCCTAAAGGCTGAGGTTAAAAGATTTAATGCGGCAGCTACTTGTTATCTGTTATCTGCTATTTGACTCAAAAGCGATTGGGGTTAAAGGCTTGAATGTCAATGCTGGTTTGAGTTTTGCCTATCAATTGGGCCATGAGTTGGCCTGTTCCAGTGGCGGCAGTTACACCGAGCATGGCGTGGCCGCCTGCAATGTACACGTTTTCAAAAGCATCGTGGCCGCCAATGTAAGGCACACCGTCGGGGGTTACGGGTCGGTAGCCGTACCAAGTGGTGGCGGGGTCGGGCGGGGCAATTTCAATGCCTGGATAGTACCGCTGAAACGCATCGTAAATGGCTCTGATGCGTTTGGGGAGTTTTTGGGTACTGTGGCCACTGATTTCCATGGTACCGCCAATGCGCAACATTCGGTTGTAGGGCGTAGTGGCCACGCGGTCGTCCACCAAAATAGAAGGCAAAGTCAAATTATTGCTCAAATCTTGATAACTAAAACTGTAGCCTTTCCCTGCTTCCAACAATATTTTTTGGCCCAATAATCGGGCGGTTTCGGGTAGCCAAGAACCGTTTGCTATGACTATTTCGTCGGTTTTGATGCTTTCATTGGGGGTTAATACGGCCTTTACTTTATTGCCCTGCACCTCAAAACCCGTAACAGTGGTGTTTAATTTAAAGACTACACCCTTGATTTTCAAGGTGTTGTGCAAAGCGTGCATCAATTTGGCAGGTTCAATATAACAATCGTCCACGTACAAAACCCCGCCCGCTACGTTTACTTCTACTTCTTTTTCGCGCTCTTGTACTTGTTGCGCGTTGCACACCACCGTTTGAAGGCCAAAGGAGGTGGCGATGTCGGCCAAATGCTTCTCGTGGTCGCCTGTTTTTTGGTTTTTGTAAAGCATCCAACAGCCGTTTTCGGTCAGGTCAAAGTTATCGCCAATTTCGCGTTTTAAATCCACAATCAACTGCCTGCTCAACTGAATGAGGTGGTTCATGTGGGGTGCGTTGGCATCTAACGTTTTTTGGTTGGCACTGTTGTAAAATGCTAACCCCCAGCGCATTAAATCCAAATTTAAGCGCGGTTTGATATAAAACGGACTCGACGCATCGAACATCCACTTGATGCCCTGCGCCACAATGCCAGGCGTAGCGAGCGGCAAAAAATGGCTGGGCGAGACGTAGCCTAAGTTGCCAAACGAACAGCCGTCGGTAAGGTTGCCGCGTTCAATAACGGTAACTTGATGCCCGTCTTTTTGCAAATAATAGGCCGTACACAACCCAATAATTCCACCTCCTACAATAGAAACTTCCATTTGAAAAAAAGATTAAGTGAATGGCTATAAATAATCGCCATCTTGTATTTTGACAAACATCTAATTATCAGTAACTTAAAACACCAATGACCAACGACTATTGACCAATGACTACTTAAATAACCTGAAAACCGTAAGCGTAGGGGTCGTCGTCGGGGTCAATAGAAATGGTATTGTAGCCATAAACCTTGGCCCAACCCTCAATGCCTGGCCTAATAGCTGGCTGCCCCGCCACGGTGAGTTCTTCTTCTATTGTGCCAACAAATTTAGACCCAATGATGCTTTCATGCACAAATTTGTCGCCTGCTTTGAGTTTTCCTTTGGCATACCACTGCGCCATACGGGCCGATGTACCCGTGCCGCAAGGCGAGCGGTCTATGGCTTTTTGGCCGTAAAACACGGCATTGCGGGCGGTAGAAGTGGGGTCAATAACGGCCCCCGTCCACAAAATATGCGAGCAACCGTTGATGGTTGGGTTTTCTGGATGCACAAATTCGTATTGCTGATTGATGCGGTTGCGCAGTTCGCGGGCCCACGCAATGAGCTTATCGGCGGGGTAGTGTTCGAGTCCCGCAAAGTTTTTTTGAACATCTACAATGGCGTAAAAATTACCACCATAGGCCACATCTATTGTCAATTCGCCCAAGTCGGGACACAGCACGGGCAGCTCGGTGGCAGCCAAATAGGCCGGTACGTTGGTCAGTTTTACCGATGTTACTTTTTTGCCAACTTGCTGATATTCAATATTTACCAAACCTGCTGGAGCTTCCATTTTTACGAAACCAGGCGTTTTTGGCGTTAGCAAACCTTCTTCGATGGCAATGGTAATGGTGCCGATGGTGCCGTGTCCGCACATGGGTAAACAGCCACTGGTTTCGATAAACAGTACGGCCACGTCGTTGGCGGGGTCGTGGGGGGCATACAAAATACTGCCGCTCATCATGTCGTGGCCACGGGGTTCAAACATCAATCCTTGCCGAATCCAGTCGTATTCTTGCAAAAAATGCTGCCGTTTTTCGCTCATGTTGTTACCTTGCAGCAGCGGCCCACCAGCAGCGACCAATCGCACTGGATTTCCGCAGGTGTGTGCATCCACGCAAAAAAAGTTTTTCTTCATAAAAAAAGATGACGAGTTTATCTACTAACCCCACGCCTTTAGGCTGGGGACATGATGGCAAAACAAGCCGTGATGCCTTTAGGCTGGAGATATGATGGGTAACACAGGCCGTGCAGCAATACCGTCGTTGATGATTTTCAAGATGTTTGCGCGTTCTTCGCCCGTCAAAGTCAAGCGCGGGGCGCGTACATACTCGCTGCCCAAGCCTACTTGCGCTTCCGTTAGCTTGATGTATTGTACCAACTTAGGGTTCAAATCAAGTTCGAGCAATGGCAAAAACCAACGGTGAATATCGACCGCTTCTGACACCCGCCCCGCTTTGATGAGGCGATAAATGGCCACTGTTTCGGCAGGAAAAGCGCACACCAGGCCGCCAATCCAGCCATCAGCCCCCATCAATAGTTCTTCGGTTGCAATGGTATCTACGCCGCACAGTATTTTGATGCGATTGCCAAACCGCGACCGCAACCGCGACACGTTGGCAATATCTCGGGTCGATTCTTTGACGGCTTGAATGTTACTTTCCTCAATCAATTCGGCAAACATATCGAGCGTTACTTCAATTTTATAATCAACGGGGTTGTTGTAAACCATAATGGGCAGCGAAGTAGCTTGCGCAATGGCCCTAAAAAAAGCCACCGTTTCGCGCGCGTCCGACTTGTAGCGCATGGGAGGCAAGACCATGAGGCCATCTGCGCCCCATTTTTCGGCATTGATTGTTTGTTGAATAGCCTCCGCCGTTGCACCTTCCGAAATATTGAGTAGCACTGGCACGCGCCCCGCCGCTGTGGCTACGGTATGTTTGAGCAACGTTTCTTTTTCGGCAACGGTGAGCGTACTGGCTTCGCCCAGCGAGCCGCTCAAAATAATGCCATCTACGCCAGCGGCAATTTGCGCCTCGGTACTTTTGGCTTGCAAAGACAAATCCAGTTGGTCGTCGGCAGTCATTTTGGTAGTGATGGCCGTATATACGCCATTCCATTCGATGGGAGTCATAAAATTGGGGTTTAGTTTTTTGCGTAAATATAACGGAGCGTCGTGTTTTATTTCAGCCTTTTTACGCAAAGAATCATTAATTTTGGTCAATTGTTGACACACCGCCCTCCAGTTAAAACGCTTTCGCTTTTATGAGACCTAAAAAAATAGCTTCCTTTCTTGGTTTGATGCTTGTTGGAGCGGGGGCAATTGGTCAGCAACGAGACATTTCAAAAGATACCCTTCAGCTCGACGAAGTGGTGATAGCCGCCAGTAAATTTGAAGAACAAAAACGCACGTTACCCTTTCAGATTGAGCAAGTTACGGCCCGTCAAATTGCGTTCAGAAACCCCCAAAATTCAGCAGATTTGTTAATGCAAACGGGGCAAGTTTTTGTGCAAAAAAGCCAGGGCGGTGGCGGCAGTCCCGTGTTGCGGGGGTTTGAGGCCAACCGCGTGCTGCTGGTCATAGACGGCGTGCGCATGAACAACGCCATCTACCGCGCAGGCCATTTGCAAAACGTACTGCGCATTGACCCCTCGCTGTTGGAGCGCGTCGAAGTAGTAATGGGGCCCAGCTCGGTGGTGTATGGCAGCGAAGCCCTCGGCGGGGTTATGCACTTTCGCACCCGCAACCCAGCGTTGAGCAATGACCAAAAATTGCTCATCAATGCCAACGTTTACGGGCGTTATTCGTCGGTAAATGAAGAAAAAACGGGGCATTTTGACGTGAGCGTGGGCGGTAAAAAATGGGGTATTTTAACCAGCCTCACCCGCGCCAATTTTGGCGATTTACGGCAAGGAAACCGCCGATTGGCCGCCTATCCTAACTTTGGCAAATTGCCATTTTATGCCGCCCGTCAAAACAACCAAGACGTGGCCATTCCCAACTCCGACCCTAACTTACAAATAGGTTCGGGCTACCAACAAACTGATTTTTATACCAAAATATTGTTTCAACCCTCGGCCAACGCGAAGCACACACTCAACGTGCAGTATTCTGGCACCTCTGACGTGCCGCGCTACGACCGCCTCACCGAAACTGCCAACAATTTACCGCGTTTTGCCGAGTGGTATTACGGCCCCGAAAAGCGTTTCATGGCGGCTTATCACGCCGAATTAACGCGTCCAACGGCCTTTTACGACCAATTGCTGGTAACGACCGCCTTCCAAGACATCAAAGAAAGTCGCATCAGTCGCCGCTTTGGCAACAACTTGCGTACCAGTCAGTTAGAGCGCGTTAAAGTTTATACTTTCAATGCAGATGCCCTTAAAAAATGGGGGCGGCACGCGCTCAAATACGGCGTAGAAGCCATGCACAACGACGTATTTTCGACGGCTTTCCGCACCGACATTGTGCAGCAAACGGTGGTTCCTTCCAGCACCCGCTACCCCGACGGCGGCAGCCAAATGCGGTACTTCGCGCTCTACTTAACCGACCAAATTAGTTTTTCGGAACAGTTTTTTTTGAACGCGGGCTTGCGCTACAACGCCGTTGGCCTCAAAGCCAATTTTATAGATAAAACCTTCTTTCCGCTTCCCTTCAACGACGTGCGCCAAACGCCCAACGCGCTTTCTGGCAACGTGGGCGTGGTTTATTCGCCCTCGGTCAAAACTAAGTTAAGTGCCTTATTTTCAACAGGTTTTAAAGCTCCCAACGTGGACGACTTGGCCAAAGTATTCGATTCGCAGCCTGGTTCGGTCATTGTACCAAACCCCAATTTGCGGTCGGAGTTTACGTACAATTACGAACTTTCGGCCAGTCAGTTGGTGGGAAATATTTTCAAATTGGAAGCCACTTTTTTTTATACCGATTTGCGCAATGCCATCGTTACCGAACCCTTCGCGCTCAACGGGCAAAGCCAAATTCAATACGATAGTAAGTTGAGCCAAGTAACGGCCAACCAAAACCGCCGCCAAGCCAACGTGCAGGGATTTAACGCAGCTGCTACGGCACGTTTTTTCAAAAATTGGACACTGTACAGCACTTATAATCAGACCATTGGCCGAATCAAAGAAGAAAAAGGAGGCACATCGCCCCTCGACCACATTCCGCCTTCGTTTGGTCGTACGAGCCTCACATACGCCAACCAAAAATGGCAAGCCGAGTTTTTTGTGATGTACAACGGCTGGAAACGCCTCGCCGACTACAAACTCGACGGCGAAGACAACCAACTCTACGCCACGCCCGAAGGCATGCCCGCTTGGGCAACGCTCAACCTGCGGGCATCGTACGAAGTATCAAAAAACTGCACCATACAAGCCGCCTGCGAAAACCTAACCGACCAAAATTACCGCTACTTTGCCAGTGGCATCAGCGCACCAGGCCGCAATTTGGTGCTGACCTTGCGGGGTAGAATTTGAGAAAAAATGTAGCCTCAAAGTGTATCTGTCGGCCTTATTTTACAGGTTACGCTTTGATGCAAAAAAACATATTTAAACTTAATTCACTGGTTATAAGGCAGTTCATTCATTCCGCACGGGCAGCCCCGATTCATTCATTCATTCATTCATTCATTCATTCATTCATTCCACACAGGCCGCCCGTGCAGAATAAACTTTACAAAAAATATAGTTTTACATACGTTTGGAAACGTGCTTTTGATAATTGTTATTTGAGATACTTTACACCTCATTTCATCAACTTCTATGCATCCGTACCAAAAAATTGGTCATGTTTCAAAGCATAGACCTAAGCATAAAATAATCGTAAAACTCATTTGAGAATAGGCTTATTCCGCCCAATTTGATCTTTTTAAAGCCCATTTTACGCCATTTTATCTGCTTTTAGGAATGAGGTCTATACTTTGAAACGTAACCAACTTTACAGCATGAAACAATTATTACCTTTATTACTGCTTAGTGCAAGTTTGTGGGGGCAGTCGCGCACCATTAGCGGCTACGTGCGCGAAGCGGGTAGTCTTGAACCACTCGCGGGCGTTTCGGTCTATGACAACGTCCAGAAAAAAGGCACAGTGAGCAATCAGTATGGCTTTTTTAGTTTGACTCTTCCCGTTGGTCGAGTGGCAGTCCGCACGTCTTTGGTGGGTTATATGCCCCAAATTTTAAATTTTACCCTGGCCAAAGATACTTCAATGGTCATTGAACTGGGCGTGGTATTGCTGCAAGAAGTGGTGGTAAAAGAAACCCAAGACCGCGACCGCCCCGTTGGCAACAATAAACTGACGATTCAAGAACTCAAGAAAATTCCTGCGTTGATGGGCGAGGTGGACGTTTTGCGCGCCCTCACTTTTATTCCAGGCGTAATGGGTGGCCAAGAAGGCAACACGGGGCTGTACGTGCGCGGTGGCAGCCCCGACCAAAACCTGATTTTGCTCGACGATGCCACCATTTACAGCACCTCGCATCTTTTTGGGTTTTTGTCGGTTTTCAACCCCGATGCCATCAAGTCGGTGGAGTTATACAAAGCGGGTTTTCCAGCCCGCTACGGCGGGCGGCTGTCGTCGGTCATTGACATTGCCATGCGCGAAGGCAGTAAAGAAAAAATCAAGGGCGAAGTAGGCGTGGGCATTATCAACTCGCGGCTCACCATCGAAGGCCCCATTCAAAAAGGAAAATCGTCGTTTCTGGTATCGGGTCGTTTTTCAAACGTGGCGTTGCTCACTTTGCCCAACACCTTGGCCTACCGCACCAAGAGTAGCAACGAATATTCCAATTATTGGTTTTACGATTTGAACATGAAATTTAACACCCAATTCAAAGACCAAAGTCAGTTATTTTTGAGTTTTTATTCGGGCAAAGATTTTTTTAACAGTGCCGAAAGAAGCCGAGGCACCCCAGACGACATAACACAAAACAACCTTCGCTGGGGGAATCATACTTTTACGGCGCGTTATTTGCGGGTACTGTCGCCCAAAGTTTTTAGTAATGTAACCCTTACCCGCACGGGCTTTCGGTACGACAACGGCCTGAGTATTACCAGCACCCTCAACAACAAAGTTGAAACCAACGCCCTGTCGCAGGTTTCGACGATTCGAGATTGGGCGTTAAAATTTAAAATTGATTATAACGTAGCCCCCAATTATACCCTTAAAACTGGTATTGAGGGCATTAGCCACCAATACCAACCTGCCAATTTAACCATCATCCGCAATTCTGTGCGCGATACAACCCAAACAAATCAAACAATTGTAGCTCCCGAAGTAGCCATTTTTGTTGAAAACAACTGGAATGTATTGCCCAATCTGAGCGTAAATGCTGGGCTAAGGGCAACGGCTTTTCGGCAAAATACAACTACTTATCATTCGTTAGAGCCGCGCCTAAGCCTCAACTGGGCAGCCCCGCGCGATTGGGTATTTAAGTTGGGTTACGCCCGCATGACGCAATACTTGCACCTGCTCTCTAACAATGCGGCGGGACTTCCCAACGACATCTGGGTGCCCGCCACCGACCAAGTGCCACCCCAACGAGCGTGGCAAATAGCGGGCAGCGTGGGCAAAGAGTTTCGGAACGGCTGGGAGGTTGCGGTAGAAACTTACTGGAAATCAATGAACAACCTGATAGATTTTAAACAAGGGGCAAGTATTTTTAACAGCTACGAAACCGATTGGCAGGGTATTATCGAAAAACAGGGAATTGGCAAAGCCTACGGCGCGGAGTTTTCGCTCAAAAAAAACAAAGGCGACTTAACAGGCTGGCTGTCTTATACTTATTCGCGGTCGTTGCGGCAATTTGAGAACATCAACCGCGCAGCCTGGTACCCATCTAAGTTTGACCGACCGCACAATGTGGCCATCACCGCCAGCTACGTACTGTCCAAAAGGTGGAGTTGGGCGGCCAATTGGGTTTATAGCACGGGCAATGCCATTACGCTTCCCATTGGGGTTCAAAAAACCGACGCACGCCAGCCTAATTTTATCTATCGGGGCCGCAACCAAGAACGAATGCCCGACTACCACCGCTTAGATTTGAGCTTTAATTACCAGAAAGCCACCAAAAAAGGCAACCTAAAAACTTGGAGTTTTGGCGTTTATAATCTCTACAACCGCCGCAATGCGTACTACATTGATTTCCAAAACAATGCGGTTGTCGAAAATCCTGGCCAGCCCAACATGAGTTTTAAAACGCTTAGCATCAGCGTAGTGCAACAATCCATATTCCCCATTTTACCTTACATTAGTTATTCCCTAAAATTTTGAACCATGCGCTACTTCATCACCCTGTTTTTGTTGGGAGCCATCGTTGGTTGTACCCCCAAAATCCCTTACGTTCCCCCATTTGAAGGCGAAAGAATTTTTGTGGAGTCTTATTTAGGCCCCAGCGAGGTAGCCACCGTCTATGTAGGTCGCACGTTTGCCATTGGCGAAGTGCCCAAAATAACCTATCTCGACAATGCCGAAGTAGAATTGTGGCAGAATGGCGTTAAAATAGAAGTTTTAGCCCACAAAGAAAAAGGAGTTTATCAATCGCCGAGCAAATTTAAGCCCAAAGCAGGTAGCCAATATGCCCTCAAAATTCGCGCAAGTGGCTTTCCCTCGGTCGAGAGCGAGTCAGTTAGCGTTCCAGCACCGTATCCGCTCCAAAAAATTGAAACTTTTGAAGCGACTGGTATCAATAAAGGTACCAAAGCAATGGGCATCAACATCATTCCCAAGACCAGTCAGCGAGCTTACTATGGCTATCGTATTTCCACCTACTTGGGGGCAAAACTTTTTGGATTAATTTGGGAAATAGGAAAGGAGCGAGAGGTACTTGACAAGTGTCAGTTTAGAAGCATCTTATATTTTACCCGTTGCGGGGGTAGCGTTAGTTACGGTTTTGAAACAGAACGAGACGAATATGCGGGACCAGGAAGAGCAAAAATCACCTCCGCCTACGCCGAGTTGTACGTTTTGAGTCAGTCTTACTACGATTTTCATTACAATCAAAAGCAGCAACCTACTTACTTGGGGCGGGCTTTTGTGGAACCATTTGAATCTTACACCAACATAAAAGGTGGCTATGGCGTACTGGCTACTTTCAACAAAACCGAAGTGCGCATACCTCTGTAACTGAACATTTCTACGGCTCACAGCGGCATGCCCGCTTGGACAACGCTCAACCTGCGGGCATCGTACGAAGTATCAAAAAACTGCACCATACAAGCCGCCTGCGAAAACCTAACCGACCAAAACTACCGCTACTTTGCCAGTGGCATCAGCGCGCCAGGCCGCAACTTGGTGCTGACCTTGCGGGGTAGAATTTAAGAAAAATGTAGTTTTAAAGCTGCTGATTCAACAAAATATTCCGAACAATTTATCAATATCTTTAACATGTGCTAAATTTAGCCCATGAATTGTAATTTAAGATATTGTTTTTTCATTTTATTGGCCGCAATAAATGGCTACGCCCAGCAAAAATACATACTCGGAAAAGTATTAGATGCTGACAATCAGCAGGGTGTAGAGTTGGCTACGGTTACAAATCTGCGCAGCAAGCAAGTAACGCGGAGCAACAAAAAGGGCGCGTTTTTTTTATACGCCAATCCAGGCGACTCCATCATTGCGGCCAATCTGAACGGTCGCGTGGGCATTAAATGGGACGGCGAAACCGAACACCCCGTGCTATTGATGAAACAAACGGGACGCGCACTGCCCGAGGTAATTATTGCCACCAAACGCGAAGAAACCCTGCGCCGCGAGATTGAACAGTTGCTGCGAGAACCCCAAGCCACCAAAAACTTGTCTGCCGAGCAAGTGGTGGAGTTGGCGCAGTCGCCCGTTACGTTACTGTATGAGCTTTTTAGCAAACGGGCGCGTTCCGATAGAAAAGTGCTGGTGTTGATGCAGGAGGCGCGGCGGCGCAAATTGGCCAATTATCGGCTCGAACTCATTGCTGCCCAAGCCACGCGACTGCGCGGCGAAGAACTGGAACGCTTCTTAGATTTTTGTAATTTTGACGAAGAATTTTTGCTCTCCGCCTCCGAATACGACCTCACCTACGAAACCCTCCAAAGCTATAAAGTCTTTAAACGCCGAAAGTGAGGTTGGAATCCAATAGCTTAGGACTGCCCTTATTGCTTACTGTTACATCTTTATTCGTTTATCAAGTTCAAAATCAACTATGCTTTTGATGATGACTTTTTGAAAATTGGCATGGTTTGGGTTGATAAGAAAATTATATTCACTCGGAATGATGAACGAAGGGACTTGAATGAGTAAATATTTGTTCTCAGACAATTTCATCGAACCTATTTCTTGAGATACGCTCTCTTCAGTCCAGTTTGGAGGTAATTTTGATAGTGTGAGTTTTAGAATACTATTTTGGGGCACTTCGATTTCAACAATAGATAAATTTTTTGGAATATCTTCTTTGCCAACGTGAACAGAAAACTCTAAAACACAAATAGCCCTTGTCGAACCAGCGTAAACACACGCCACTCCCTCATTATTCCACCTTCCACCATTGATTTTTGCACCTTCTCCTGACAAATCTGAGGCGTATTTTAATTTAGTAAGTCTATAAATTTTCATCAAGAAAAAATGCCGTGCTCAATTCTGCCTAATATTTTATCAACTTGTTTTATTCCTTCCGCTGTTTGTATCAAGTCAGCAGGCAGTTGCCCGTCTAAGGCACCATTAGGCTTATTCAACCATCTTTCAAATTTTAACGAGTCTTCAAAGACACGAATACCGTGTTTATAAAATGCCGTTAATTCATCATTAGATTTAAGTGATTTTTTTTCAGAGAATGATGTTCCTAATTTTACATTAACAGCATTTAACCCTCTTTTACCTTCTTGAATATCAAATGAAACTTCGTCGTTTTGCTGGATATGTTCCTGCAAGTCAGAGAAATGAACATTAACAAACACGTCTTGAGCAGTGCCGTTTACCTTTATGAAACCAAATCCTTTTGATTCATTAAAAAATTTCACAGTACCTGTATCCATAATTTTGATTCCTATTTTTGAATAAAATTCGTGATTTTTTTATTCAAAATCACAATCTACCCTAAAAAACACCAATTATCTATTCCAACTTGGGGCATTTGGTAGTGCCGCGTTGCCAAAGCGAGGCCGTGCGAAAACGCCGTTGTTTGCGCGTTACAACGTGTTGGCTTTCGATTTTGGCCATCACTACGCCCTCACCACGCATTGGAATAAAATCTAACGAAGGCAAAAAAGCAAAGTCGTCAATGGGCTGCGACCGAACGTCAAAAAGCGGGTCGCCAGGAAAATGGTAGCTCTCAAAATTGTAGTCGTACATAAAAATAGTAACGTAACCATCGGGGCTGTATTTGAGGGCAACGTCTTGCGTAGGAGCGAGCTTAAAAGCCCGTTGCAGGTCTTTTCGGGCGCGAAACTCGGCCTTAAAATGGTCGTGAAACAACTTGGCGCGGTTGTACAGAAAAATACTGTTGGCGGTGTCTAAGCTCACGGCAATGTCGGCGTAGTGCCGTGCTGCGTCCTTGCGCGAGCCTTTGGCAAACAGTATGGCCATGTTGTTGATGGCATTTTTGCTGAGGTATTTCTGGTATTTTTCGATGGCGGGGGCTTCGGCATTTTGGTTTTTATAAACGTTGCCCATATTTACGTGGTAGGCTTGCTTGGCTGAATCAAGGCCCAACCCTTTTTCAAAATCGCGCAGCGAAAGCTCGTAAAATTCTTGTGCTTTGGCGGGGTTGCGGTGCTGCTGCTCGCGCAAGGCCAAGTAAGATTGCACAATACCCCGATTGTTGGATAAAACAGCAGAGTTTTTTTTGCGCAACAAGCTGTCGTACAGGGCTTTGGCGCGGTCTATTTCGTTCAAATTGAGCCACGACACGCCCAGCCCGTTGCAAGCATTGGCGTTGGTGGGGTCGAGGTGGTGGGCATCGGTAAAATCGTCGAGGGCATCTTCGTAGAGGCGGTTTTTGAGGTATAAATTACCGCGATTGACCAACATTCGGGCACTGGCATCGGGGCTAATACTCATGGCGCGTTCGAGCCATTTGAGGGAGGTCAAAAAGTAGCCTTCGCGTTGGCAATATTCGCTCATGGCCAAATAAGGCAGCAAGGCTTTGCGCAATCGCACCGCCGAGTCAATGTCAGATTTGGCCAATTTGTGCTGATTGGTGTACATTTTGCAAAAAGCCCTGGCGGCGTACAAATCGGCGTGGTTGCGGTTTTTATTGTTGAGCAAACCCTCGGCTTGGTCAAAACAGCAAAGGGCTTCTTGGTAGTTTTTGAGTCGGTACTGCACCATAGCCAGCCCAAGCCAGGC
Source organism: Cytophagia bacterium (assembly GCA_004293645.1). GTDB lineage: Bacteria > Bacteroidota > Bacteroidia > Cytophagales > Spirosomataceae > REAB01. The sequence goes on along the minus strand of REAB01000077.1, from coordinate 5,316 downwards.
ATCTTTGCGGGTGCTGTCTATGGCCAGGGCGCGTTCGTAGGCTTTTTGGGCTTGGCGGTTGCCGCCCGTACCCACGTAGGCGTGGCCCAGCCCCAGCCAAGCGTCGGCGGCGTTTGGGTTGAGTTGGCAGGCGGCGTTGTATTCGGGTACGGCTTGTTCGTAATTTTGTTGGCGATAGAGCGCGTGGCCCAGCCCCAGCCGCGCCCAAAAACGATAGGGAGCGTGTTTGTTTTCCAAATATTCTCCAAAAAGTGCTTCGGCTTGGCGGTATTCGTGCTGGGCCAAATGCGCGTTGCCGCGTTGCACCAACAGGCGCGGTGTTTCGTCTAAGCGTTCACTTTTTTCGTAAAATCGTTCGGCTTCTTTGTATTTTTTTTGCCGAAACAACACGTTGCCGTATAGTTCATGAAAAACAGGATTTCTGGCAAATCCAATGCGCTTCGACCAGTCTAAGGCTTTGTCTAAATGACCAAGCCGATAGGTAGCCAATGCCAAATTGAAGAGCAACGTATCGGTGCGAGGGGCTTGTGCCCAAGTAGTTATGCTTTGTTCGAGTTGGCCGAGTTGGGCTTGCCACACGCCTTTGTTGTGCAAATATCGTTTGCCCACGCCCGTTTGGGACATGAGTTGGAGGGCTTCGTTGTATTGTTTCAACTGCCCCGTTACGAGCGATAAATTATAGAGCAGCGTGTCGTTGAGAGGAGCTTCGGCCCGCACTTTGGCAAAAACCGTAAGTGCCGAATAATAATTGTGGCGATAGCCCTGCCGAACTGCGCCGTTGTGCAAGTTTTTGAAACGTTTGTCAAGTGGTTTTGGTACAACTTTGGGGGCTAACGCGGCGGGTATTACAAATGATGGTGTGGTTTTGGAAAAAGTCGGAAAACTGGGATTATTTGAAGTGTAAATGGGTACAACGTCGAGCGAATCTATTTTTTTTGTTAGTCCAGGCGTAACGGCCAAAGAGCAAGTAATGATGCTTAATAAAATAGATTTCGTAGCTTTCCACTTCATATTTTTTGGGTTTTATCAATCCTTCACGCCCCCACATTTCTTTTCACAAACCGTGCCATTTGAATACATTTTGGGTACAAAACAAAAAATAAATGTTTCGTACGTAGTTGCGCATATTTGATTGGTGGCACGACTATTACTTAAGACACTTTTATTCAGCATATTAAATCAGTCGTGCCACCAATAATCATATCGCACGGGCGGCCCCGCAACGCAGCGGCGAACCGCACGGGCGGCCCCGCGCCTCATTTTACGCAACTACTTATCCAAAATAACCTAAAGCTATGCGTGCCTTAGTACTTACTTGTAATTGTTTGTAATTATAGTAATTGTTTGTAATTGTCCGCATACCCTTTATTACAAATCAAAAATAATATAATGGCGGCGGCCAACCGCACGGGCGGCCCCGCGTCGCAGCGGCGAACCGCCTATTTCTGCCCAACTACTTTTCTCAATATACTTTTTCGTAATAATCGGTTGCCATTCTATCGGCATCAAAAAACTCCCCTACTTCGTTCATGCTGCGGAGTGTTAATGCTTGCCAGCCAGCGGGGTTGTCATAATACAACGGCAAAATCTCGTTTTCTAATACATCAAAGAGGTTGTTAATGTCTTCTGCATCGCGGTTTTGCTCCGATGCCACGGGAACAATAAAGGCGTTGTGGCCGTGTTTGGCAAACTCACACACCCAGCCGTCGTAGGTCGAAACGTTCACCGAGCCGTTCATGGCGGCGGTCATGCCGCTGGTGCCTGAGGCTTCGCGGGTTACTACGGGGTTGTTGAGCCAAGCATCGGAGCCGTCTTTGATGAGCTTAGAAAGCGCGAGTTCGTGGCCCGTCAAAACAGCCATATTGGGGTATAAATGGCTCAAATAATACAACTGATTGAAGGTATAAACAGCCCCGCTGTCTTTGGGATAAGGCTTACCCGCCCAAATAAATTGTACGGGGTATTTGGTGTTTTTCATGAGTCGCTCAAACCGTTCGCGGTCGCGGGTGAGCAGTTCGGGGCGTTTGTAGGCGGCAAAGCGGCGGGCCCACACAATGGTAAATACGTTGGGGTCGAATAGCTTGCCCGCTTGGTCGGCTACGGTGTCGAAGAGCGTTTTTTTGAGCTCTTTTTTGCGTTTATCCAGGGCTTTTAAATCGCCTTTGATGCGGCTTTTTTCCAGTTCGGTATCAGTCCAGTAGCGTTTATTTTGGGCGTTGGTAACGTGCGTAATTTCGCAAATATCAGCGTAGCCATCCCACATCTTGCGCGACACCTCGCCGTGGAGTTTAGAAACGGCGTTGGCTTTGCGGCTCAAACGCAAGGCCGCCAGCGAGTGGTTGAAGGTATTGTCGGCGGTGCCCGTTATTTGGCGAATGGTTGGGAGTGGCACACCCGCAAAAAAATCAAGGCCATTCAAAAAATCAATGTCGTGTTTTTCGTTGCCAGCTTCTTCGGGAGTGTGGGTAGTAAAGACCAGTTTTTGGCGCAATTTTTCTACGCTGCCCCATTTTTTGTACAAATAAAACGCCCCCGAAAGCGCGTGGGCTTCGTTAAAATGATACACATCGGGTTCGTACTTCATTTGGTCGAGAAGCTTGGCTCCGCCAATGCCCAGTACCATGCACTGCATTACTTTAACGGCGGCATCGGCATCGTAGAGATGATAGGATATGGCCCGGGCCCAGGTATCGTTGTCTTCGGTGTCGGTGGTCAAAAAAAACATCGGGACGGTGCCAAACGTTTTGCCGTCCAAAAAATAAGCAGCTACCCAAACGGGTTTATTGTTGATTATAATCTGAAAGCGAATGTTGGTATCTTGCAAAAAGCTGTACATTTTTTCTCTAAACTGCACGGCCATGCTGTTGTCGGTGTTGCGCACTTGGTCGTAGTAGCCGTATTTCCACAGCATTCCAATACCAATGAGGTTTTGGTGCAAGTCGTGGGCAGCGCGCACGTGCGAGCCAGCCAAAAACCCCAAGCCACCAGAGTAGGTTTTGAGGGCTTGGTCAATGCCAAATTCCATCGAAAAATAAGCGGCCGATTTTTTGAAGGCCGACGCAATAGGGTATGAGTGGGCAAAAGCCACGGGTAATTTTTTGCTCATAACTCTTATAAAACATAGGTTTGTGAGCTGCAAAAATAGCTAAAAACCCCGCAGCAAAAGAATAGAACCGATAAAAGCATGGACGGAGGTTGGTTTTGATTAAAAAAAATACGCAATTTTGCTGCCTCATTTCAAACTAAAATCAAACAAAAATGACCCTACAATCTCTCACCGAGCGTATTCAGACACTTGTTGGCACTGACAGTGGCCTTGATGCTTCTTTCAAATTTGCCACCGAAGACGGCATCGTTGCCATCAACGCCAAACAAGTGCCGAACATAGTAACAAACGAGGACATTGACACCGATTGTACCATGGAAATATCGCTTAAAAACGCCGAAGATTTGCTCAATGGCGAACTCAACCCCATGATGGGCTACATGATGGGCAAGTTTAAAATAAAAGGCGACATGGGCGTAGCCATGAAAATTAGCCAAGCAATGGGCAACAGTTAATTGCGTTTATTAAAACACCCCCAAATGCAATCGGGTCGGTATCAATTTGATACCGACCCGATTGCATTTGGGGGAAATTATTTTTGTTATTTTTTCAGACCAAAACCTGCCCACAACTGGCTGGCATCGTCAATGACGAGTGTCCAGTCGGTGGTGGCGCTAACTATGGTGGGTTTAAACTCAACGCTACCTTCGGGTTTAAACTCCCCAATTTTAGTCGAAAAACCATCACGCGGGTTGTACCAATACGCCACCAGTTGGTTGGTTTTGGAAGCCAAGCGGCTGAGGTCTATTTTCAAGGACTTACCTTTGGGCGTGTAGGCTACCAAAAACGTGCTATCGTCGGCTACGGCAGCCATTTGGTAACCGCCATCTTGGGGATTTTCGTTCAAAATAACTTCTTGATTGGGTATTAATTTTTGCCAGGGGTGCGCCTCAAAAAGCCGCCGCATAAAGCCCATTTCAAACGCGCCTGGGTAGTCTAAGGCACGCCGCCAGTAGGTGCGGGCATACATGACACCTCCACGGCTGGGTTCAAAAAATTGCCAAATATTGTGGTTGCCATACGTATGCCCGCACGCCCCCGCCAACACCGCCCACCAAGCGGCTTGGCGCACGTCGTGAGCCGTAAAATAATCGTTGTTGGTATTGCTTAAACCCACGGGTAAATCTTCGTAGCGGGGTTCGCCGTCGAGGGTGGGCTTAACGGGAAACAGCGCGTAGTTTTGCCGCTGATAAATGTAATTTTTGGAATCTCGCGCCCCATGCCCCGACTGTACCATGTTGATACTGAGCCATTTGTCTTTGTGAAAAAATGCCGCCGAGTTTCCTCCACCAGTTGGGTGGTAAGTCATCAGTTGCGTACCGCCGTTCCCTATTTTTACGCCCTCAGCCATGGCCTGCACAATGGCCGCTTGGGTGTCGGTTTCGGGGCTGCGGTCGCCGCCCAAAATCCAAATAACGGGCTTACCTTTGTAGCGTTTGCCCACGTATTCGCCATAAGTTCGGGCGTTGGCAGGCGTAAAAATTTCGGGGTCTTTGCCCCATTTCTTATTGAATTTATCGCCCCAAGTGGGCAACAAACCTACCACCAAACCCAGCGATGCCGCTTTGTTTACTACATAATCAACGTGCTGAAAGTACGCTTCGTTGGGCTGCGTGGGGTCGTTGTTGGCAAGCGGCAAATGACCATAAGGATTGGGTTGGGTTAGGCCGTCGAGTTCGGCCAAAATAACCGTCTGAATAACCGTAAAACCCTTGTCAGCGCGATTTTTGAGGTAATAATCGGCTTCCTCACGGTTGAGGCGGTGTATCAATTCCCAAGCGGTATCGCCCAGCCAAAAAAACGGTTTCCCGTCGCCGCGCATAACAAAACGCTTGTCGGGTACGATGTATAGCTTTTGCCATTGTGGTTGTTTGGCAGCAGGCTTTTGGGCCAATAAACTGCCCCCATTTGTTAGTAAATAGCCAAAAAATAGAACGGTTTTAAGAATCGTATTTTTCATATAAGGTGGTTTTGGGGTTCAAATATAAACGTTTCGCCATGCGTAATTCGGTCTTTATGAGCCACTATTTGTGCCACCGCATCGCCTCTTTTGTCGCCTTTCAAGATGCTTCCTCGTCATTGTTTGCCATCAATTAGAAAAACGTAACGCTGAAAATAGAGCGACATCCGTTTTTTTTAATAATAAGTAGTCCACAGTCAATAGTCGACTGTCCACAGCAATTCAAAATACTCATTATCAGCATTTTACA
>REAB01000011.1 GCA_004293645.1 Cytophagia bacterium | reverse complement strand
TTTTGAGTTTGGATTCACAAAAATAAAAACCTCGTTGCTCTTTTCAAGCTAATACTCCAAAAATCATATTGCCAGCACCATAAATGTACCACTACCAAAAATTGTAAGCCCATGAAAGCGATATACACGACGGAACTAAATGCAGTAGAAATAGCCAAAACAAAAAATTGGCAGCAAAAAATAAACGACTTTTGGGAACAAAAAGCGCAAGCCCATTGGAAACGCTGGGGCGTTTGGGTCTGGATTGTAATGCTGGTGTTTCTTTTGTTGTTATCAATTTACCCTGATATTATGACAGGCTGGGAAGCAGGGGGAAAAAGTCGTAACAAATCTGACAACCCAGTCTCATGGTTTGACCACATTATTCTCATTTTCTTCCATGTTCCTCTCGCCTTCGTTTTCATGATTATGTTCTCGTACGCATTTGGAATCCTTCATTACCGATTTATTTACAAACCCATTTTCAAAAGTTACCGCATATCCAATGTTGTTATGTACGTGTTGGTTTGTTTTTTGGTGTATCAATGCTTTTTAGGTGATTATTTATTTGAAAAAATAGGCGATGAGGAAAGTTATCAAGATGATATGTACGCGTTTCTTGTCTGGACGGTATCTCTTATGTTCTCCATTATCTACGATTTTCGGAACAACGAAGAGGTGCGGCAAAAGCTGGAAAACGAGCGCAATTTGGCCGAAATCCAAGCATTGAAAGCGCAGATAAATCCGCATTTTTTGTTCAATACCCTCAACAATCTCTACGGCACAGCCATCGTAGAAAACAGCCCCCAAACCGCCGAGGGAATCCATCAGTTGGCGGGCATTATGCGCCACGCCGTAGAAAGCTCCAAACACGAAAGCGTGGAAATAGAAAAAGAGATTAGTTTTTTGCGCGATTACATCGAAATACAACAACTACGGCTGCCCAAACGCGAGAACATTCGCATTGTTACCGATATTGAGTGGGACGAAAAAGCGGCCTTCATTGCTCCACTTATTTTGATGACGTTTGCCGAAAATGCCTTCAAATATGGCCTCAGCATAGAACAGGAGTGTTTTTTGGAACTCAAACTGAAAGTAGAAAATCAACAACTTACTTTTGTATGTTGCAATAGCGTAGTGCCGCGCACGCAAATCGAAAAAGGAACGGGGACGGGCATCGAAAACACCGTTCGGCGGCTGAGGCTGTTGTACCCCAATCGCCACAGTATTCAAATCAACCAAAACGGCACTGTTTTTGAGGTATTTTTAACCATCAACCTACCCGCCGCATGATACACGCCATTGCCATTGACGACGAACCCATGGCCTTAGAAGTGGTAAAAGCCCACGCCCAAAAAGTGAGTTTTTTGAACCTCAGTCAAACCTTTGTGAGTGCTGTTGAGGCGTTGGCTTTTCTCAAAAACAACCCCGTGGACTTGGTGTTTTTGGACATCAACATGCCCGACATCACGGGCGTGGATTTTTCACAACTTTTGCCGCCCAACACGGCCTTTATTTTTACAACTGCTTACTCGCAATACGCCGTAGATGCGTTCAAAATCAACGCGCTCGACTACCTGCTCAAACCCATTGATTTCAACCGTTTTGTGCAGGCTTGCCAAAAAGCCCACCAAACCATCAAAAAAGAAGAAGCCCCCGCCGACTACCTGTTTGTAAAAGACGGTTACGACTGGACGAAGGTTTCGATTGCCGACGTGGCCTACGTAGAATCGGACGGCAACTACTTGACGTTCAAAGAAAAAAACAGAAAAACGCTCACCCGAATGACCATAATCGAAGCGCAAGAGCTGTTGCCCAAAAAACATTTTTTGCGCGTTCACAAGTCGTTTTTGGTCAATCTCAACCACATTCAAAAAATAGAAAGACACCAACTCAGCGTTTCGACCAACGACTTGGTACCCATCGGAGCCAACTACAAAGACGACCTCATGGCTGCGCTTCGGCAACTTTGGAATGTAAAATAAAACCACCCCATTTGAAGAATTTCGGGGCTTTTGGCAAACGAAAAACTGATTTTTGTTGTTCAAAAATTAGCTTTAACTTCTCCATAATTGGCCTATGCGCTTACTTTTCCTACTTTTTTTGCCCATTTGGGCCATTTCCCAAACACCTCACCAGGTTAAATTTACAACCGAAAAAATAAAAATAGACGGCGTACTCGACGAGGCTGTTTGGCAAAACACCCCCACCGTGGGCGAGTTTTGGGAGTATTTTCCTTCTGACACAGTGAAGGCCAAACTCCGCACCGAGGTGAGAATAACCTACGATGACAAAAACATTTACGTCAGCTCAAAATGCTACGCCATCAGTAAAAAATTTGTGATACTCTCCTACCGCCGCGACTACCGCGCGGGTGGCAACGACAACATCAGTTTTATTTTTGACACTTTCAACGACAAAACCAACGCTTTTTTGTTTGGCATGAATCCGCTGGGCGTAATGCGCGAGGCGTTGCTGTTTAACGGTGCCACCGACGGCGCGTTTTTTAGTGAATTTTGGGACAACAAATGGACGGGCAACGCCCAAATTTACGATGACCACTGGACCACCGAAATGGCCATTCCGTTCACAACGCTGCGCTTCAAGGAAGGTACGAAGCAATGGTTTTTTAAGAGTTATCGGTTTGATACGCAGCTTAATGAGCAAAGTTCTTTGATTCAAATTCCTCAAAATCAGATAATTATGAATTTGGGGTACAGCATTCCGATTGAGTTTGAAAAACCGCTCAAAAAACCTGGGGCCAATATTTCGATTATTCCGTATTTGGCAGCGGGCAGCTCGCAAGATTTTGTAAATCCCAAAAAACCCAACAACGGCACGCGCCTCACCTACGGAGCCGATGCCAAAATTGCCGTAACGTCGGGCCTCAATTTAGACCTCACCGTCAATCCTGATTTCTCCAATGTCGAGGCCGACCGTCAGATTATCAATCTCACGCGTTTTGACGTGAATTTTCCAGAACAACGGCAGTTTTTCTTAGAAAACTCCGATTTATTTTCGGGTTTTGGAAGCTACCTCATCAATCCGTTTTTACCGCAGCAGGGCAATGTCCCCGCCGTTGGCAATCAGATTATTAGCCCGTTTTTTTCGCGGCAAATCGGCATTGCCAAAGACTCGACCACGGGCGTGGGTGTGCAAAACCGCATTTTGTACGGGGCGCGGTTGAGCGGCAAAATAGACGACAATTGGCGCATTGGCTTGCTCAACGCCCAAACTGCCGACGACGAGTTTAAGGGCATTTCAGGGGCTAATTTTACGGTGGCATCGGTACAACGTAAGGTGTTTAGCCGCTCAAACATTGCCGCCATTTTTATCAATAAACAAACCCTACGCCCCGAATTGGGCCGAAACTTGGCGAGTTTCAACCGCGTGGGTGGCTTAGAATACAACTTGGCTTCTGCCGACAACCGCTGGCAGGGCAAACTGTATCATCACCAGTCGTTTAGCGAAAATCAACAAAAAGATGCTTTTGTCAATGGCTTTTCGATGATGTACAGCGTGCTAAAATACACGTTCCGCTGGGCCCACGACTGGGTGGGCAAAGGCTACGATGCCGAGGTGGGTTTTGTGCCGCGCCGCGATTTTTTGCGCATCAATCCTACCATCGGATTTTCGTTTTATCCGCGCACCAAACTCGTCAATCGTTACAGCGTGGGTGTGGCTTTGGAGCAATACAATATGCCCAACATAGGCGTAACCGACCGCACCGTGGGGCCGTTTTTGTCGGTGTCGTTTCAAAGTTCGGCGCGTATGTTGTTCACCATCAACCAAAACTATACTTACCTGTTTTCGGACTTTGACGCACTGCGCAGCAACAATCGGCTGCCCGTTCTCCGAAAAGGCAACGGCTACACCTATTACAGTGCTTCGCTCAATTATTTTACCGACCAGCGCAAAAAACTGTGGCTATTTGCGCAGCCGCTCGTGGGGCAATATTACAACGGCAATATTGTGAGTTTGGTGGGTTCGCTCAACTACCGTGGGCAGCCTTACATCAATTTGGCCATGAATTTTACGTACAACCACATCAACCTGCCCATTGGCAAAAACGACGTATTTTTGATTGGGCCGCGCTTAGATTGGACGTTTTCGAAGTCGGTGTTTTGGACTACCTTTTTGCAGTACAACAGTCAGTTTGAAAACATGAACGTAAATACGCGCTTGCAGTGGCGGTTTGCGCCCGTGTCCGATTTTTTCTTGGTCTATACCGACAACTACGACACCTTCAACGGCAACTCGCGCAACCGCTCCATTCAAGCCAAACTCACGTATTGGTTTAATTTGTAGAAAGGCTTGCGGTAGGGCCAATTGATTCATCTTAAGTAGTCCACAGTCAATAGTCGACTGTCCACAGCAATTCAAAATACTCATTATCAATATTTTACATAAATCAGAAATGTCGATTAAATATGTTCACCCACTTAATTGAGTATTTGACACACAAAATTAAGAATTTAGCTCACGATTCTTTTTTATAAGAAAACCCTAAAAGATTTAGATACGCCTGGATGTGATTGTCCACCGAACCGCCATTAAAGCAAGAACTCACGGTAAACCCCGCGCACCCCTACATGGCTCCGTTTTCGTTGAAATAAGTAATTATTTGGGCAGTTTGGCTTAGTTCTTGTCATTTCTTTGTTTTTTTGCACTAATAAAAAATAATAAACCACCAAAATATCAACCATCATGTCGCAAAAGCGCGTTCTTATTGCCGAAGATAGCTCCGTTATCCAAAATCTGGCCCGCAAAATTTTGGAGTTTCAAAACTATGAAATCACTTCTGTCAAAAATGGCGAGCAGGTTTTACAGATTTTAGACCAAGAAAATTTCGACATTTTGCTCATGGACATCAACATGCCCATCATGGACGGCATGGAGTGCGTCAAAAAAGTACGAACGCACACCGACAAGAAAAAAGCCGCCGTACCCGTGGTAGCCATCACGGGCAATGCCAAAAACTACTCCGAAGAAGAATTCAAAGCAGCAGGTTTTAACGATGTGTTGGTAAAACCCCTGAACTTCGACAGATTGGTCGAGATTGTAAATGAGTTGACGGAAGAGTAAGAGATGATGTAGTAAGTAAGATATATGATGTAAGATATATGATGTAGTATTTTTCACATCATACATCAAATATCATACATCAAATATCATACATCCATCAACATGAAAATCACCTTCCTCGGTACGGGTACTTCTTCGGGGGTGCCGCTTATTGGCTGTAACTGCGCGGTTTGTAGCTCGCTCGACTACCGCGACCAGCGGCTGCGTACGTCGGTGCATTTAGAAATAAACGGAAAAAGTTTTGTTATTGATACTAGCCCCGATTTTCGGCAGCAAATGCTGCGGGCGGGTATCAAGCATTTAGATGCGGTGCTGTTTACGCACCAACACAAAGACCACATAGCAGGCTTGGACGACGTGCGGGCTTACAATTTTTTTCAGGGCAGCGATATGCCCATTTATGCCCGCGACGAAGTATTGACGCAACTGCAAATTGAGTTTGCCTACGTTTTTGCCGAAAAACGCTACCCAGGTATTCCACGTTTGCAACTCAACGAAATCAAAAACGAGCCTTTTGAAATAGAGGGCGTTTCTTTTCTACCCATTGACGTAATGCACCACCTCATGCCTGTATTCGGTTTTCGAGTGGGCCGTTTTGCTTACATTACCGATGTCAATCATATCTCCGAAAGTGAGCAAACCAAACTCCAAAACTTAGATGTGCTGGTATTGGGGGCATTGCAACGCCAAAGCCACATTAGCCACTATAACCTCAACCAAGCTTTAGAAATAGTGGCCCAAATACAACCCAAACGCGCCTATTTTACGCACATCAGCCACCGAATGGGCCTGCAAAGAGATTTGGATATAGAGCTACCTCCGCACGTTAGGTTGGCCTACGATGGTTTGCAGTTAAATCTGTAATTTTTTGCTAAATTTACCGCATAAAACTAAAAAAAAATGACAGCCGAACGAGTCCCAAATTTAGTTAAGCGGCGCGTACCCAGTTATTTAATACGCGAAATTATTAATGATAAGCCTTATTTTTATAAAGGCTACCGCGATGTATTGGCCAAAAGAAAAACCATCGAAGAAATTATGGGAAGTAGTGTACTGCAAGCGTTTATCATTCATATTCTTGATGCTTTCTTGCGCGATTTTCTGAACCGTAAAGAGTTTTTGATAGCAACAAGCGAAGCTGGGGTTCATTTTGGCAGAAACGATAATGCCGCCAACGACATCGCCGTTTACCGATTCGAACACATCAAAAACCTTTTTTCGGTAAGATATTTCGACATTCCCGCCGAGCTGGTCATCGAAGTAGATGTAAAAGTAGAATTAGAAAAAAACCAAGAAATTGAATACGTAGTTGAAAAAACCGAAAAAATGATTCAGGCTGGGACCAAACAAGTACTTTGGTTTTTGACTAAAACCAAGAAAGTACTTATTGCCAAGGAAGCCAAAAATTGGACACTGCACGACTGGGACGTGGATATTAAATTATTTGAAGGCTCGGTATTGAATATTAAAACCCTGCTTGATGAATACAATTTGGGCAACAACGACTAATAGAATAATAAAAAAGCCTCGCGTAGCGGGGCTTTTTTATTATTCTTTACTCCACTTGCTTCCTGGTAGGCGTGTTCGTTGATAAGATATTTGTCCTCGGTGATTAGACTCGTGCTCGCACACGTGAAACCATTTCCAAAAAGTATTGAGGGGTTGGTTAGGTTTTGACCATTTTGTATCAACCACCATCAACCATTCGTCGTCTTTCTTTTTGAGTTCTTCAAGGGTTTTGTTGCGAACTTCGGTCAATATATCCAAATAGTATTTTGCATCGTGGCCTTTGATTTCTGCTCTACCTTTATCGCCGAGGCTCCATGCCGCCCCCCATATTTTCTTTTCTTCTTCGTTAAAATCTCGTCCCTCAAAGGTATTTAACTGATAAAACTTGTCGGTAGCCGCCAAATGCAAAAGTAAAGCGCCAATCGAATTAGAATTTTTGTCGAGCAAATGGTCCAACTGCTCTACCGAAAAATCTTTTACTATTCGAATAATACTCTCCCGGTTGTAGTTGAGCATCGAAACCAAAATACCAATGTGAGGCGTATAGCCCTTCACGGGGCCAACTGTAAACATACTGTCTGCATCGAGTGCTGGGGCGTTGGCATAAAGAGTAGGCGCAGCAAGGCCACCCAATCCAGCCAAAGTGCTGGCTTTTAGAAAATCACGACGGTCAAAAGGCTTCATAGTGTATGGTTTTATTTTTTTTACAAGGTAACAAAAAAATGAACACACAAAAAAGCCTCGCTGTGTAGCAAGGCTTTTTTTAGCAATTTTTGGTTAGCATTTGCCATACGCCCTTTTTCAGTTCCAGTGCATAAAAATCTAGCGGCAAAGATTACATTGCCACAAAGGCAAATACCCATTGGATATTGATTTGAAAGAAGAAAATAACTACCGAGATGGAAGTTTTACATTTTTGAGCGTTTCTTTGGCTTTGGCCACTTTTTCGGGGAATAAAACCTTCCCCTTCAGAAAATCAAAAGTGCCATCATTCTCAATAATTGTAATTGGAGGCAATGCTATTTGGGGCCGATTTTTCATTTTCTTGTTATTTTATGTTGCAATTAAAACAATTTTCTAATCAAAAACGATTCGTACTTTTTATTTTTTTCAAAAGATTCTATCACTCCGTTTCTCTCCCCAAATATTTGATAGTGTGCCATAAATTCTTCATAATAGACATTGATAGCAATCTGATAAAGTCTTGTTCGGCTTTCACTGCTACCCACTATAAAAACCTCATAATCAGGATATTTTAACAAGAATTCGTTTAGAATACCAAGAACAGTAGCCAACACTTTTTCTGAATCGCCATTGTCGCTCACTATTTTATCGTTCACGGTTTGGGTCGAAAAATCATAATCGCCAAAACCTAAATTGTACCGTTTTTCTTCAATATGCTCAAAGGCAACAACTTTCACGGAAATAAAAAATAGGCATTTTAAATCATTGACATTCAATTGTTTACAAGCCAAAGTGTCAACTACTTTTTAATGGTTATGAAGGATGCCGAATAATCATCTGCTTTTTGGATTGTGTAGGTAGGTTTATTCATCTGTAAAGTATTTTCTTCAATTCACTGAAAGGTAAAAAAGCAAAAACAGCCTAAAACGAATAATAGGCTGTTTTTGCTTTATTGTGTAGCTTGAGCAGGCTTTTTTACTTCTGCGTAACCCGAATTGAGATGCGGCGGTTTTGGGCGCGACCTTCTTCGGTGGTGTTGTTGCCCACCGGATATTGGTCGCCGTAGCCTTCCGAATCAATGCGGGTGTCTTCCACGCCCATTTTTACCAATTCTTGCTCTACTGCTTTGGCGCGGTCAGCTGAGAGTTGGAGATTTTTGGCAACATCGCCCGTGTTGTCGGTGTAGCCACCGAGTTTGATGTGTACTGCTGGGAAAGCCTTTAAAATTTCGGCTACATTTTTTAATTGCTCCTGCGATTCGGGCTTCAAAGTAGCTTTACCTGTTTCAAACAGCAAACGGTCGAAGTCAAACCAAGTAGTTTTATCAACGGGTTTTTCCGAACGGATAAAATCTACCAAACCCACTTCAACAGGATTGCCGCTGGTAGCGATGTTCATTTCGAGGCCATTGTCCAATTTCAACGTGGCAACACTACTAACAGCACCATTCGCGTTTGCGGTTATTGTTTCTCCTTCGGCAACTTGCTGATGTGAAGATGTTACGGCGATGTACGGCGCAATAACCAACGACACGATTGACATCAATTTAATTAAGATGTTCATTGAAGGGCCAGAGGTATCCTTGAAAGGGTCGCCCACGGTGTCGCCCGTTACCGATGCTTTGTGGGGATCTGATTTTTTGTAATACATTTTTCCGTCAATCTTCACTCCTTTTTCAAACGATTTCTTGGCGTTGTCCCAAGCACCACCCGCGTTAGACTGGAAAATTCCCATCAACACACCCGACACCGTAACCCCCGCCAACAAGCCACCCAATACTTCGGGACCCATGGTGAAACCCACTAAAACAGGCGTAATGAGCGCGATAGCTCCTGGCAAAATCATTTGTTTGATAGAAGCTTCGGTCGAGATAGCCACGCATTTTTCGTATTCTGGCTCGGTTTTGTACTCCATAATACCTGGAATTTCGCGGAACTGACGGCGTACTTCTTGCACCATTTCCATGGCGGCTTTGCCCACCGCCGAGATACACAAAGCGCTGAAAATGAACGGAATCATAGCCCCCACAAACAAACCTGCCAGTACGTCGGCTTTGTAAATATCAATTTGAGTAATACCCGCAATACCCACAAAAGCCGCAAACAAAGCCAATGAAGTAAGAGCCGCCGAAGCAATGGCGAAGCCTTTGCCCGTGGCAGCCGTGGTGTTTCCAACGGCATCTAAGTTGTCGGTGCGCTCGCGCACTTTGGCAGGAAGCTGCGACATCTCGGCAATACCGCCCGCGTTGTCGGCAATGGGGCCAAAGGCATCAATGGCCAACTGCATGGCCGTGGTGGCCATCATACCAGCCGCCGCAATTGACACGCCATACAAACCTGCAAACTTGTAAGAAAAAATAATACCCGCTGCCAATGTTAAGATGGGCAACACGGTAGATTCCATACCCACGGCCAACCCGCCGATGATATTGGTAGCATGGCCAGTACCCGATTTTTCGATGATAGAAAGCACGGGGCGTTTGCCCATTGCGGTGTAGTATTCGGTAATGATAGACATCAACGTACCCACTGCCAAACCAACCAATATGGCGTAAAACACGTCCATTGCGCCAAATGCTTTGCCACCGCGTAGCACCATATTTTCGGGGAGTAAATGCGTTACTAAAAAATAGCAAGCTACCAATGTGATGGCAATAGAAGCCCAGTTGCCAATGTTGAGGGCGTTTTGTACCGAAGATGTTTCGTCTTTGATGCGAACAAAAAACGTAGAAACCAAAGAAGCCAGCAAACCTACACCCGCAATCAACATGGGGAGCAACACGGGAGAGAAGCCGCCGTAGTTGTCGGTTACTTCAATTTCTTGGCCCAACACCATGGTAGCCAAGATGGTAGCCACGTACGAACCAAACAAGTCGGCACCCATGCCTGCCACGTCGCCCACGTTGTCGCCCACGTTGTCGGCAATGGTAGCGGGGTTGCGCACGTCGTCTTCGGGAATACCCGCTTCTACTTTACCCACCAGGTCGGCTCCCACGTCGGCAGCTTTGGTATAGATACCACCGCCTACCCGCGCAAAAAGCGCGATAGATTCGGCACCCAACGAAAACCCAGCCAATACTTCGATGGCCGTTTTCATTTCGTCAGAAGTGAGGGGTTTGCCAGCGGCAAAAATATTGTAGAACAAAATAAACAAGCCTCCCAAGCCCAAAACGGCCAAACCAGCTACGCCCATTCCCATTACCGACCCACCCGTAAAAGATACATTGAGGGCTTTGGCCAACGAAGTGCGCGCCGCCTCAGCCGTGCGAACGTTGGCTTTGGTGGCCACTTTCATGCCAATATAACCTGCCAAGGCCGACAAGAAAGCTCCAATTAAAAAGGCAACGGCAATAAGCGGAGACGAGTGAATGGGGCGTGCGGGCGTGCCTTCGTTTGAACCCAACCAGAACAACAAAATGGCCGTAGGAATGGCAAAATAACCCAAAACCTTCCATTCAGCCTTTAAAAAAGCAATGGCACCGTCGGCAATGTAGCCAGACAATTTTTGCATTTCGGCTGTGCCAGCGGGTTGATTTGACACCCAGCGAAAACGCCAAATGGTGTACAAAAGGCCCACCAAACCGCAAGCGGGAACCAGATAAATAATGTTACTCATGCGAATTAATTTAGCTTAATTGATTAATAATTTTCAGAAAATTCCCGCAAATATAGCAGAAGCTACGTCGTTTAGAAACTGAAAAGTAATAAACCTAAAAATCAAAAACTAAAAGCTGCTGATTATGAGTTAGTTAATGAAACAAATGCCCTGTTTTTTGGCTAATATCAACAGCCCATTTGAGAAATTGGGAAAAGAACAAGTTACTTTGATTTTCACAAATCAAATTGCGACCAACTAACTTGTTCGTAGCGGTGGTACAAATCGTAAACCAAGTAAGCCCCCAAAACGCAAGCCACTGGCACGCCGTAAGGCACGTAAGTAAGCCCCCAGTGCAATAAACCGCAAAACGGCAACAACAAAAACAATACAGCCATTCTTGCACCTTGACTGGCTTCTTTAATTTCGGCAGGACTTTTGGCAAAAGGGAGTTTAAAGCGCGTACCCAGTACCACTTCAATCAGCACCGACAGCAAACTTACCAAATAGCACAACAGCAAATCGTCGAGCACCACCACGCCCCACATGTACACCACCACCACTGCCACGAGTAAATAAAAAGGCGTAAAAAACTTGAGCGTAACGGCCTTTAAATTTCCCATTAACACGTCGCGGGGGCTGCTGTTGGGCGTTACAAAATACACCCAACCTGCTTTGAAATCGTCGCTAAAAAAAGTTTGTTGATGTACCGTTTGCAAAATGAAAGTTGACAAATAGATAACCACCAAATAAATGTGAGAGTTGGTGTCAATACCCCCTTCTTTGGTAAAAGCATCTCTAAAAAAAATAAAAAACATTGGAATCAACGGCATCCTTCACGATGCAGTTTACAGTTTTAGAAAAAAAAAGGAGGAGAGTGAGCAAAAAGAAGTAATTTAGTTTTTCTACAAATCAAAAGACTTA
>REAB01000076.1 GCA_004293645.1 Cytophagia bacterium | reverse complement strand
TATTTCTATCTGTGCCATTTTATTGAGGGTTAATATATTTCCTCAAAATTAATAAATCTCCTATATTACCAGTCTATAATTTACACTAACAAAATTTTTAACAACGCTAAACCACCTACCAAAGTCCGTAATCTGTTCAGGACAAATTCGTTAACAATTTCTTCATCTCAGCCACAGTTAGATTTCTTTAGCAATCGTATGTTGAAGTAGTAAACGCTACTTGGAACGTATGCCAATAGTTTTGTAATTTCGCCATATCGTTGTTTTAATCTCGAATAACCTCCGTTAATTTTTAGTTAGTTTACAAACCCCATATCTCAATAATCATGTATGTACTTAAACGCGACGGTCGCCGCGAGTCGGTCAAATTTGACAAAGTTACTGCCCGCATCGAAAAACTATGCTACGGCCTTGATGCTGCGCACGTGCAGCCCGTTGATGTGGCAAAAAAAGTGGTTTCGGGCATTTTTGACGGTGTTACCACCGCTCAATTAGATGTGTTGGCCGCCGAAACGGCCGCGTCTATGACCACCAGGCACCCCGATTATGCTACTTTGGCCGCTCGCATTGCCATCTCCAACTTGCATAAAAATACGTTGAAGTCGTTCTCAGCTACCATGAAACGGCTTTATACGTATATAGATCCAAAAACGGGCGAAAACGCAGCATTGCTTTCAAAAGAAGTGTATGATGTGATTCGCAAAAACGCCGCGTTGCTCGATTCTACCATTATATACGACCGCGACTACGGCTACGATTACTTTGGTTACAAAACCCTCGAAAAGTCGTATTTGCTCAAATTGGACGGCAAAATAGCCGAGCGTCCGCAGCACATGCTCATGCGGGTAGCCATTGGTATTCACCATGAGAATATTGATTTGGCCATCGAAACGTACAACTTGCTGTCGGAGCGGTGGTTTACGCACGCTACGCCTACATTGTTCAATGCGGGTACGCCCAAGCCCCAAATGTCGAGCTGCTTTTTGCTCACCATGAAAGAAGACAGCATTTCGGGTATTTACGATACCCTCAAACAATGCTCGCTCATCTCGCAGTCGGCGGGGGGGATTGGTTTGAGTATTCACAATATTCGGGCTACGGGCAGCTACATTAAAGGTACAAACGGCACTTCGAACGGCATAGTGCCGATGTTGCGCGTATTTAACGATACCGCTCGTTACGTGGACCAAGGTGGCGGCAAGCGCAAAGGTTCGTTTGCCATTTATTTGGAGCCCTGGCACGCCGATATTTTCCAGTTTTTGGATTTGAAAAAAAATACGGGCAAAGAAGAAATCCGCGCCCGCGACCTGTTTTACGCCATGTGGATTCCCGACTTGTTTATGAAGCGCGTGGAAACCAACGATACGTGGTCGCTGCTTTGCCCGCACGAATGCCCAGGTTTGGCAGATGTGTATGGCGATGAGTTTGAGGCACTTTATGAGCAATACGAGCGCGAAGGCAAAGTGCGCAAAACTGTGAAGGCCCAAGATTTGTGGTTTGCCATTTTAGAATCTCAGATTGAGACGGGTACGCCGTATATGTTGTACAAAGACAGCGCCAACCGCAAGTCGAACCAAAAGAATTTGGGTACCATTAAATCTTCCAATTTATGCACTGAAATCATGGAATATACTGCCCCCGACGAAGTGGCAGTGTGTAACTTGGCTTCTATCTCATTGCCCAAATTTGTAGAGCAAGGCGAAGACGGATTCTTCCGTTTCAACCACCAAAAGCTGTACGAAATTACGAAAGTTGCTACCCGCAACCTCAATAAAATCATTGACTTAAACTACTACCCTGTGCCCGAAGCCGAGCGCAGCAACAAACGCCACCGCCCCATTGGTTTAGGCGTGCAAGGTTTGGCCGATGCGTTTTTCTTGTTAAGAATGCCTTTTGAGTCGGACGAAGCGCGAGCTTTGAACCGTCATATTTTTGAAACCATTTATTTTGGGGCCATGGAGGCTTCGATGGAGCTTTCTCAAAAACTTGGACCGTACGAAACCTGGAAAGGCTCGCCCATTTCGCAGGGTATTTTCCAGTTTGATATGTGGAACGTAACCCCCGACAGTGGCCGCTGGAACTGGGAAAACTTGCGCAAAGACGTAGTAAAATATGGCGTGCGAAACTCCCTGCTGCTGGCACCCATGCCCACGGCATCAACCAGCCAGATTTTGGGAAATAACGAATGTTTTGAACCCATCACGTCCAACATTTACGCCCGTCGGGTGTTGTCGGGTGAGTTTGCGGTGGTCAATAAATATTTGTTGAAAGACTTGGTAAAACTTGGTTTGTGGGGTAGCGGCATGAAAAATGCGCTTATCGCTGCCAACGGCTCAGTGCAAAATATTGACGTGATTCCCCAAAACTTGAAAGATTTGTACAAAACGGCTTGGGAAATTAAGCAAAAAACCATCTTGGATATGTCGGCTGAGCGCGGTGCTTACATTTGCCAGAGTCAGTCGCTCAATATTTTTATGGAAAATGCCAATTTTGGCAAGCTCACTTCGATGCACTTCCACGCCTGGAAAAGCGGCCTCAAAACGGGTATGTACTACCTCCGTACCAAAGCCGCTGTGGACGCAGTAAAAGTAACCGTAACGCTCGAACCCAACGCCGAGCCTGTTTTAGCTCCCATTACGGCGGCGGTAATCGAAGAAAAAGAAATGGACTACGAACAATACGCCAAAGACAATGCGCCCCAAGTACAGCGCGACGATTTGTTGGCTATGCAATGCTCGCTCGATAACCCAGAAGGCTGCGAGGCTTGCGGTTCGTAAGGAGAAAGTAGCACTTTCATTTTATTAAAAAGCCCTCAGTCAAACCGATTGAGGGCTTTTTGTGTTATGTCTTTGTTAGGAAATCAAAAAAAGTATGGTACTTTTTTGCAAAACCACACAAAACCAGTACATTTAACAAACAAATTCTTGCCATTTTACAACTTGGTACAATGGACTTCCGAACACTCAGAGAATTGGTACGGCAAGGGGAAGGCAAACAGTTGGAATTTAAACTAAAAACCAACCATCCCGAAAAAATTGTCCGTGAAATTGTGGCTTTTGCCAACTCCGATGGTGGCCAGCTACTGGTTGGTATTGGCGACGACCGCACCATCAAAGGGCTCAAATACGCAGACGAAGATGAGTACATTTTGACCCGTGCCATCGAAAAATACTGCTCGCCCGAAATCGAATACACCATGGAGCGCATTCCTGTGGCCGAAGAGCGCGATGTGTTGGTTTTCAACATTCCTCCCAGCAAGGGCAAGCCGCATTATGTGCTGCAAGAAACCACCCATAAACCAACCAACGTGGTCATGTTTGCTCCCAAAAAGCAGGTCCAACCTTTGCCCAAACCCAACCAAGCTCCCCTCAAAAAAGCGTATATTCGGATTGCCGATAAGTCGGTGCAGGCCAGTTGGGAAATGCGCGAGATACTGCGCCGAGGCCGCGAAGAGCGCAATATTCGGTTTAGTTATGGCGATAAAGAGCAGAAACTCATGCAGCACCTCGACCAGCACAAGAGCATCACGGTAGAGGCGTTTGCGGCTACGGCCAATATTCCGCGCAAATTGGCCTCCAAAACCTTGATATTGTTGGTATTGGCCAACGTGCTGCGTGTACACCCCGACGAAATGGTGGATAGATTTACAATGATAGGGGCCTAAAACGTAAAAAATCCACCGCTCTCAGAAAGAGCGGTGGATCTGTCACACTACCTAAACCTCTACCATTATCTTTATATCTTGACAGACAAACACGAATTGTCTGTGTTATTTTTTTGCTTCGATTACAGTTATAACGCCAACAAAAGCAAAAATGTTGCAACGATGCTGCATTTTTTTGCATCATTTGGTAGCCAATTTGCTTTTCCAGTAGCCATAGCTGAAATAAATTACCAACCCAATACCGAGCCACACCAAGAAAATAAGCCAATTGGAAACGCCCAGTTCGGTCATTAAGTAAAGATTGGTTAAAATACCCAAAACGGGTATGAGCGAGAAATTGCGTTGAAAACTCAGTACCGCCAGCCCAATCCAAACTGCCCAAAAAACACCTAAAAGTGGCTTTGATTGGAGCAATTCCACGAAGCCATACTGCGAAGCAATCAGTAAAGCTCCCACCAAAAGGCCACCCACGGCGTATTTGCTGTTGATGTAAGGCACTCTAAATCTGGCATTTTTACCCAAACCCTTGCTGTCCATGTACAAAATACCCGCGCAAACAACGATAAACGCGAAGAGCGTTCCGACGCTGGTGAGGTCGGTAACAAATTGCATATTTAGAAACAACGAAGGTACGCCCACAAAAAGCCCCGTGATGAGCGTAGCAAAAGCGGGGGTTTTGTATTTGGGGTGAATTTCAGAGAATTTTTTCCAAATAAGCCCGTCGCGGCTCATGGCCATCCAGATGCGGGGTTGGCCAATTTGGTAGGCCAAAAGTGCACTCGTCATGGCTACCACGGCACTTACAGCAATGATGCCGCCCATGGCGTTCAAAAAAGTTTTTACGCCGCCCGTGGCACTCAGCCCCAACACGCTGAACACATAAGCGAGGGGGTCATCTACTTTGAGCTCTTTGTAATTGACCATGCCCGTCAGTACCAACGCAATAACCACGTACAGCACCGTGCAAATAGCCAACGCATAGAGCATGGCGCGGGGCATATCGCGTTGGGGGTCTTTACATTCTTCGGCGGTGGTAGAGATGGAGTCAAAACCCACAAAAGCAAAAAACACCGACGACACCCCCAGCAAAACTCCACCTACACCGTTTGGGAAAAAAGGAGTCCAGTTGTCGGTGTTGATAAAAAACGCGCCCGTTACAATAACCACCAAAATAACAATTACCTTAAAAACTACCAGGGCATTGCTGGCGTTCCGCGACTCCTTGATGCCAACATAAACCACCGACGTGATGATTGCCGTAACTACAAAAGCGGGAATATTCATCAGCATTTTTAGACCAGCAATGGTGGGTGCGGTATCAAAAGCCTCTTTTTGCTGCATCGTAAAAAGCGACAGTTGGGCGGTGGTGCCGTTGCGGGCAGCAGCTTCGTATTCGAGGGCGGCATTGCGGGCGGTTACGTAGTCGGTGCTAAAATATTCGGGAAAGAGAATACCAAATTTGCTCAACATTTCCGTAAAATAACCCGACCAACCAATGGCTACTACCATGTTTGAAACGGCGTATTCTAATATCAAAGCCCAACCAATAATCCAGGCAAATATTTCGCCAAACGACACGTAGGCGTAGGTGTAAGCACTGCCACTGACGGGCACGGTGGAGGCAAATTGAGCATAACAAAGCCCCGTAAAAGCGCAAGCCATGGCAATAAAAACAAACAAAAGTGCCACGGCAGGGCCGCCGTTGAAGCTGGCGTTGCCAATGGTGCTAAAAATGCCCGCTCCGATAATGGCCGCAATGCCAAAGGAAGTGAGGTCGGTGAGCCCCAGCACTTTAACCAGCGAGTGCTCTTTGCCGTTCGACTGGGCATCTTGCAGCACTTTGTTTATGTCTTTGCGTCGAAATAATGATTTGCTCATAAATAGGGTTGAGTAGGTGGGTGTATGGGGTATGATGGGTGTCCCAAGACTTCGTTTCAACAAAAATAGAAATTATTTTGACTAAACTGACATTTTCGCTTTTGTGGCTTGCACGTAGTCGTCCCAAGTATCAATGTCAGAGAGTGTTTCGAGCAGTTGGTAGCTGGTTTTTTGGTCGTCTAACTCTGCTTTGGTTTCGGTGAGTAGCGTAGGTTGACTCCACGGTTTGTTTTCAAATAAAGATGCCCGCAACTGGTTCATACCCAGTAGGTAATAGCCGCCGTCTAAGGCGGGTCCAATCACTACCTCGGCATTGTCTAATGCCATGAAAGCAGTTTTCAAGTGTAAACTATTGAGTGCTAAACAATCGCTGCCCACAATAACTACGCTCGCTGCGCCCGCCGCAAACTCGTTGGCAAAAGCGTTTTTCATGCGCTCGCCCAAATTTGCGCCTGTTTGTAGGTACTTTTGCACGTTCAGGTCGTTCCACAAATCGTTTTTGTTGATAAAATCACCATAATAAACATTGACCTTAAAACGACGCGAATCGGCCATTTGTAGCAGTTCGGCTATTGTATTTTTAGTATGTTCGAGCAATTCTACATAGACTTCCACGGCCTTTGAATGGCCAACGGTAGCTGCTACGCGGGTTTTTACTTGACCTTCTATGGGATTTTTAACAAAAATGATAAGCGAGCAAAACATGAATGATTTTTAAGCGTTTAGATAAGATACGAACACCAAACAAAATAAGATTGCCCAAAAATAAACCTAAACTTTGATGAAATACACTCTTTTAGTAGCCGTATGGCTTATTGGTGCTGCTTCACAAGCTCAAAATGCCAATCTTCCCGCCGTAGAATTTAGCAAATTGATTAACAGTCAGCGCGTTGCGTCTGAATTGGCCAAACTCACCGAAGCCGAGCAGAAAGAATCGGGGGTGTTGTTGCTCAACCAAAATTTTATCGAATACGCCTTCGACTCGTCGGGGGCGTTGGCGTGCTACCAGGGCGTGCTAAAACGCATCAGAATAAACGACAGCAAGGGCCTGGAAATGTACAATAAAATTGTGCTACCTGTGCCAAATACCAACGATTTGGTCTATTTGAAAGCCCGTAGTATTGCGGCAAATGGCACCGTAAAAGAAGTAGGTTTGGAGGCCGTTAAAGAGATTGAAGAGCAGGGTAGAATCTATAAAATTGTGGCCGTAGAAGGACTCGAAATCGGCGGTGAACTTGAATACATCAGTTTGTTCAAGCGGCAGGGCGCGTTGTTTGGCTCCGAATTGCTGCAAACCGATATTCCCGCCCGAGCCACCGAGCTGTGCATTATTTCGCCCAATTACTTAGAATTTGAAGCCAAAATTTATAACTCGGAAGCGGTTATTGACATAGATACTACCATTGCTGGCAAGCGCACGCTGCAATTGGTAGTGAAAGATTTGTTGCCCATTTACGAAGAAAAATACGCTACGCTCAAAGCCAATTTGGTGCGTGCCGACTACAAACTTTCGTACAACCTCAGCCGTGGCACCGACCGCCTGTATAGTTGGGAAGAGGCCAGCGAAACATTTTTTAATTATTTGCAAATGGGTACAGGCACAACCGACAAAGCCATTCAGGCGTTTGTGGTGCAGCAAAAACTAAAAGGATTGCCGCCCGAAATAGCCATCAAAAAATTGGAAAACTACATCAAAACCAACCTGGCCTTGAAAGAAGATGCCGAACCCGAACCCGCCGCCGACGTGTTGAGCAAAAAATATGGTTCTAAGGCGGGTTTGGTACGCTTGTACGTAGCCGCGCTCGACGCGCTCAATATTTCGTACGAACTTGTGGTGGGGTGCAACCGCAACAATGCTGTTTTTGACAAAGATTTTGACTCGTGGAGTTTTCTGGACGAATACCTGCTCTACTTTCCAGACACCCGAAAATACCTCGACCCTACCAACCAAATGTACCGCTACGGCATGATTGACCAATACAGCGAGGGAAATTACGCACTTTTTGTGGGTACTAAAAAACAAGGCAAAACGAGCGAACCAACGGTTTCGGTGCGGTATATTCCGCTCTCAAAGTCCTCCGAAAATCACGACGACCTCACGGCCGACATGGCTTTTTCGCCCGCCATGGAACAGTTGCAGGGTAAAGTAACGCGCACCATGAAGGGGCAAACTGCCGCGCAGATTCGCCCCATTTACCATTTTGTAAAAGCCGAAGAAGAGCGCAAAGCCCTCAATGTAGAAATCGTTAAATCGACGCTCAAACCCGATGCCGTTTTTACCAATATCGAAATAAAAAACACCAACCTCAACAGCGAAGAAGTAAACAAACCCTTTGTGATAAGCACCGACGTGTCGCTCAAAAGTGTGATAGAACGCGCGGGTAAAAAATACCTTTTTAAAGTAGGCGAACTCATTGGGCCACAAGTTGAAATGTACAACGAGCGCCCCCGACAGTCGAACATTGACATGGGCAACGCCCACAGCTACGAGCGTATTTTGCGCATTAAAATTCCGCAGGGCTACAAAGTAAATGGCTTGGAAGACATCAAACGCAACATTACCGACGGCAAAGCATCGCCCCAAATGGGTTTTGTGTCCAATTATAAGTTGGAAAACAATTTACTGACGGTAAACATCAACGAGTTTTATAACCAAGTGCAGCTTCCTATGACCGACTACACCGTTTTTCAGAAAGTAATCAACGCCGCCGCCGATTTTAACAAAGTAACGTTGGTGTTGGAAAAATTATAGGTTAAAAATTAGGCGTTCATTTCGCCACAAATGGGCAATCCAAAGCGTTGGATTACTTCGTTGGGGTAATTGCCAAACAAAAACATGAGTTTGGCAATAGCGGCTTCGGTGGTGAGGTCGTTGCCGCTCAGTACGCCCATTTTTTGCAGCCCCGTGCTGGTTTGGTAGCTGCCCTGGGTTACGCGCCCACCGTCGCATTGCGACACGTTTACTATTACCAAACCACGCGCAACGGCGGCTTTCAACTCAGCCAAAAACCACGGAAAGGTGGGCGCGTTGCCCGACCCAAACGTTTCGAGAACTACGCCTTTGAGGCCATCTATTTGCAACATAGCTCGCAGGACCGCTTGGCTAATGCCTGGAAATATTTTGATAATGGCCACGTTGGTATCGAGGCGGTTGTAATGTTTCAGCTTGCGGTTGGGTTGATAGGGCGCAATGTACGGCTCGTTGTACTCAATCGTTACGCCTACTTCGGCCAGCGGGGGGTAGTTTTCGGAGCGAAAAGCGTTGAACTGCGACGTTTCTTTTTTCTTGGCGCGGTTGCCCCGCAATAAATAATTCTGAAAATAAATGGCCACTTCTGGCACTCTGGGGCAGTTTTGCACTTGCGAAGCGGCTATTTCTAAAGCCGTTATGACGTTTTCGCGGGCATCGGTGCGGGCTACGCCAATGGGCAACTGCGCCCCCGTAAAAACAACGGGCTTGTTGAGATTTTGCAACAAAAAACTTAGTGCCGAAGCTGTGTAAGCCATGGTGTCAGTGCCGTGCAGCACCACAAAGCTATCGTACAAATCGTAGTATTGGGCAATGGTTTGGGCCAGTTCGAGCCACACTTCGGGGCGCATATTGGCCGAGTCCAAAATGTCGTCGAGCGAGGTAAACGTAACCTCAAAATCCAGCCGTTTTATTTCGGGGAGCTTATCTACAATTTGGCTAAAATCGAAAGGTACTAACTGCCCTTTTTCGTAAACCATGCCCAGCGTGCCGCCCGTATAAATTACTAAAACTGACGCACGGGGGCGGTTGGGTAGTTCGGGGTTAATGGTAATAATAGGACTCCGCATTTGTATTTATAGACCAATTTATATTTTGGCCAAAGATACCACTTACCAAACGATGCGCAAACGCGATTCTGGTGCTATGCTGCTCGCGTATCGTTTCTTTCCGTAAATTTGCCCTTATTCTAAAAAAATTACCCACTATTTATTTCGCATGAAACTGTCTTACAACTGGCTCCGCCAACTCATTGATATTCCCGAATTGCCCGAAGAAATTGGCAAAGTGTTTACGGCTACTGGCTTAGAAGTAGAAGGCATCGAAAAAATAGAAACCGTGGCGGGTGGTTTGGCGGGTATTGTGGTGGGCGAGGTGCTCACTTGCGAAACTTTTATGGTCAAAGAAAAACAACTGAGCCTCACCACCGTGGACGTGGGCGCGGCCACGCCCAGCCAAATAGTGTGCGGTGCGGCCAACGTGCGGGCTGGCCAAAAAGTGATTGTGGCCACCGTTGGAACTACCATTTATCCTGCTGGTGGACAGCCGTTTACCATTGGTTCGCGCAAAACTTACGGGCATTTGTCGGAGGGTATGATTTGCGCCGAAGACGAAATTGGCATGGGAGAGTCGCACGATGGCATCATGGTTTTGAATACAGATTTGCCCAATGGTACACCAGCCGCCGATTATTTTGGCCTCGCCCCCGACTACACCATCGAGATTGGCCTCACCCCCAACCGCGCCGACGCGGCCTCGCACCTCGGTGCTGCCCGCGACCTCAGAGCTGCCTTGCAACGCCCGCTCAAAATGCCGTCGGTGGCGAGTTTTAAGGTGCAAAACAACGATTTTCCGATTGAGTTGGTAGTCGAAAACCCCGAAGCCTGCCCCCGCTTTTGTGGACTCACCATAAACGGAGTTACGGTGCAACCCTCGCCCGATTGGTTGCAAAAAGCCCTGCGAGCCATTGGCCTCAACCCCATCAATAACGTGGTAGATGCCACCAATTACATTTGCCACGGCCTGGGCCAACCCATGCACGCATACGATTGGCACGCCATTGTTGGCCAAAAAATTGTGGTAAAAAACGCTACCGAAGGCGCAAAATTTACGACCTTAGACAAAGTAGAGCGCACGCTCTCCGCCACCGATTTGATGGTTTGCAACGCTGAAGAGCCCATGGGAATTGGCGGTATTTTTGGCGGCACCAAGTCGGGTATTAAAGACAGCACTACGCGCATTTATTTGGAATGTGCCTATTTTGAACCCAACTCCATTCGCAAAACAGCCCTGCGCCATGGCCTCAAAACCGACGCATCGTTCCGCTTTGAGCGCGGCACCGACCCCAAATTCAAGTTGTACGCGCTGCAATACTGTGCGTTGCTTATTCAAGAAATAGCGGGGGGCGAAGTGGCTTCTGAGGTGGAAGATTTTTATCCCAACCCCATTCCAAACGTAGCCGTACCCGTTAAATACAAAAACGTGGACCGGCTTATTGGAAAGGTGTTAGATCGCCCGCTCATGCACCGTATTTTGCAAGATTTGGACATTGAGTTGCACCACCAAACCGCCGATGGCTTTGTGGCTTCGGTACCGCCTTACCGCGTGGACGTGCAGCGCGAAGCCGATATTATTGAAGAAATTTTGCGCATTTATGGCCTCGACAACATCGAGCTATCGGCCCAACTTTCTGCCGATTCTTTCTCGGCGTTTCCCGTGGTGGACCCCGACAAGCAAAAATTGAGAATCGCTAACTTGCTGGCAGCCAATGGTTTTAACGAAACCATGACCAATTCGCTTACCAAACCACTTTATAACGAAGCCGTGCGCGAGAGCCTGCTTGGCGCAGATGTGCTGATGCTCAACGCCCTCAGCGAAGACCTCTCGGTCATGCGCCAAACCATGTTGTTTTCGAGCATGGAGTCGTTGGCCTACAACCTTAACCGCCGCCAACGCGACCTCAAACTCTGCGAATTTGGCAAAACGTACCACAAAATGCCCGATGGTAAATACGCCGAAAAATCGCATTTGGTGCTGGCCATGGCAGGCAGTAAGCACGGCGAAAGTTGGCTCGAAAAAGATCAAAAACTGGCTTATCACGATTTGGCCGCGATGGTACATTTGGTGCTAAATGCGTTTCGAGTGGAAGGCTTACAAACGCAAGAGTTGGCCGCGCAGAGCGTTTTTGATTATGGTCTCACCTACGCCCGCAACAAAAAGCCGTTGGTGAGTTTTGGCCAAGTAAAAACCAAATTGACCAAAATGCTGGACATCAAACAACCCGTTTTTTACGCCGATTTCGACTGGACGCTTTTGCTCAAACAATACAACGACCGCGTGCGCTTTGCCGAAGTATCGAAGTTCCCAGAAGTGCGCCGCGACTTATCGTTGGTGCTTGACAAAGGCGTGTCTTTTGAGCAAATCAAACAAACGGCTTACAAATACGAGCGAGAGTTGTTGCAGGCCATCAACGTGTTTGATGTCTATGAAGGCGACAACATTGGCGCAGAAAAAAAATCGTATTCGGTAAGTTTTAATTTGCAAGATGCTACGCAAACCCTCACCGATAAAGTGATTGACAAAACCATGCAAAAGCTCATCATGGCTTTTGAAAAAGAACTGGGCGCAGTGATACGAAAATAAAGTTTGGCGTAAAAAGTTTAGAAAGGTTACTCTTTACGCCAAACTTTATAAATTGTCATATTCTTGAAAAGCGTCTCGAATTTTTCCTCTTCGGTAGCTTATAAATTTGTATTTACGGCCATCTTTTAGTCTTAGAGTAAGTACTTATCTCACAAGCCAATAATACCAAAAAAGTGCTTCAATTTGAGGTAAAAGGGGGCTTTTGTGCAAGAAATGGCGGCCTCAAACTACCCAATGGGAAGTGATAAACCCAAGAAAAGAAAGCAGTATTATTGATTCTGATAAAAAAAGGTACGCAGTCCAAAAGGTCGCGTACCTTTTTGATTGAATATTTTTTTTTTATTCAACTTTGTGTTTTCTTGCGTTCTAAACTTAAACAATTTTATTTTTATGAAAAAAATGCTTCTATCACTGGCACTTTTATCGGTTTTTGCGTCTTGCCAGCGCACACAGTACGCCAGTATTCCTGCTCCCAAATTTGAGCATTTTGAAAGCACTCCTGTTGCTCCAAAAGCGGCTACTGCAGTTGCAGTAGAAACCCCTATTACAGTCGAAGCAGCGGCTCCCACCGTTGAGGCGATGGCCGAAGCCACTGCCACAACAAGCTCAGTAGCCGAAACAAAAGCTGCTGCAACCAGCACCGAAACAAAAGTAGCACCTAAGCTCACTTTTAAGCAACGCGTTTTGGCAAAAGTAGTGAGCCGTAAACTGCAAAAAATGCAGCGTAATGCCCCAAATGCCGAAGGCGGAAAAACCAACACTTTGGCGTTGGTATCGGCCATTGCGGGAGTACTAGGTTTGGTACTGTTCTTTGTTCTACCTGGGGTTGGCATCTTGCTTTCACTCGGAGCTATTATTTTGGGTTTCGTTGGTAAATCTCAAATTAAGAAAAACGACGAGCGCGGAATGGGCTTAGCCATTACGGGTATCGTAACGGGTTTTCTGACGTTCTTTATTCTGCTTTTGGCCGTGGCATTTATAGCCTCGCTTTTGGCTGGTGCCAACTGATAAAAGAGCGTTATTTTTCTGATAGCCTTGACATTCAATGAATGTCAAGGCTATTTTTTTGAAATTCATCTTGCTTCACTTATACCAAAATGCCCCTTTTTGAGTTAATAAACAGGGTTCTTGCCATTTTTGAACGAACCAAATTAACTGCGTCCATTGTTTGAATCAAAAGGAGTAAATCAACCATCCGCCACTTGCCCACTTTCCTGTTTTGAAACAATTTCTTGCTATTTTTTGGGTTATTAGTGCTTTCTTTTGCCAGCTTCAGGCCCAAAACTACACTTTTACTGGCCGCGTTACCGATGCCCAAACGGGCGACCCCGTGCCGTTTGCGAGCGTAGCCATTAAGGGAAAAACGGCTGGTGCTTCTACCAATTTTGAAGGCTTTTATACCATCAAAACCACCCAAACGGGCGACTCGCTTATCGTTGGTTCGTTGGGATACCGCACGCGCAGCAAGGCCATTCAGGCGGGCGTTTTTGCCCAAACCATTGATTTTCAGTTAGAATCGGCGGGTATTAAACTGCAAGAAGTCAAAATTTATGCGGGCGAAAACCCTGCTTACTCCATCATCAGAAAAGTAGTTAAAGAAAAAGATTTGCACAATCCTGCACGGCTCAGTGCCTACGAATACGACAGCTACAACAAAGTAGAAATAGACGTTGATAACCTCTCGGAGCGATTTAAGCGGCGCAAAGCCATCAAAAAAATAGTGGGTGCCATCGAAAAGTTTGACAAGATAGCGGGCGAAGACGGCAAGCCTGTCATTCCGATTTATTTGTCAGAATCTATCTCTAAGTTTTATTATCGCAACAATCCGCGCAAGCAAAAAGAAAAAATCTTGAAAACCAATGTGAAAGGCATTGCCGTAACCGACGGCAACGTCATATCGCAGCTCGTGGGGTCGTCGTTTCAGCAATATAATTTTTATAACAACTGGCTCAACATTGTCAATAAAGATTTTATGTCGCCCATTGCCGACGGTTGGAAAACCACCTACGAATACTACCTCGTTGATACTACGTTTGTGGGAGGCTATTGGTGCTATCGGGTTGATTTTGAACCCAAGCGCCCCCAAGACCAAGCCTTTGGCGGCTCCATTTGGATAGACACACTTTCGCACGCGCTGGTACAAATAGATGCGACGATTGGCCAAGCGGCGCAGCTTAATTTTATTGAAAAAATAAAAATTCAGCAAGAATACGACCAAACTGACAACGACAGCACTTGGCTCACCACCAAGTCGCGGGTGATGGTAGATGTAGCCCAAGTAGCCGACTCGGCGGCGGGTATGTTGGTCAAATTTTATACTTCCAACCGCAACATTGTGGTTAATCGCCCGCGCCCGTCCAAGTTTTATGACACTGCCATCGAACTCGCCGACGACTCCCGCGACTTTGAGGGTGATTTTTGGGACAAAGCCCGCTACGAACCCCTCACCGCTGGCGAAAGTACCGCTTATAAGCTCATTGACTCGGTGCGGCAAGTACCCGTGGTGCGCACTTACGTCGAAATTTTGAATATTTTTGTGGGAGGCTACAAGCGCATTCCCAAAGTGAACATTGACGTGGGGCCGTATCTTTACACGTATGCCCGCAACACGCTCGAAGGAAACCGCATCAGGCTCGGCCTGCGCACCAACCCCGACTTTAGCCGTCATTGGGTTTTTTCGGGGCACCTGGCCTATGGTACTACCGACCAACGCTACAAATATAGCCTCGGCGTGGATTATATTTTTAGCCGAAAACCTTGGACCATAGCGGGCGTGAGCCGCAGCTACGATTTAGAACGCATCGGTTTAACCTCCGAAAGCATTGGCACAAACGCACTCTTTGGGGCTTTTGCCCGCTGGGGCAACTACCGCCGCGCTTACTTTCAGGGCGACAATTCGGTGTTTTTTAAGCGGGAGTTGTTCAAAGGACTTACCCAAACGGTGGGCATGCGGCAACGCTCTTTTGACCCCATGTATCCGTTTGCCTACCGCACCAACCCCCAAATGGCCGAGCAGTCGCCGATAAGGGGAAACTACCAAACAACCGAGCTTTTTTTTGAAACCCGTTGGGGTAAAGATGAAGTATTTTTGTATTCTGACAACGAACGCCTCACGCTGGGAACGCAACGCTGGCCTTTGGTTATGTTTAGGTATCAGCGCGGCGTAAAGCACCTCCTTGATGGCGATTTTGACTATCATCGGCTGGCGCTGAGCGTACAGCAGAGTGTACGGGTGGGTATCTTGGGGCGCAGCACCTACAACTTGGCACTGGGCTATATTCCTTCCAATCTGCCCTATCCGTTGCTCTACACGCCACTGGGCAATGAATCGTTTTTTTACGTCGAAAATGCCTACAACCTCATGAATTTTTTTGAATTTGCCTGCGACCAATACGCCCAAGTACGTTTTGAACACAATTTTGAAGGGTTACTTTTCAATCGGTTGCCTTTGATAAAAAAGTGGAAGTGGCGGTTTTTGGTCAATGCCAAAGCCTTGTACGGCAGCGTGCGCCAAGCCAACCGCGATTTGCTCGCCTCCGTTGATGTTAACGGCGATCCAGTGTTGGGTTTTAATGCATTGAGCAACACGCCCTATCTTGAAATGGGTTACGCCATTGACAATATTTTTAAAGTGCTGCGTTTAGACGCGGTGCATCGGCTCACCTACCGCCAAAATGCCAATATTACCCCTTTTGCGGTCAAGTTTTCTTTTAGATTCAACATTTAGAAAAAAGAATCAACAGCCACATCAGCTCCGAAAACCCACGGCAACCGTGCGTTTTTCTATTCTTTTTCTACTTCTTTGGGTGTGCCGCCCATTACTTTTTTGAAGGCGTACCGAAACCCATTAAAGTGGGTACGAAAGTAAAAAACATTTGCCTCACCGATGGCAACGATGGACACAATTTGGTTTTTTGAAGGTAGTGGATTCAATGTCTTTAAGTATAAAAAATGACCATTATTCCTGTATTTTTGGAATTTAATTCTAAATTTGCAGGAATAATTGCTTAAAACATGAATTTCCAACGATTAATTTCGGACAAAGTTTTAGAGAGACTGGCGCATTTGCCCGCAGTTGCATTGCTCGGGCCTCGGCAAGTTGGCAAAACCACCCTTGCCAAACAACTACAAAAGGTCATTCAGAAAGAGAGTATTTATCTCGACTTGGAGTCGCCAGAAGATTACAATAGGTTGTCGAACCTCGAAAATTATTTACAACAGCGAGAGGATAACTTACTCATTATAGACGAGGTACAACGAATGCCAGCGTTGTTTCCTGTGTTGCGTTCAGTAATAGACCGCAATCGGAGCAATACCCGATTTTTGTTGTTGGGGTCGGCCTCGCCCGAATTACTTGCCAAAAGTTCCGAAACTCTGGCGGGTCGTATTTCATACATTGAAGTCAATCCATTTGTATATCAAGAAGTTAGTCAAAGTTATGGTTACGAAAAATTATGGTTACGAGGTGGTTTTCCAGGAATGTTAATGGCCAACTCGGACGAAATAAGTTTTCAAAATCGCCTTGACTTCATTCAGTCGTATCTCGAAAGGGAATTGCCACTTTTGGGGTTGTCGGTTTGGCCCAATACCTTACGCAACCTTTTGCGGATGATTGCTCATGTGCACGGAAACGTCTTAAATTATTCTGATTTTGCTAAATCCTTGGGATTGGACATCAACACCATAAAGCGTTATATTGATTATTTTGAGCAGTCGTTTCTTATCAGAAGATTGCAGCCTTATTACCTCAATGTTTCAAAACGGTTGGTAAAATCGCCCAAAATTTACCTTAGAGATTCTGGCATTTTTCATGCAGTGGTGGGTATCGAAAATAGGGAAGATTTAGAGGGTTTTATTGGGAAAGGAAATTCGTGGGAGGGCTTTGTGATTCAGCAAATTATTGCCCAACTAAAGCCCAGCGTTAGCCCTTATTTTTATCGAACACAAGATGGAGCTGAGTTAGATTTGGTACTTGTAAAAGGCATTACGCCCGTTTTGGGAATTGAAATAAAATACTCAAATACCCCCAAAATAAACAAAGGCAATACGGTTTCTGCCAATGACTTAGGCAATATACCCCTACTTTGCATCACCCCATCGGTAACTGAAGATTACCAGCTCAATGAAAACAAAACCGTCACTAATTTTGAGCGTAGCTTCCAACACCTAAAACGCCTTCATTTGATTTGAAGATGATTATTATTTAATCTGTAACCTTATTTCTACGGAATAAAAATTATACATAACGTGTTGAAATAAAATGTATTCCGTAATATGGATACACAAAAACCATTAAAAATCAATCTCTACAACGATTTTAGCCCAAATTATATTCCGTAAGAAAAAAGTTACAGCTTAATCTTCTCACAAATCGGTCAATCTATTTTAGACAATGACTATTGCGGCCTCTGTCGCTTTAGTCCCAAAAGTGGCAGAGGTATTTGTTGGGCTGGTGGTCAAAAATATCCGGTTGGGTAGGTGATAAAAATTTCACTTTGTATTACAAAGTAATTTGTAATTTTGCATTCCCTTGCTCTTTTTTGGTTATATTTGCGCCATCTTAGTCAAAATTTCCAGTTGTTTACTTCAACTCAAAGGCAAAAACTAAACCATAAAGAGTTGTAAAATGGAGCGAGTTCATTGAGAACTACAAGAGAATGACAGCACACACGAATACCCATTTACGTTTACAGACCTTGGATACATTTAGGGGAATCGCGGCACTTGTTGTTGTGCTTTTCCATCTTATGCTTTATCAAGCAGATGCGCCTTTTCAAGTTGGTTGGGGGGCTACGGGCGTAGATTTGTTTTTTATCATCAGCGGTTTTGTCATTTTCATGACGCTCAACAAAACAACCAATGCCTCAGACTTTGTAATAGCGCGTTTTTCTCGCCTTTACCCCGTTTATTGGGTTGCCGTTAGCGTTACTGCACTTTGTATGGCAATAGGTAGCTATTGGGGCTACAGCAATGTTTTTTGGCATGAGTACTGGGCTAACATGACCATGCTTCAATATTATTTTCACGTAAGAGACTTGGACGGGTCTTATTGGACTTTGATAGTTGAGATGTTATTTTATGGTTTAATGCTGGCGGCTTTTGGCTTAAAGCAAGTTCGAAGATTAGAATGGATTGGTTTTGTGTTGGTACTTTGTCAGATCTTGGTACATGCTTACATACGCTACGCGCAAACGCCTGTCTATGATGCTATCAAAGCAGGTTTCCCGCTGGTTAATCACTTTCAATTATTTTGGGCGGGCATATTGTTTTATAAAATTTACGCAGAGGGCTTTAATATTTGGCGTTTATCGGGTGTTTTTATAGCTTATGGTGTTACGATATACTTGTTTGAAGAAGGGAAAAATACAGGACTTTTCATTGGTTTGAACACTTATTTGACTACCACCACTGTTTATTTTGTGTTATTTTTTTTGTTTATCACTAATCGCTTAGAATGGATTAACAATCGAATAACGCTATTTTTGGGCAAAATTTCGTACAGTCTTTACGTAATTCATCATTATTTAATAGTAGGAATAATAACCCTGCTGCGCGACAAGTTGGGGTGGTCATTCATTACAGCTGGGTTATTTGCCGTTAGTATTGCTTTCATTGCTGCTTATCTTATTACGTATTTTGTTGAAAAGCCCGCTTTGACGTATTTGAGGCAATGGTATAACGCAAAAAAAATATCTCAAAAAATTTAATCTTGGTTAGCTGTGAATCCAAAACTTAGTATAATAATTCCTGCTTACAATGAAGAACGCACAATTCAGACGGTTTTGAAAGCCGTTGAGTCGGTTCAATTGATAGGAAACTTCGACAAAGAAATCATCGTCATAAACGACTGCTCTACCGACGGGACAGAAGCTAAAGTTCAAGAATTTCAACGCCAAAGCCCCCATGTGTCATTGGTTTATTTTAGGCATCAATACAACCAAGGCAAGGGGGCGGCACTGCACACAGGCATTAAAAATGCAAGCGGCGACTATTTGATTGTGCAAGATGCCGACTTAGAATACGACCCTTGGGAATTTAATTTGTTGCTAAAACCAATTATAGATGGCCACGCCGACGTGGTTTTTGGGTCGCGTTTTATGGGGGGCAATGCCCACCGCATTCTATTTTTTTGGCATTCTATTGGCAACAAAGTTTTGACGTTTTTGAGCAATATGTTTTCTAATCTCAATCTTACAGACATGGAAACCTGCTACAAATTGTTTAAAACTGAAACCATACAGGCTATTCCGTTGCAAGAAAAACGTTTTGGTTTTGAACCCGAAGTAACCGCCAAAATTGCGCGTATTCCCAACATTCGTATCTATGAAGTGGGGGTTTCTTACTACGGGCGCACGTACGCCGAAGGCAAGAAGATTAACTGGAAAGATGGTTTTCGGGCCATCTATTGTATTCTTAGATACGGTTTGTTTAAATAACTTTTTAATTTATGACTGACGACTTAAAATATTATCGGCAAGCACTGGGAATCAATATGTTGTGGAATTCTTACCCCATCATATTTTTTATCAGAGATGGCTTACGCATTGGGCCACAAGGTAGTTTGTTTACCATCGCCTATTGGGCAATTGGCTTCTTGCTGATGTGGCCTGGCAATCTTTTTTCGCGTCTTTACAACCCAAACCCACTTTTGCTGTTTTTTTGGGGAGGATTCATTAGCCTTAGTTGCATCTATTGGCAGTACTACTCACCGAATCCCATTGGCGACGGCTCTCGGGAGTTTTTGACGTACACCATACCATTCGTGTTTTTATTTTTGTTGATGTATTATCCAAATGACAAAGTTGATTGCATACTCGTCGTGATGGTGTTCTATGGTTTATTCGCCAGTACGGGCCTGATATATCACATTTCAACCAGCCCCAATTGGCATCTTGGTGAACGCGCCGGCATTAGTTATGCCGCCATGGAGAGCAATTCTAACCCCCATACTTTCGCCAACAATGCCTTTGCTACCATCATAGCAAGTGTTATTTTATTGTGGAAAACCCGTAGCATTGCCCTAAAAGTTTTTTATCTTATTGCCGTTATTTTTTCTTTTGCTGTTATGATTCTCTGCCGTACCAATACCAGCCTCATTACGCTGGGGGTAGCTTTGGTAGTGGCAGTAATTTTCAATGCCCGCGCTATTGCCAAAGCAGCGTTTAGCTTTAAATCGCTCAAAGTTGGATTTGGCCTTTACGTTGTTATTGCCCTCATTTTAGCTCAATTTGGCTTTGTCGGGTCTGTTCTTTCCAACTATTCTTCGGCTTTTACGCAGCGTTTCAACCGAGTGCTTTACACTGCTTTTGGGGCAGAAGTAGGTATGCAAAACGGTGGTGGACAAATAGACCATTCGGCTTCTTATCGCGTGGAGAGCATCAAACGGACCAAAGAGTTTTTGTTGAGTAGCAAAACGCCCATTGGCGAAGTGCTGATGGGGCAAGGCTACAAATCGGCTTTTATGGATATGCCTTCTTTAGATGCCATCGTCAATCAGGGTGTTTTAGGGTTTTTGTTTTACAATGGGTTTTGGCTGATGATTATTTTTACCATGATTCAGCAATACGTACGCCCTGCCAACAATTTGTCGTTGTTTATTGCTTATTTCTCCCTTTTATTGTTGCTGTTTCTCGCTTCGGGCGGCCAAGCTGTTGATATTAGTGCTTGGCTGTTGCAGGCATTTTTTATCCGCTTTCTAGGCGTGTATCCCACTAAGTCCAACCCTGAACTACAACTCGCCTAATATTTGTAGATAACAAAGAAGGTTTAATAACCTCGACCGATGCCTAAAAGCGCATTCCTCGTGCCCAAGCTCTAAATGGCTTAGACCTTGTCAATTCAACGATGACGCGCTGGGGCGTACTTTGGACGCCGTTCGGGGCTTGGGGGCAACCGCATTTTTTCGTGCCGTAGCCCAAAAAGCGGTTGCCCAATTGGGCACTTAGGCATTACCAATTTCCATTTGGAACGTAAAATAGTCTCCACAACGTCATAAACGTACCACTACCCAATTTAGAATGAATGAGTACGGTCAATAATGGCAAAACCTTCTAATTTTTGTTATTATTGCAATCCATAACCAAACCTTCTACTTTCATGCCAGCTTCTACTGCCGAAAAATCTACGCGCGCGCACTTGCTCAGCTTACCCGTTATTGTGGCCGCCCTGGGCTATTTTGTAGATATTTACGATTTGTTACTTTTTGGAATTGTGCGCGTGCCGAGTCTCAAATCGCTGGGCTTAAATGAGCAGCAGGTGTCGGAAGTAGGTGTTACTATTTTAAACTGGCAAATGGGTGGCATGCTCATTGGCGGTATCTTCTGGGGTGTTTTGGGCGACAAAAAAGGCCGTCTTTCGGTGCTTTTTGGGTCAATTATCACTTATTCTTTGGCCAACATTGCCTGCGGTTTTATTCAAGACACCAGTTTGATGCCCGCCACGGAGCTTTACAAATACCTTCGGTTTATTGCGGGTATAGGCTTGGCGGGTGAGTTGGGAGCGGGTATTACGCTGGTTTCCGAAGTGTTGCCCAAAGAACTGCGCGCCATCGGCACGTCGTTGGTGGCGGGGGTTGGACTTTTTGGGGCAGTGGCAGCTTATTTTACGGTCGAGATATTTGGCGACTGGCGCATTGCTTATTTGGTAGGTGGCGGCTTGGGCATTGGCCTGCTGTTGTTGCGGGTGGGAGTTATTGAGTCGGGTATGTTCAAAGAAGTATCTTCGCAAAAACACGTAACCAAAGGCGATTTCTTTTCATTTTTTACCAACTGGACGCGTTTTGTACGCTACATGAAGTGCATTGGCATTGGCCTTCCTACTTGGTTTGTGATTAGTATTTTGGCAACTTTGAGCAACGAGCTGGGCAAAGCCCTCGGCATTATAGAAACCGTAAAACCAGGGCTGGCCATTATGTGGTGCTACGTAGGCTTGGCTTTCGGCGACCTGTCGAGCGGGTTTTTGAGCCAATACTTGGCTTCGCGCAAAAAAGCTGTGGCTTTGATGATGGCCTTTACGCTCGTTTTTTGCCTCGTTTACCTATTTTCGGGCATTGATTCGGCCAATACGCTCTATGCTTTGTGTTTGGCCATGGGTTTTGGCATTGGCTACTGGGCCATGTTTGTTACCATCGGGGCCGAGCAGTTTGGCACTAATTTACGCGCAACAGCGGCTACCACCGTGCCCAACATGGTGCGGGGCATGGTTATTTTTATGACCATGATTTATGGTTATTTCAAACCCAGTGTTACGCCCGTCTATGCCGCTGCTATTGTGGGCGTTATTTGTTTTACGATTGGTTTTTATTGCACCCTCACCATTGCCGAAACCCACAATAAAGACCTTGACTTTTTGGAAGAATAAGTATCTTTGTAAAAAATAAAAATTATGAATACTACTGAATTGATTCATCAGCAAGTAGATTTTTTGCCCCAAGATGCGCACTTAGCATTATTGGAATACATTGATTTTCTGGTTCATAAATACCAAAAAAAACCAGAGGCGGTTTCGCAATCGGAAGCACTTATTCAAGAATTGGTTACGAAACGGTACCAAAACTATCAGCTTAATCAACAGCAAAACAGCGAACCCATAAGAGAGACGGTGCAACGTTTGAAGCAAAAATATGGGT
Source organism: Cytophagia bacterium (assembly GCA_004293645.1). Lineage (GTDB taxonomy): Bacteria > Bacteroidota > Bacteroidia > Cytophagales > Spirosomataceae > REAB01. The sequence goes on along the minus strand of REAB01000076.1, from coordinate 27,302 downwards.
GGAATGAATAGCTACCAAGTTGTAATTCTCAAAGAAGCTGCAGTTGATTTAGAATCCAGTATTGATTGGTATGAACAACAAAAAATAGGGCTTGGACTAAATTTCTTACTTGAATTTGAAGGCATTGCTGATTGGTTGGGGCATAATCCATTTCTTTGCCAAGAAAGTTTTTTGTTCATCAGAAAAGCTCTTTTTCCCAATTATCCCTATTCTATTTTCTATGCTGTTGATGAAATCGGCTTTCGAGCGGAAATCATCGCAGTTTTGCACCAGCGTATCAATCCTGATGAGATTAAAAAGCGCATCAATTTTCTCTAATTTCTATCCTTGTTCTTTCGCTCAAAAACAAGGCGAAAGCGTTTTTTTTCATGAACTATAAAGAACCATCTCCTTACCGTGCCTTGTTTACGTTGCCCGTTATTGTGTCGGCGTTGGGCTTTTTTGTGGACGTGTACGATATGCTCATTTTTAGCATTGTGCGTTTGCCCAGTTTGCAATCTTTGGGGCTTTCAGAAGCCGAGGTGTCCAAAGTGGGTGGCTATATTTTAAATTGGCAGCAAGCGGGTTTGGTAGTTGGCGGTATTTTATGGGGCGTGCTGGGCGACAAAAAAGGCCGCCTTTCGGTGCTTTTTGGTTCAATTGTTACCTATTCTTTGGCCAATATCGCCTGTGGTTTTGTAGAAGATACCCAAACTTACGCGTTGCTGCGGTTTGTAGCGGGGGTGGGACTGTCGGGCGAGATTGGTGCGGCTATGACGTTGGTGTCGGAGATTGTACCCGCCAAAATACGTAGCCTTGGGCCTACGCTGGTGGCGGGCGTGGGCTATTTGGGCGCGGGTGCCGCTTACCTTACCCAAGAGTGGTTCGACTGGCGCACGGCTTATTTTGTGGGGGGCGGCATGGGGTTGGCGTTATTGCTGCTGCGCATCAGCGTCTTTGAGTCAGGGCTTTTCTTAAAAATGAAACAAGCACACGTGAGCCGAGGCAACTATTTCTATTTTTTTACTACTTGGCCTCAATTTGTTAAATACGCCCGTTGCGTGGCTATTGGCATTCCTACTTGGTTTATTGTGGGTATTTTGGCCACTTTTGCTAATGAATTTGGCAAAGCCCTCGGCATTGCCGAGCCTGTTTCGCCTGGCAAATGCGTCATGTTTATTTATTTTGGCCTCACCGCTGGCGATTTTATCAGTGGCCCATTGAGCCAGTGGATTCAGTCGCGGCGCAAAGCCATTGCGTACTTAATGGCCCTGAGTGCTTGTTTTGCGGGGGCATTTTTGTACGCGGGAGTCGGTTCGTTGTCGTCGCTCTATGCCATTTGCTTTTTTGCGGGGCTTTGCACGGGCTACATCGGCCTCTATTTGATGATGGTGGCCGAACTCTACGGTACCAACCTCCGCGCTACGGCCACTACTTCGGTACCGAGTATTGTGCGGGGCATGGTTATTCCCATGACCTTCGCGTTTCAGTCTTTTAAGCCTTCGTTTGGGGTGCTGGGCGCGGCGGGGGTGTTGGGTGTTGTTTGCTACGGTTTGGCCTTTTGGGCGTTGTTCAAAACCGAAGAAACCTTTGGCAAAGACTTGGGTTTTGTGGAGTAAAATGATTTTTTACTTCAAACTCACTTCACCAAACTTTGAAACTACCTTTATTCTCATGTTGCCGCCGTTGCCCATTTTGCCAATGTATTGTTTGGTAGAACGATAGCCACGCTGGTCGTCTTTGCGGTCGTCGTCGTTTTGGGTGAGGTTTAGTTTACCAAAATAGTCCTAAAAAACGACGCGGACGGTGGCTAAAACTACTGACAACAAAGCGGCCTTTGCGGGCATTATAGCGGTAATAGTAGTCGCCTGAGCGTATCCAAGTATTTTTTGGGATTGATTTTGGGCGTTCCAAATCATCTTCGAGGGTGTGAAGGCTACCATTGGTTTGGCGGGCAATAACTGCATAGTCGGGTTCAATGGGTTGAGTGGTATCGGCAGGTGAACCACAAACAATAACGTGAACAGGCTTCGTGATTTGCTTGATGGCAGCACGGTTTTTTACACCACTGCCATTGTCTGAAATGAGCACAAACCGTTCGCAATCAGGATAAGTTTTTTGGGCAAATAGCAATGCCTCCACGTTGTTTTCTTTTAAGTCTTCGTTTTGGACGGTGTTTCGTGTCGCTGCCAACAGAGTAGGTAAAATTGCGCTCGAAAACGGAACATTTATTACAAACATTTTACCCGCTTTTTTGCTTTGAGTAGTAGCAACACCTGTGCTGTCGCAATCCGTAAAAAACACCATGCCTTTGATATTTTTAGGGTTGCCATTGTGCTGAAACCAAGTAAACAATTGCGTGCTGTATGGATACATACTCGACGTAAAGTCACAGACAATCACCGTATTAGGCCATTTGTCTAAGTTGCGGGTCAGTACGCGGTAAGTAGTGGAGTCTGTTCCAAAATAACCCGTTGTTATTTGCCGAATAATCTCGTATTCGGCGGCCAATGTGGCCGATTTATGGCGTAATAATTTGGTTATTTCGGGGGGCGGAGTTTGAATGGTTTGCGTAGCTAAGGGCTCAACTGCCGTAAAAAACAAGCGGATATCTGTAGCCTCGGCTGGGGTTGTGTTTGGCGTGAAAGCAATTTTTTGGTCTCGCAAAATCACTTTCTTCTTTACTTTTTTCAAGCGATTTGTTGCTATTTTTTTGGGCGGGAAGTAGCGATCAGTCAACGGCGATGGCGCAGGAGTTGCGGCTATCTTTGGTTGATAAAAAAAATAGTTGATACCCACAAGCCACCCACCCAAGGCCACGCTAATGAATAAGAATAAAAACAAAAAAACACCTCTCTGGCGACGACGGCGGAGCTTGACCCGCAACATCTCCCAATCTTGTGGGTTATAGTCGGGGCGGTAGTTGTGCAAGGTTTGGCGGATTAAACCGTGCAATGGGTCATTTTCGGTTTCGCGCATAATTATTGTCGTTTTGAGTGGCCAAAGCCTTGCGTAACAGTCGATTGGCTTCGGCCAAATGAGCGCGGGAGGTACTTTCGGCTAAGTGTAGTTTCTCCCCAATTTCACGGTGTGAGTAGCCTTCCAACACGTATAAACCAAACACCACGCGGTAGGTTGTGGGCAGTTGTTGTAGTTGCTGCAAAATATGTTCTGCTGACAATTGCGCCAAAATTCCTTCTTCGTTTAGATTTGATTCGACCAAACTGTTTTCAAGGGTTTCTACTGCAACATCGCGGCTATGTTTTAGGTTTTTTCGGTAGTGGTCAATGGCCGTATTGACCATGATGCGGCGCAGCCAGGGTAGCAACACGTCTGGATTTTGTAATTCTTTTAGTTGGCGAAAAGCCTTCATAAAACCATCGTTCAATATTTCGCAAGCATCTTCGCGCGAGTTGGTATAGGCCAAACAAACCGATAAAGCGTAGCCATGAAAACGCTCATAAAACGCTTTCATGGCTGCTTCTTTTCCCTGGCGGCAGCCTTCAATAAGTTCAAATAAGAGACGTTCAGTCAAAATGGGTATGGTGATTGATTTCGATAAACTACTGGCAATCCCTGTAATCGTAGGTTTCGGTAACGTTAGTTGTGTAGGGCGTTTTGTCTAATACTTTATTAGCCAAGATAGTGCTGGCAACAAACCCCTTGGCGTTTACCGAATATTTATAAGTACTCTCGTTCATCTGCGTCATTGTGTTGTTAATAAGAGCATAGAACTTAAAAACGTCAAAAAGCCCTGTTTTGCCAGTCAGCGGCGATATAATGGGGTGTCCTTTGAAAGAAGGGAGCGATTCGGTTGCTGGTTTTGCTTCGATGGGAGACATCTCGTAGTAATAATTGAGTTTTCCGTCCACAAACTGCTCCGATTTTGTCAATCGTCTTTGGTTGTTGTAAGCATAAGTGGTGTAGTTGCTAACCGATTGGGCTTGCTTAGTTACTATGCCATTTGTTACGGTATAAATTTGTAAATCAGCCCCGTTAGCCCCGCGCTGCGTTACTGCTGTCAGCTCGCCGTTGGCGTAGGTATGGGTAGTTTTTTGGTCGCCCGTTTCGGTTATAAACTTACTTACTTTTCCTGCATTATCGTATTCGTAGCGATAAATCGTAGTTTGGGTAATGTTGCCGCTTTTGGTTTCAGTGGCAGTTGTTAGTTTTTTGTCATTCCCATAAACGTAGCTTGTGTTGGTGTTGGTTTTCGTGTTTCGCCCCGCATCTTGTCGGTCGTGTTGCTCGGTTTTTTTGCTCAAATAGCCTTCCGAATCGTAGGAAAAAATAGTGATGATACTTTCGTTGAGTTGAAAGGCATCATTGTTGTTTTTAGATTTAGTGCTGGTCGAAGTACGGGTCAGATTGTCCAATGCGTCGTATTCATAGACCGTTTCTGATTGGCCTGCACTGCCGTTGGTGGCGGGCGAAGTAGTGTAAGAAGACGAAAAAGTCTTGATTTTACAACTTGATTGGGGCGCAGCTACTTCACCTGTTTGAGATTGGCAGGCACTCAGACAAAGCACAGCAAGCAGTGAAATGAGGGCAGAAAAAGCGTGGTTTGATTTCATGTTCTTGGTTGTTTATGGTTTCAAAGTCATAGACGAACCAAACCCCAAAAACGCTGGAACGTCATTTCAAACTCACTTCACCAAACTTTGAAACTACCTTTATTTTCATGTTGCCGCCGTTGCCCATTTTGCCAATGTATTGTTTGGTAGAACGATAGCCACGCTGGTCGTCTTTGCGGTCGTCGTCGTTTTGGGTGAATATCACCTTTCGGCTGTTGCCGTAGTTAAAGCCACCGTGCGTAACGGTTACGTCAAAGTTGCAGTCGCTGTTTTCGACGGGTACATTGACCGACGAGTAAGACGCTTGAATGTCCACGTTTTCGGTAGAAGTGGCCACTTGGTCAATCCGAAAGCCCCCCGAAAAGTCTAATTTTAGGTTGCAAGACTCTTTCAACAAGCCAATGCGGCCACTCGAATAACTAATGCGCCCGTCTATTTTTTCTACTTGGCCAATTTTGAGTTTTCCAAAACGATTGACGATGGTGAGCGTTTTGATGCTTTCTAAGTTTAAAGTAGAATAGGAAACATCAATTTTACCATTGCTCATCTGCTGAATATCCGCTTTTCCATAAGATACATCAATGTCGTTTTTGCTGCCCATCAAGTCGTTGGCCGTAAAATTGCCGTACTTGGACGTAACCGCCAGCGGGGCTTTAAAGCTCGGAATGTTGGTATTGCCAAAACGATTGATGACGGTCAAGGCGTTGTTTTTGGGCATCGAAACCGTGTAATCTATCTGAATTTGATTGTCAGATTCTTTGCTGCTCCATGGCCAATTCCAGCCCGACGAACTCTCTTGTTTGTTAATAATAGTACGCATACTAATCTGGTCGCCAGCGCGTTTGTCCACAATTTCTACCGAATTCAAATAACGCTGGGCGCGGTCTTCGTTCGCCGATTTAACGCTGACAGTAATGTCTATCCGAACTTCGTTTTTGTCCCAAAGACTTACGTTTACTTTTCCAAATTGATTGTCAATCAACAGGTTGTCTTTGGCAGCCATGTCAAATATTTTAATCACCGATTTTTTCTTCTCCACGTTGGCAAAACATTGAACACTGAACATCAAACAGATGAGAAGGTAAAAGGTGAAAGGTGAAAGGTGAAAGGTGAAGGGTCGGGGCCGCCCATGCGGAAAGGTAAAAGGTGAAAGGTCGGAGCTGCCCGTACGGAAAGGTGAAAGGACACTTGACCCTTGACCACTGACCACTGACCCATGACCCATGACCACTGACCCATGACCCAAGACTCCGTTATATAATTTTTGCGCTTTCATTGTTATTTTTTGATTTAATGCGTTGTATAATATCCAGTTGCTGGTTCAATAACTCAATTTGCCATTGCAGGTTTTGAATCATGGCCCGCACTACCATTTCCTGATTGGGGTTTTGCGGCAAATCGGCTTTTAAGTTTTGATACGAATACTCCAATTGGTTGAGTTCTGCCGCAAATTCTTTGTAAAGCACTGGGTTTGTTTGGGCAATGTGCTGCAATTCAGTCCTTTTACTGTCAATCAGCTGCGTGTATTGGCTCATTTGTTTGGCATAATTGGGACTGCTCAATGCCAAATTAGGGTTTTCAGTAAGGCGGTATTGTTGATTAAAATCGTTGGCATACCAGCCCAACCCCACGGCCAGTACCACCGCTGCGGCTACGCGCCAAGCACCTTCCGAACGCCTAAAAGTGGAAAGGGTTGGCCATTTGCCCCCGTTCTCAAAATCTTTGTGAACAATAGGTGCTTTTGTTACGGTTTCATCAGACGGCTTCTCGCCCACCAAAATAACTTTTGGAAGCCGCTCGTTGAGTTTGTGCCACAGCGCGTCAGATGGTGTTTCGGTATCAAAAGCTTCGTGGTTATCTCTGACAAATCGTTGTAATTTATCTTTCATGACGGGGTGTGTGTAAGTATTTCTATCAATTTTTTTTTGCCGCGCATATACTGTGTACGCGAGGTAGATTCGCTAATTTTTAGAATCTCTCCAATTTCTTCGTGGTCGTAGCCTTCAAACAAATACAGCGACAGCACCACGCGATAGCCTTCGGGCAATTGAAAAAGGGCTTGCCGTACCCGTGCCACGTCAAGTGTTATTTCTTCTTCGTCAAACGGCTCGGCATCGGCTACCTCATATTGGTTGTCAGGGGTATAAAAATCATCAACCGAGACCAGCTGCAACCGCCGTTGCCGCAGCTGATTGATGGCTTTGTTTACCACAATTTGTTTGAGCCAAGCCCCAAAAGTAGATTGCCCTCTAAAGGTATGCAGCTGCGTAAAAGCGTCTAAAAATGCTTCTTGCAGCACGTCTTCTGCTTCGCCCTGGTGGTTGAGTACCCGCACGCAGACATTCAGCATCGATTTGGCATAGTGCTTGTACAGTTCGTACTGCGCTTTGCTTTCTCCCAGCTTGCACCGTTCTACCAATTCGGTGTGTTTGTTTATGTAAATATAAGAATCCAAATAAGTAATGTTCGGCTCAATGACGCTTGTTGACTTGCCAATGTTGCACAAATAGCCAAAAATTTTTGAGTAAATCAGTTATTTTTTTCTAAAAACCCCTTTTTTTGACTTTAACTCCACATAATTTTTTGATTTTTCTTTTCATTTAAAACCATATTTACTACCTTTGCACTCCCAAAAACATTCGCTGCTGGTTGGGGCTTAGCATAAAAAGCGGCAAAGTTTACAAAATTTAGGTTGCGTAGCTCAATTGGATAGAGCACCTGACTACGGATCAGGAGGTTTGGGGTTCGAATCCCTACGCGACCACACCAATAGTTCGCAGCAACTTAAAGCCAAACAAAAAACTCCTTAGATTGATTTCTAAGGAGTTTTTTTGTTTGGCCACCAATCGCCGTAAACGTAAAAATGCTTTTGTAAAATGACTGCTACGCCAGAACTCAACGGAAAAATTTGGCAAGAAGCGCCTGAACGAAAAGAGTATAACTACTTGACGGCAAACCAATTGGGTCTAAATATTTGATTAATTTGCACCTATTTTTGTTCAAATACTTAAAAATAGCAATCTATGTACGTTTTGAGTAGTTTTTTGGCTGATAAACAATAAAATGCCCAAAACATTCAAATGGTAAAATGGCGCATAACCGCCTTTTTATCAGCACTTTATACGATTTTTTAGCTGTTCGTTCAGACACTAAATACTTTCATATTTTTCCAATAGCCGTATGAGGTCGTCTTCTTTTGAGAACTTTATTTTTTGCTCTTTCATGAAGGCTTCCATTTCGGGTTGTTTGTCGGTAATTATCTCAAAAAATGATTTTTTGTCTTTTTTGAAACGGCGCATTTCTACGTTGTTTTTCAACAAATAAAGGCTTTCTTCTTTTACAAACCGCTTGATGATGGTGGCCGAGTTGTAAGGTTTTTCGGTTTGAATGCCCACATAGATGCGTTTGAGAAGTTTGATTTTTTCGCCGTCGTACAGTACTTGGTAGAAATTTTTGGGTGTAAGGCTGCCAACGGCTGGAAAACCCGCCCGAAATGTGCCTTCGATGAGGGTAAACTCGGCAACGTTTTCGGCACTAAACCTAAACAAGCTACCCGCTTGGTCGTATTCCAATTCGTCTTTGTGGGCATCGTAGCGAAGTTTAGGAATGTCGTAATTTTTGCGGTTGCTTTTGGCCTTTACCACGCCCGATGTCCACGTTTCGCGCAGGTAAGGAGAGCCTTCTACGTCGGTGGCACTGTTCTCAAAAATAGGCCGCCCGTTGAGGTCTTGTAAAAAAGTTTGCTGGCCAAAAACTAAAAAGTGGCTCATTGTTAAAACGAAAATAAAAGCTGCTGTTTTCATGTTTTAAAAGTGTTGTTGGTGCTTTTTACGGCGTATTTTGCGTTTTTGTGTTTGGTTACTCGTATTTTTGGGGCAAATTACAATTACGCATTTGCAACTCAAAGACCACCTCACCCAAATTTTTCGCAGCTTACCGCATTTTATGCCCGAAACGGCGTGGATAATGGCATTTGTGTTGGTGGCAATGCTCGAACTTTTACTGCGGCGAAGTCGCTGGAAAGCGCAGATACCTGCCATTTTGGGGGCAACGCTTTTTGGGATGGCGCTGGTTGTTTTGGTGTTCGTGGTTCAACAATGGAACGATGGCACGGGGCATTTATTTCACCGTCTTTTGTTCTTAGACAAGCAAGCCGTTTTTTTTAAAATAGCCATTACCGTAGCCACTTTGCTCACATTGGCGCACATTGGCCTCACGCGGGCGGTGCTTGCTGTTGAGTTTTACGTTATTTTGCCAGTTGTTGTGTTGGGGTTGTACTTAATGACCATGGCTGTCAATGGCTTGAGTATTTATTTGGCCATTGAGTTGGTTTCGGTTGGGTCGTATTTGTTTACGGCTTTTGGGCGCGGCGCAAAACCCGCCGAAGGGAGCCTAAAATACTTGTTGTTTGGGGCGTTGAGTTCGGCGGTGATGCTCTACGGCCTGTCGCTACTCTACGGCATGGCCGCCACACTCGATTTTACCAATGAAGTTTTTGTGGATAACTTGGCCCAAAACCCCGTTTGGGTGGTGCTGGTGGCTGGTTTTTTGGTGTTGGGGGGCGTTTTTTTTAAGTTATCACTTGCGCCGTTTCAGTCGTGGGTGCCCGATGTGTACGAAGCCTTGCCGCTTTCTGTGGCGGCGTTTTTGTCGGTGGCCCCCAAAGCGGCGGCTTTGTTGGTACTCATGCGCCTGCTGAGTGCCTTGCCCGTTGGTTTTCAATTACCATTGGCGGTGGTGAGTTTGGCCAGTATTTTGGTGGGCAATACCGCCGCACTTTGGCAAAACGACTTGCGGCGGCTCTTGGCGTATTCGGGGGTGGCGCAGGCGGGTTTTATGGTGGTGGGTTTGGTGGCGTTCAACAAAACGGGTTTTGAGGGTACTGTTTTTTATTTGGTCGTTTATTTGTTTGCCAATTTGGCCGCGTTTTTGCTGATAGATTTGCTGGGCAATGGCCAAACGGATTTGCGGCAAATGGCAGGAAAAGGCGGCGAGCAACCGTTTTTGGCGATGGCTTTTTTGGTGGTGGCGGTGTCGTTGGTGGGCTTGCCACCCACGGCGGGTTTTACGGCCAAGCTGCTGGTTTTTTCGGCATTGTGGGAAAGCTACCAAACTACGCCCGACGGCTGGCTGCTGGCTTTGCTGGTGCTGGGCTTGCTCAACGCCGTGGTATCATTGGCTTATTATTTCAAGTTGCCTTTTTATTTGTTTTTTCGAGAAAAAGTAGCCGTTGCTGTTTTAGCAGAACCATTCAAAATGATTCATTATCTGCGCATTGTATTGGTTTTTTTGCTTGTTTTGCCCATTATTTTATTGTTTTTCAAACCCAATTGGTTGCTTGTTTGGATTAATGCACTGTAGTTGTCTGAACAAACGGTTCATCAAAACCCGAATAAGAGAAGCATAACTCTATATTTGTCAATTCGTTTTAAATCAATTTTTGTACTTCTTTTATGGAAAACGGTCATAACAAAAACATGGACAAAGCAACGGCAGCGGGTTTGCTGGTGGCCATGGGCATTATTTACGGCGACATTGGCACTTCGCCGCTCTATGTCATGAATTCCATTATTGGGCTTCAACCCATTTCCGAAGCAATCGTGTTGGGGGCGTTGTCTTGCGTTTTTTGGACGCTTACGCTCCAAACCACTTGTAAATACGTTATTCTTATTCTTCGGGCTGACAACCGGGGCGAGGGCGGTATCTTGGCACTTTACGCGCTGGTGCGTCGTCATGCGCGTTGGCTTACTATTCCTGCCATCATCGGTGGTGCTACGCTCTTGGCCGATGGTATCATTACGCCGCCTATTTCTATTGCCTCGGCAGTAGAAGGTTTAACCATACTTTATCCAAAAATTGAGACCGTTCCCATTGTGTTGGGCATCATCACACTTTTGTTTTTGGTGCAAATATTGGGAACCAGTAAAGTGGGTTCGGCTTTTGGCCCGATGATGCTGGTTTGGTTTTCGATGTTGGCTATTTTGGGCGTGATGTGGATTGCCAAAGACTGGACCATTCTACGCGCCCTCAACCCCCTGTACGGCTACCAAATGTTGTTTGAAACGCCCGAAGGTTTTTGGCTTTTGGGGGCGGTATTTTTGTGCACTACGGGTGCAGAAGCCCTGTACTCTGACCTTGGACACTGCGGGCGGGGTAATATCAGAATTAGCTGGATTTTTGTAAAAACGGCGCTGCTTTTGCAATATTTCGGGCAAGGTGCTTGGCTTATTCTCCATAATGGCGAGTTGCTTAATGGCCGTAAACCTATTTTTGAATTGATGCCCGAGTGGTTCAAACTACCCGGTATTGTCATTGCCACGTCGGCCGCAGTTATTGCCAGCCAAGCCTTGATTTCGGGGTCGTTTACGCTCATCAGCGAGGCCATTCGGCTCAACTTCTGGCCAAAAGTACGATTGGTATATCCTACTTTGCAAAAAGGCCAATTGTACGTACCGAGCGTCAATATTTTACTCTGGATGGGCTGTATGGGCATTGTGCTGTATTTTGAAGAATCGGCCAACATGGAAGGAGCTTATGGTTTGGCCATTACGCTTACCATGTTGATGACCACCATTTTGATGTCGTATTATTTGTACGCCAAAAAATACCAGATGTGGTGGGTGGTGTTGTTTATGACCATCTACATTTCTATTGAGGGGGCGTTTTTGGTAGCCAATTTACAGAAATTCTTCCACGGTGGTTGGGTATCGTTGCTTATTGCTGCTGCCATCATTTCCGTCATGGTTATCTGGTATCGTGCTTTTTATATCAAACTCCGCTTAACTGAGTACGTCAAATTGGACACGTATTTAGACGCTCTCAAAGAACTTAGCCGCGATATTAGTATTCCAAAATATGCCACCCATTTGGTGTTTATGACCAATGCTGCCCGGGTAACTGAGGTAGAATCAAAAATTATTTATTCGATTTTTCAAAAACGCCCTAAACGCGCTGATATTTACTGGTTTGTGCACGTGGACATTACCGACGACCCCTACACCATGGAATATAAAGTGAACATCATTGAACCCGACGATGCCATCAAAGTTACTTTTCGGCTGGGTTTTAGGGTGGAGCAGCGCATCAATTTGTATTTCCGAAAAGTAATAGAAGAAATGGTGAAAAATAAGGAAGTAGATATTACCAGCCGCTACGAGTCGCTCAATAAACAAAACGTTATTGGCGATTTTCGATTCGTGGTTTTGGAGCGTTTTTTGTCTTTTGAAAACGAATTGCCCCTCTTTGAACAACTCATCATGAAGGCTTATTTTTTGATAAAAGGCATTACAAACAGCGAAGACAAGTGGTTTGGCTTAGACAGCAGCGCCGTAAAAGTAGAAAAAGTGCCGCTCGTTATTCGCCCCATTGAAAACATTAAACTCAAACGAACTTATTAATTGAGCACATACGCTCACAGATTACGCTGATTTACGCAGATAAAAAAAGAATTGCGGCGGCGAACCGCATCTGTGTAAATCAGCGTAATCTGTGAGCAAAAAATCATTTTAAACCAAACTAAAAACGTGAAAATATTAATTACTGGCGGCGCAGGCTTTGTAGGGTCAGCGTTGGCTATTTCGCTCAAAGCCAATTATCCATCTTACGAAATTCTGGCCTTAGACAACCTCAAACGCCGTGGCTCAGAACTGAATCTCAGCCGTTTGAAAAAAGCAGGCGTTGATTTTTTGCACGGCGACATTCGCAGCAAAGAAGATTTTGACGCGCTGCCTGCCGTTGATAAAATCATTGAAGCCTCTGCCGAACCGTCGGTGCTGGCAGGTTTAGACGGTACGCCCGACTACTTGATTAACACCAATTTGTTTGGTACCATCAATTGCCTCAATTACGCGCTCAAACACCGCGCCGATTTTATTTTCTTGTCCACGAGTCGCGTATATCCCATCAAAACCCTCGAAACGTTAAACTTTGAGGAAGCTGAAACCCGCTTTGTACTGGCCGACGCGCAGCCCGTAAAAGGGGCATCGGCGCAGGGTATTGCCGAAGATTTTCCGCTTGATGGCCCGCGCTCGCTCTACGGCACGACCAAGTTAGCTTCTGAACTCATCATTCAAGAGTACAACGAATTTTATGGCCTGAAAACTGTTATCAACCGTTGCGGTGTCATAACAGGCCCTTGGCAAATGGGCAAGGTGGACCAGGGCGTGATGGTGTTGTGGATTGCCAAACACTATTTTGAGCAGCAGCTCTCGTATATTGGCTACGGCGGCACGGGCAAACAAACCCGCGATATGCTTCATATTGCCGACCTTTATCGCCTCATTGACTGGCAGTTGCATAATTTAGAGCAAGTAAATGGTGAAATATTAAACGCAGGTGGTGGTGTGCAAAGTAGCGCATCGTTGCAAGAACTCACCAAAGTTTGCCAAGAAGTAACGGGCAAAACCATTCCAATTAAACAAGTAACCGAAAACCGTACGGCAGATATTCGTTTGTACGTAACGGACAACCGCAAAGTAACGCGCTTGACGGGCTGGCAGCCACAAATTGGCATTAAACAAATTGTAACGGACATTCACGAATGGCTTGATGCCAACCGCGACGCGCTGGCCCCCATTTTAAAATAGCATGAAACTTTTTGCACTCATTGGCTATCCGCTTAAACATTCGTTTTCAAAAAAATATTTTACCGAAAAATTTGAACGCGAGAATATCCCTAATTGCCGTTATGAATTATTAGAACTGCCAGATTGTCAAGCATTTAGGGGTTTGTTGGCGGCAAATCCAGACTTGGTGGGCTTAAACGTTACGATTCCGCACAAGCAAGCAGTTATCCCGTTTTTAGACCAGCTTGACCCCGCTTCGGCGGCCAGAATAGGGGCGGTAAATACCATTAAAATCTTGCCCGATGGTCGTAAAATTGGCTATAATACCGATTATTATGGTTTTAAAACTTCGTTAGAAAATTGGCTATCCACGGTTGCGCCAGCCCAACCGATGGAGGCGTTGGTGCTGGGCAACGGCGGCGCGGCCAAAGCCGTTTTTGCGGCCTTAACCGATTTGCAGATTCCGTACCGCGTGGTGTCGCGGCAGGCTGCTGGGCCTACGCTCACGTATGCAGATTTAACGCCCGAAATCGTGCAAAAGCACCGTCTCATTGTCAATACCTCACCCGTTGGCACTTTTCCAAACGTAGAAGAATGCCCGCAGATTCCGTACGAATTGCTCACAAGTGCGCACTTATTGTATGATTTGGTGTATAACCCTGCCGAAACCCTGTTTTTGCAAAAAGGTGCGGCGCAGGGTGCAGCCACCCACAATGGGTTGCTGATGCTGCAATTGCAGGCCGAAAAAGCCTGGGAAATCTGGAATGAGTGAGAAAGCTGTGTCGCCTGCGCAGACGCGAAACAGGTGGCAGCCCGATTGAAGATTGGACTTAGCTGACTGCCAATGTGTCAGCAAGATAGGCTTTGGCAGAATAATTGACACAGTTTGGTACGCGCTACGCAACCGAAATATGAACAAAAAATCAAAATTTAGTTTTTGGAAGAAAATGACCCATACAATGAATCCCGAAGAAACCACACCAATCAGCGAAATGGAGCAACCAGTAGAAGAAACCATTCAAGAAATGGAAACTGAAACGCTGGAAGCTGACTCGCAAACCGATAAATTGAGCGCGGAGGTAGCCGAATTGAAAGATAAATATTTGCGCCTTTATGCTGATTTTGAGAATTTTCGGCGGCGTACGGCCAAAGAAAAATTGGACATGATGGCCGCTGCCAACGAAGAACTGATGAAAGCGGTGCTGCCCGTAGTAGATGATTTTGAGCGCGCCATGACCTCGTTTGAAAATTTTTCGGAAATAGAACCGCTCAAAGAAGGCGTGGGGCTGATTTACACCAAGTTTTCTAAAACGCTCGAAGCCAAAGGTTTAAAGCCAATGGTGGCCAGAGGCGAAACCCTTGATGCCGACTTGCACGAATCTATTGCCCAGTTTCCAGCTCCTTCTGAAGAGTTGAAAGGCAAAATAATTGACGAAGTAGAAAAAGGATATTTTTTGAACGATAAAGTAATTCGCTACGCCAAGGTTGTAGTAGGAAGCTAAAAAAGATGGCACAGAAACGAGATTATTACGAAGTGTTGGGCGTGGCGAAGGGAGCTGCCGAAGACGAAATCAAAAAAGCCTACCGCAAGTTGGCTATCAAATACCACCCTGACAAAAACCCCGACGACCCTTCGGCAGAGGACAAATTTAAAGAGGCCGCCGAAGCGTATGGCGTGCTGAGCGACGCTCAAAAACGCCAACAATACGACCGATTTGGCCACGCGGCCATGGGCGGTGCGGGTGCTGGCGCAGCGGGTGGCTTCACGATGGACGACATTTTCTCGCAATTTGGCGATGTTTTTGGCGAGGGGTCGCCTTTTGGTGATATTTTCGGACAAGCACGCGGGGGTGGCGGTGGCGGACGGCGCGTGAGGCGCGGTTCAGACCTGCGCATCAAGCTCAAGCTTACGTTGCAAGAAATTGCGGAAGGGGCCGATAAAAAAATAAAAGTAAAACGCTACGTAACTTGCAATACTTGTTCGGGCAACGGCTCTAAAAACGGCACGTCGCTCAAAACTTGTCATACTTGCAATGGCACGGGGCAAATCAGAAAAGTAGTAAATACGATGCTCGGCCAAATGGTGTCGAGCAGCACTTGCCCCACTTGCAACGGCGAAGGCAAAATAGTGAGCGAACGCTGCGATGTGTGCGCGGGTGAAGGCCGTTTGCTCGAAGACGACGTAATTAGTCTCAAAGTACCAGGCGGTGTGTCGGACGGAATGCAACTCTCGATGAGTGGCAAAGGCAACGTGCCGCCGCGCGGTGGCGTAGCGGGCGATTTGCTCATTTTGGTAGAAGAGGAAGAAGACGAAAACCTCAAACGCGACGGCAATAACTTGGTTTTTGGCCTCCACGTTAGTTTTATCGAAGCTGCTCTTGGCACCCAAGTAGAAGTGCCAACCATTGACGGAAAGGCCAAAATTAGCATTGACGCAGGAACGCAAGCGGGTAAGATTTTGCGTCTAAAAGGCAAGGGAATCAAGGAGTTGAACGGCTACGGGCGCGGCGACCAACTGGTGCATATCAATATTTGGACACCCAAGCAGCTTTCTACTGAAGAGCGAGCCACACTCGAAAAACTCCGAAATGCCCCTAATTTCCAGCCCAAACCCAATAAAAATGAGAAAGGGTTTTTCGAGAAAATGAAAGACTTTTTCCAATAAAACTGACCAATAAGATAGCGCGAGCGTCCCGCTCGTGCCATCATTCATTATTCATCATTATTTTTTGACACACTTATTTCCCATTTATCGCCGCGAAATCCTTGAAACGGTTCGGCTTGGTTTGCCCATTGTCATTGCTCAATTGGGCGTTATTTTGATGGGCGTAACCGACAATATCTTGGTTGGTCGTTTTTTAGACGCAACGGCGCTTGGCGCGGCAGGTTTGGCGGGCTCGCAGGCTTTTTTGGTATCGAGTATTGCCGTGGGTGGTTTGGGCGTGGTTGGTTCGTTGATTTCGCAAGCCAAAGGCCAACAAAACGACGTAGAAATTGGGCGCACTTTTAGAGCAGGTTTGTGGGCGGCGGCCATTATGGGCGTGGTGTTGGGGCTTATTTCGGTGGTGCTGGCGTTTTATTTTGAGTGGTTTGGCCAAACGCCCGAAATCACCGACTTGTCGCGGCCTTTCATGTATATTTTGAGTGCGTCCAACATTCCATTGTTTTTGTTTGTGGCTACTCGCCAGCTCAGCGATGGTCTTTCGTTTCCGCGCGTGGCTATGTTTATCACTGTTTCTGCCTTGATTATCAATGGGTTATTCAATTATTTACTCATCAATGGCATTTGGATTTTTCCAAAATTAGGGCTCAATGGTTCGGCTACTGCTACCCTTATTGCCCGTACTTACATGGCCGTTGCCATTTCGATTTATGTGTGGCGGAGTTCGGTTTTTAGCAAGTATTTAAGGGTTTCGGCGGGACTAAATCTGGGCGATTTGATACCCAAAATTTTACGGTTGGCTACCACAACGGGCTTTCAGTTCTTCTTTGAGATTGCCGCTTTTTCGTTGGCTGTGGTAATGATTGGTTTGTTGGGTAAAAACCAATTGGCAGCGCATCAAATTGCTATTAATCTGGCCTCTACCACCTACATGATGGCTACGGGCATTGCCTCGGCGGGGGCTATTCGGGTGAGTAGAGCGTTTGGGCAACAAAACAAAACGGCGGTTTTTAGGGCTGGGACGGCGGCTTTTTTGCTCGTAACGGCCTTCATGGGTCTTTGCTGCTTGCTGTTTTTGACAGCCAACGATTTTTTGGTAACGGTTTACCTAAAAGATAACCTGCCCGTTATGCAAATTGCATCGGCACTTGTTATCATCGCGGGCTTTTTTCAGCTTTCCGATGGTATTCAGGTGGTGGCGCTGGGTGCGTTGCGCGGTTTGAACGACATCAAAGTGCCTACTTTTATCACGCTTGTTGCTTATTGGGTCATTGCGTTGCCGCTCAGTTATGTGTTGGCCTTCACCCTCAAAATGGACGTAACGGGCATCTGGATTGCGCTCTCGGCAGGGCTTACTTTCTCGGCGGTTTTCTTAACGTTTCGGTTTTATCGGTTGCTCAAAAAGCTGGATATGAGTACTCTTCAAAATACTGAACAGACTTCTCTGACGCATTGATCAACTTATAAAAACAGTCAGCCATCAAAAACTCATGCAACTAAATGGGTACTAAGTAGTTGCGCATATTTAATTGGTGGCACGACTATTGCTTAAGATGCTTTTATTGAGCGTATTAAATCAGTCGTGCCACCAATAATAATACCGCACGGGCGGCCTCGCATCGCAGCGGCGAACCGCCTAATTTTACTCAACTACTTATGCCGAGTTGTTTCGATTGCAGGCTTTAGTTCAAAAACATCTCATCAATCAACAACAAGGCGACACTGCCTTTACTGCCGTGCCATTCGGGGATTTTTTGAAGGGGTTTGGCGATGATTTTTAGGTGCGTAATAGTGGTGGGTTTGAACTGCCCCGTAATGGCATACAACAAATGCGGACGCATTTTCGACGGAATTGATGGTTTTATTTTGGCTAAAAGCCGCATCTGATTTTCGTTCGTACCTCCCCAAACTTCCACAAATTCGGGTGGAAAAATGCCTGTTTCGACTTCTTCCATAATACGCAAACCCACCGAAGACAGCAATACGGGTGTTTTAAACGCGCAAACCAGTGCCAAATCGTTGTTTCTTACACCTGCCCAGTTGTTGGCCCAAGCGGGGCTATTGGCACTGAATGTGCCTAATTTTCCATCAAAAAACGTATTTGCACCCGCAGCTTGATGTACCCTATTGAGGGCCAATAGTAGATGACTACTGTCGGGTTTGAAGCTACTTTTGTAAAAATCAAAGGTAGTCTCATCGCTGCCCAACCAACCTGTTTTATATGCCTTGGCTCGAAAAGATGCGCTTTCTTTCAAAAGGGTTTGGTTGTTAAACAAAGGAGATTTTATGCTGTCGGGCATTGTGCCATCGGTGGTGTAACGAATCTCTGTGCCCTTGATTGGGTGATACAGTTGCACCAAAATAGGTTGGCCAAAAATAGTGGAACTGTTTTTGACTTGCGGTGGATTTAGCTTGATTGGATTGCTGCCATCATCTCTAAAACCTGCTACGAAGGTAATGTCTTTACGTGCTTTTTGTAATTTATTTATTTCAGATACGCTCAGCTGTGTATTCCATAAAGTGATGGTTTTGAGGTTCTTGAAGTTGCCAATCGTTCCTTGTAAGTCATTGAAATTTAATTGTGTACCCGATAGTGAAAGGGTTTTTAATTGTTTCAAAATCGTCAATTCTTTCAAGCCTTTTCCCGTAATATTCGTAAAATTTAGGTCTAATTTTTGAAGATTTTCAAACGGAATAATATTTTTCAAATCAGTGTCAGATACAGGCATTTTGGATAGATTCAAAGCCACTATTTGGGTTTTGATTGCATTCAATTCTGACAATTTTTCTGTTGTAAAATTACTTTTGTTAAAGAAACTAACCGATAGCGCGGGCGATTCGCGGGCCAATGGGGCAATGGTGCGGTAGGCTGTTCTGAGCTTTGCTATGGTTGATTCATCTGCGGCATCAAAATCATAGATTTCTTCTGTATTTTCAACGGGGCTAAACAAAGTGCTGGCAATAATTCGCAGAGAATCAGTAGGGGAGAGGTCGGTTACTTTTTTTGTAAAATCGGCATTGCCTTTTATCCATAGCGAAAGCAGTGTTATTTCTTGGGAACTAAGTTGTGCTTTTCCTGTGGGGGGCATGTGCTTTTTTTCTCCCATCGGCAGGTGTATTCGCTCTAACAATAGACTGATTTCGGGCTTTCCTGGCACAAATAATTTACCAGTTTTTCCTCCTTTTAAAATTGATTTTATGTCGGTAAACATCAACTCGCCGTTCATTTTATCGGAATTGTGGCAAGCAACGCATTTTTGCTCAAAAATGGGTTGTATTACATCGGCAAAAACCACAGCTTCATGGAGTGGCACAGGGGCCGATTGGGTAATAGGCGCTGAAATAAAACCATCGCCGTGGGTGAGTGTCGCACCAAAATGCCCTACCATAACTACGGACAAAGCCGCCGTAGCTGCCATAGATTTTGCCAAAATAGGTTTGTACCAAGCGGCATTTCTAATCCAATAAAACAAGGTAGAAAACCACAAAACCCCCACGCTCCACCATTTGTGCCACAGCAGGGTGTCGCCCGAATAGCCTTGCTCTTTGGATAAAAGCAAGCCCATAATAACAGTAATTGCTGCCAATAAAGCACCCGTGAGCCAGAGCGTGTTCAAAAAACCAAGATAAAATGTATTGGAAATATAGGTGGATTTGAAACGAAAAAACTCCATTCCGAACGCCGCGAGTAAAACAACGATGGGGAAATGGAGAAGCAAAGGGTGCATTCTTCCCACCGATTGTAGCCAAGTAGGCACAATGAGCTGATTTTCAAAGAAAAGCAGAAAAACAATGAAAATGTTTGAAACAATCAGGGCCTGCTCGGCCATATTTTGGAGTTTTCTATTCATGTAGTTTAAGCAATAATATCACGTACTACTTTTCCAGAGATGTCTGTTAGTCTGTACCTACGTCCCAAATGTTTGAAAATTAATTTTTCATGATTAAGACCCAATTGATGCAAAACAGTGGCTTGAAAATCGTGTACGTGTACGGGGTTTCTTTGGATATTGTAGCCCAGTTCGTCGGTTTCTCCATAGACCATGCCTGGCTTGATGCCCCCACCTGCCATCCAAATACTAAAACAACGTGGGTGATGGTCGCGTCCATAATTGTCGATTGTCAGTTTTCCTTGGCTATAGCTCGTACGGCCAAATTCGCCTCCCCAAATCACCAGTGTTTCGTCCAACAAGCCGCGTTGTTTCAAATCGGTTACTAAGGCAGCAGAAGCCTGATCTACGTCTTTGGCTTGGCTTGTTATTTCAAAAGGAAGATTGCCGTGTTGGTCCCAGCCTTGGTGATAGAGTTGTACAAAACGAACCCCATTTTCGGATAGTTTTCGGGCCAGTAGGCAGTTGGCGGCAAAAGTTCCTGGCACCAAACACTCTGGTCCATAGAGTTTTACAATGTCATCCGATTCTTTGGATAAGTCCATCACTTCAGGAATAGCCGTTTGCATCCGATAAGCCATTTCGTATTGTTTCACTTTGGCCGTAATCTCTGGGTCGCCAAATTCATTGTAAGACAGTTCGTTCAATTCTGAAAGATTGTCCAGCATTTCGCGGCGGGCTTGCCTGTCCATTCCTTCGGGGTCGCGGATATAAAGCACAGGGTCTTCGCCTTTGCTAAACTGCACGCCTTGGTGGACAGAATCTAAGAAACCATTTGACCAGAGTTTGGAGTAAACGCCCTGCCCGTTGCCAATACCACGCGATAGTAATACGGTAAAATCGGGCAGGTTTTTATTTTCATTTCCTAAGCCATAGCTCAGCCACGCGCCCATACTTGGGCGGTTGCCTTGCTGCGATCCTGTTTGAAAAAAAGTAAGAGCGGGGTCATGGTTGATGGCTTCGGTGTACATCGAACGGATAATACACAGGTCGTCTGCAATCTTGGAAGTATAAGGCAACAAATCACTTATCCACGCACCCGACTGGCCGTATTGCTTAAAATTAGTAAAAGAACCTGCCAAAGGAAAGGCCGCTTGATTGGCCGTCATGCCTGTGAGGCGTTGCACTCCACGTACCGAAGGGGGGAGTTCTTGGCCCATCATTTCACGCAGACGGGGCTTGTAGTCAAAGGTTTCTAACTGTGAGGGCGCGCCATTTTGAAACAGATAAATGACTCGTTTGGCTTTGGGGGCAAAATGCGGAATACCTGGCAGAAAGCCTGTACCGTCGTTGTCGCCTCCGCTGAGTAAATGGGGCACCATCAACGACCCCAAAGCCACACTCCCCAGCCCTAAGCTCATGGTGGACAAGAAACGTCGTCGGTTGAAATGGAGGCCGTGTTCTAAGATTTCTTTTTCCATGGCGTTTATGACTTTGTAATGGTTTCTTCTAAATTATAAATCGTATTGACCACGCGCATCAAAGCGGCAAGCATAGGCTTGTTGATGGTCGCAGGAATGGGATATTCGCCTACTGTCAATAGTTTTTTAGCACTTGTTTCGCTTATTTTCTTTCTTTCTTTTTCGTAATAATTTGTCAAAATCAATACTTCTTTTTCGGTAGGCTTGCGCGAAACTATCAAGCGAAAGGCTTTGATGATTTTATCTTTTGTGGGGCTATTTTCCTCCAAAAGCTTGGCCGCCAACACACGCGATGCCTCCAAAACAGCGGGGTCGTTCATCATCACCAACGCTTGCAAAGGGGTGTTTGTTTTGAGCCTTTTTACTTCACACAAATCGCGGTTGCTGGCATCAAAAATACTCATTGTTGGCGGGGGAACGGTGCGTTTTATGAGTGTGTACATTCCTCTTCGGTACAGGCTTGCGCCATGGTCTTGGGTGTACATAGAGAGCAAGCCCCGTCCAGATGTAGCGCCTTCCCACAAGCCTGCGGGCTGATAAGGCTTCACACTTGGGCCGCCTATTGCCTTGACCAGCAAGCCACTACTTGCAAGCACGGCATCTCTGACAAACTCGGCATTGATGCGGTAGCGCGACGACCGCGCCAAGAAAATATTCTCGGGGTCGGCGGCCAATTTTTCGGGCGTTACTATGGCTGATTGTCGGTAAGTGGCCGAGCTAACAATCTGCTTTACCAAGCGTTTTATGTTCCAGCCATGTTCCATAAAATCGGTAGCCAGCCAATCTAACAACTGCGGATGCGAAGGCAGTTCGCCCTGCATTCCAAAGTCACCCGAAGTTTTTACGATGCCTTTTCCAAAAAATTCTTGCCAAACTTGATTCACAAAAACCCTTGCTGTGAGCGGGTTTTGTTTGTCAAATAGCCATTTGGACAACCCCAGCCTATTTTTTGGGTATTTGTTGTTAAAGGGCAGAATACTATTGGGGGTATTGGGCTGTACTACGTCGCCTGGGGCATCATAAGCCCCGCGCTTGAGTATATGAGTGGTCCGTACCGAATCTAAATCGCCCATCACCGATACAATCAAGTGATTGGTGTCGGGGTTGTTAATAAACGTCAGTAAACTTTTTATATCCTCCTTGCTGATGGTCATCAAGGGTTTTTTGGCGTAGGTTTCGGGGCCACCTATTACAGACTCAATGCCTACTTCTTTTACATTGTTGAAAAAGGCAAAAAGTTGATAGTATTCTTTTTGAGAAAAAGGGTCGTATTTGTGGTCGTGGCAGTGCGCACATTCGAGTGTAACGCCCAAGAATGCCTTGCCAAATAAGTCGTTGCGGTCGGTAACATAACTGATGCGATATTCTTCTGGAATTACCCCACCTTCTTCTGTTATTTTATGGTTTCGATTGAACCCCGTCGCCAAAAGTTGCTCTTTGGCAGTGGCACTATTGTCGTTGGGATTGGGCAACAAATCTCCCGCCAACTGCCAAGTAACGAATTGGTCATACGGCATATTTTTGTTTAAGGCGTGAATCACCCAGTCGCGCCAAGGCCATTGTGTGCGGTAGCCATCATCTTGGTAGCCGTGCGAATCGGCATAACGGGCCAAATCGAGCCAATAAACGGCCATTTTTTCACCATAAGCTGGATTTTGGAGGAGTTTATCCACCGTTTTTTCATAAGCGTTGGTGTTTTTGTCGGCCAAGAAGCTGTTCATCATCTCCAACGTGGGCGGCAAGCCATTCAAATCCAAACTAAGTCGTTTTAGGAGTCGTTCTTTGTCGGCTTCTTGGTTTGGTTCAAATCCTCTTTGTTCTTGTTTGCTCAAAATAAAATAATCAATTTCATTTCGGGGCCAAGATTTGTCTTTTACTTTAGGGAGAGCGGTCTTTTTGGGTGAAACAAAGGCCCAGTGTTTTTCGTATTTTGCGCCTTGCTTTATCCATTTCTCAATGAGATCAATCTCGTGCGAAGTCAATTTTAAATTGGATGTTGGCGGTGGCATCAATTTGCTGGTATCGCTGGTGGTAATGCGCAAAAACACCTCCGACTGTTGGGGCTTTCCTGCCACAAGGGCGTGGGCGGCGGGGTGTTCTTTCAGGGCTTTGAAAGCACTTTCGGGGTCGTCGAGGCGAAGGCCAGCTTCTCTTTTGTTGGCATCGGGGCCGTGGCAAGCCGAGCATTTATCGGAAAGTATGGGTCGGATGTCAAAATTATAGCTTACCTCGTCGGGTATTTGCTCTTGGGTTGTTGTATTCTTATTACAAGAAGATAAGCATACAATTATTGTTGCAAAAAAATAGGCGATCTGTTTCATAATGAACAATTTAACTTAACAACTCCATCACTGCTTTTCCTTTGCCATCGGGTGTTGTATAAAAGGGACGTTTTTCTATTTCATACTGTGTGTCGGGTGCTATGCCGAGGGCATGATAAATCGTTTGGTGAATCCCGTCAATCTTTACGGGGTTTTCGATGGTTTTGCAGGGGCGTTCGTCAGCGGTTTTGCCATACACAAAACCTTTTTTGATGCCTCCTCCAAACATCAACATGGAGCCACCGTCGGTAAAATGGCGGTGCATTCCATAAAACTTGATGTCTGAAAGAATATCTGGTTGCTTCACTTGCTCAAGCACTTTGGCATCGGGGCGGCCTTCTACCATCATATCGCGGCTAAATTCGCTTGCCAACACGATTAGTGTTCGTTCCAAATGACCCGATTTGTCCAAATCTTTAATGAGTTGAGCAATTGGCGCATCAATCATTTTTTTCATTCCTTCCAAGCGTGTGTGGCCGTTTTCGTGTGTGTCCCAACCAAAAAAAGGCTCATATTCTGTGGTAACACTTATAAACCTGGCACCTTGCTCGGTGAGCCGCTTGGCCAAAAGGCAGCCCAATCCAAAACGCCCCGTGTTATAAATATCGTAGCTTGCTTTGGGTTCTGTGTTAAGATTGAACGCCTTGGATTCGGGCGAGTTGAGGAGCATGTAGGCTTGTTCCATGGAGCGTTTGAGCGATTCTTTTTGGTAATCACTCCCAAATTCACCCATGGGGCTGCTGCTAATGAGGTCGTTGTAGAGTTGATTGCGACTTTCAAAACGTTTGGCGTTCATTCCCACAGGCGGGCGCACACTCTCCAATCCTTGGCTTGGGTCGGGAATAAAAAAGGGGCCAAATTCATTTCCTAAAAAACCTGCTGTATGAAATGCTTTCAGTTCTTCGGCTTCGCCCACCGTAAACCGTTGGCCAATGTCGATAAAAGCGGGAATAACTGGATTTTTTGGACCCAGCTCTTTGGCAATCCACGCGCCAATGTGCGGCGCGGCGGCGGTTTGAGGTGGTTCGTAACAAGTGTGCCAATTGTACTGGTGGCGTGAGTGCAAAATATGCCCCATATCTGCCGCCACATACGAGCGTATGAGCGTGCCTTTGTCCATCACTTTGCCAATTGACTGGAGGCCTTCAGAAAAGTTTATTCCGTCTAAAACTGTCGGTATTGGTTTGAAGGTACTCAATACGCGGTTTCCTTCCATGTCTTTTTGGTAGGGCGTATATCGTTTGGGGTCAAAGGTTTCGGTATGGGCCATTCCGCCCGCCATCCAAAGCAATATGACCGTATCGGCAGTGCCGTTGGTTTGTCCTATTGCCTTGGTTTTACAGCCCGACAATAGACTTGCCATGGGTGAACTCGTGGCCATTGCGGCCAAGGTAGCAGCACTGGTTTTTTGTAAAAATTCTCTTCGATTCCAGTTATTTTTCATAAGTTTTATGTCTAATAAATCAATTGAAATTCGGGGTGTAATGTCATGGCCCATACTAAATCTTCGATGCCTTCGAGGGAGGGCTTTGGTCCTACTATTTTTTGGGCAATGCCCATTTCTTTTGAGGAGGGGGCTCTACCCAACGATTTTTTATAGAGTTCTTTGATCAACAAATCTGACGATGAATATTTTTCTTTCCAACGTTTTGCTCCTTCTTTGAGTGCGTTGTTAAATTTTGCTCCATTTGTTAATTCTAAGGCTTGCAATAAGTTGGCCTGTGAAGTTCGACTTGTGCTGACGGTTTCGCGGTTGGGTCTTCCGAGCGCGGTCAAAAATGGGTCATTTTTTACCAGCGAAGCCCGTGTAAATGGTACTTCTTTTTTGATGGTTTCGGGAAACTGTTTGAACACAATGGCCGAATCTGTGTAAATTGGATTGAAGGCTACACTTACTGCGTCAGCAAACTGTTCTGCGGTGAGTCTTCTGCGTAACATTCCATCAAAAACATAGGCGGGTGCTGTTACCAAGCCCGCATCTTTTACACCAGTAGAAGGCAATTGGTAGGTTTTGGATGTCAAAATAGCGTACATTAATTTTTTGATGTCATAGGCATTGCTTGCAAAGTCAGCTGCCAAGTAGTCCAATAAATCTTGGCTCCAAGGCATATTGTCCATGGCATCTACGGGTTCTACAATACCGCGCCCCATCAGCTGCGCCCAAACCCGATTGACCAATGTACGGTACAGTCTGCCATCTTTGGGTTGTACCAAAAAATCTGCTAATTCTTTGAGTCGTTTTTTGGTGATGGGTGTTTCTTTGATTTGCCCCAACTCCTTAAACAAAAGCCCCCTGCCCGCCAACTTTCCTGTGGGCTTGTCGCAATGGTGAATTTCGAGGGTAGAGTCAGCAAAAACATTGGCAAAGGCGTAGGCATCTTCGAGCTTCCAGTCGCTGATAAAGCTATCGTGGCAAGAAGCGCATTTGAGGTTCAATCCCAAAAAAACCTGTGCTACATTCTGCGCGGCCTGCATTTCGGTGCGTTGGCTGGCGTTGATTGTGCCGCGCCATTGTATACCTCTGATAAACCCTTCCGATGCTTTGGTGGGACTGATGAGTTCTTTGACAAAAGTATTGTAAGGTTTGTTGGTTTTGAGCGAGGCATAGAGCCATTTGGTAATATCAAAACGGCCTTCGGTAATAAAGCCCGTTCCTGAGTAGTCGTTGCGCAGGGCATCATTCCAAAAAGTAAGCCAGTGCTGTGCATAATCTTCGTTGCGACTCAATAAGTTATTGACCAATTGCTCGCGTTTATCGGGGCGTGTATCGGCCTCAAATACTTGGATGTTTTCGGGTGTTGGCAACAAGCCTATTACATCTAAATATACCCGCCGAATATAGGTGCGGTCGTCCACGATAGGTTTCCAAGTAAGTTTATTTTTCTGAAAATAGGTGTTTACCAAGCGGTCAATAGGTTGTGGAAATTCTGCCGTGGCTGGGGGTAATATCGGCATTCGTGGTGCCAATTCAGCCACACGATAAATACTCTTTTCTGTACCACTGGGCCAGGGCGCACCTTGCTTTATCCAATATTCGAGAATTGATATTTCCTTTTCTGTGAGTCGCTTACCTTTGGTTGGCATGGCCTCTTTGTGGCCTGTGGGCAACGTAATTCGTCGAATGATTTCGCTACTTTCGGGCTTTCCGGCCTCAATCACTGGGCCATGTTTTCCTCCCTTAAATATAAATTCCTTTTTGTCTAATCGTAGTTCTCCTTTGGTTTTACCTTCGCCATGGCAGCTGTAACAATTGTGCGCAAAAATAGAACGTACTTCTAAATTTAATTCTTGAATTTGGGGCTCTGTGAGTGGCCCCTTTACACTCGCAAGCGTAAAATTTGTGCCATCGCCTGTGCCTTCGGTTTGTTGAATTTGATTAAAAGGTAAAACACTGGTAAGATAATCGTCGCCATGGGTAAGCATAGCCCCAAAATGCCCTGCCACTGCTACACCAATGGTACTCAAAATGAGTGAACTTCGGTAGAGGAGTTCGCGCTGGGTTTTTAGGGCAAAAATGGTGAGACCTGCCAATAGCATGGTAGCAATGCCTGACCATTGGTGAATGGTAACGGTATCGCCGTTGTATTCTTCGATGTTGCTCAAAAGTAATCCCAATGCCACTGCTACCAATGAGCTAATAGCCCCCACCCAAACCAAAATCGTGATGCTGGCCTTTAATTCGGCAGACTTGCGCCGCCAATCTATGACTTGAAGCAATAGTGCTACGCAAAGTAAACTAACTGGAAAATGAACAACGAGTGGGTGAAGACGGCCTAAAAATTGCCAAAGCCAAAATATTTGTTAGTGTAAATTATAGACTGATTATGCTGCATTTTTAATATTCCAGCAATTATCCCAGTTATTGTTGAGTATTTGAACTTTCAGAATAGC
>REAB01000010.1 GCA_004293645.1 Cytophagia bacterium | reverse complement strand
TTCGACGGTAAAGTATAAATACCCCCCGCGCCTTGCATGTATTAGGCCTGCCGCTAGCGTTCATCCTGAGCCAGGATCAAACTCTCCATCGTAAATGTTATTAATTTTAGTCTTATACAGACTTATCTGCAAAAACTTGCTTTTAAACCTTAACTTACTCCATCATTTCAAAGAACTTCCCGTGTCAATCAAAGTTTAAACTTTCGTCTAATTCCCTGTTTCTATTAATTTGGGACTGCAAAGGTAAGGGGTTAGTTTAGCATACGCAAGTGTTTCAGAAAAAAAACTTTCATTTTGTCAAAAGTTCTTCAAATCACCCCCACTTATTATAAAAATAGTACAATTTGTATTGCGCCTAAGGCTCAAATTTGTTGAATATATTCTATTTTAAGTCCCAGAGGCTTCCTACTCCAAGCGCACGACTGGTGGTAAAACCTTCGCCATATTTAACGCCAATGGCGTGTCCCATCTCTTCGGCGCGGGCGCGTACAAAATCTAAAAAGTCGGGTGTTGAAATGTAGCTGGTTGGCTCTTGGCTATTGGGGTCAAAAAATTGACTACGAAAAGCGCGGATTGCCGCTACTTTTTGGTTCCAATGAGGCGTAACATCAACAATAAAATCGGGTTTGAGGTAACGATCCTGAATAAAATGATACAAAAATTTAGGCCGCCATGGTTCTTGCAGCTCTCCGTGGGCATCGAGGGTTTGGATTTGGCGCAGCCCCGACAAAAAACAAGCATCGTTGATTAACGCGCCCCCGCGCCCATGGTCGGGGTGGCGGTCTTCGGTGGCATTCAGCAGCACAATTTCTGGCTGGTATTTCCTTATATATGTTATAAGTTGTAATTGATGGGCTTCGTCGTTCCGAAAAAAGCCGTCGCGGATGCCTGCATTTTCGCGGGCATGAATGCCCAATACACGCGCGGCATCTGTTGCTTCGGCCAAACGAATTTCGGGCGTACCGCGCGTACCTAATTCACCACGGGTCAAATCTAAGATGCCTACTTTGTCTCCTTTGGCCAAATGGGCCAAAATCGTACCTGCACAGCCCAGCTCGACATCGTCGGGGTGGGCTGCGATAGCCAAAATGTCTAATTTCATAAGTACTTACTTGTAATTGTTTGTAATTATAGTAATTTTTTGTAATTGTCAGTTTATCAATTTATTACTACCAAATTACCCTTTATTACAAATCAAAAATAATATAATGGCGGCGGCCAACCGCCTATTTCTGCCCAACTACTTATTTTACTTTTATTCGCTGACCTGCGCGGAGCGTATGACTTACTCTAATGCGGTTTTTTTTTGCCAACACGGCAGTAGATAAGCCATATTTGCTGGCAATAGAGGCCAACGTTTCGCCGCGCTGCACCCGATGAAGCACCGTGCGCTTGAGAGAAGCCTTGCTGAGGTCAAATTCGGCATCTACTGAGCGGCCTCCCCGCAGGTGATCCCAAGCGCGAGAAGATAGCACAAAACGCTGGTTTCTAATGGCCTGATGCGGAAAATCCCAAATCAAAGCAGGGCTAAAAGGGTTGCCTTCGTAGCGGTTTTCGTAGTGCAAATGATCCCCATAGCTACGACCTGTGTTTCCTCCCAAACCCAACATATCACCTGCTTTTACCAGTTGCATGGGTTCGACGGTGGTTTTGGATAAGTGTCCGTACAATGTTTCGAGGCCGTTGTAGTGGCGTACCAACACAAAGCGTCCGTAACCGTTGCCGTCGTAAGCCACCACGCGCACAATACCGTCGTAAGTGCTAAAAACGGGGTCTCCTGTGTTGAGGTCTAAGTCCATACCTTCGTGCCAACGCCCCCAACGTGGCCCAAACACCGACGTAACTTTGGTTTCGGAGGTGGGTAAATTCCAAAAACGCCCTTTGCCCGATTCGTACAGTTGCAACGTAATGTTTTCTTCAAAATCAAGCGGGCGCAAGTTGTACGGATTGATGGTTTTGGAGTCCCAAATGGCGTAATAGTCGGCTACTTGCACCCAATCTTCGCCCACTTGCACCGAGTCAATGATTTCTACGACGCTGGTTTGCCCTTCGTCAATGGAGCTGGTGTCTTCGGCTACGGTGAGATTTACTTCTTTTTGGGGTTCAAATTGGTTGGTAAATCGCGTTTTGGGGGCTTCATTTTCAAATTCTTCAAACTCATCGCGTTGCGGTTTGGCCGCTGGGGTATTTTTACTAGACTTGATTTTGGGGTTATTCCTAAAAACACCCTTTTCTTGCGCCTGTAACCTGCCCCAAAAGCAGAGCATTGCCAGCATTGTTAGACAAATAAATTTGGCTTTCATTGTAAACTTGGGTTTGCATAACCGCCAATTGGGGGGAGCTGCCAATGCTGGCGAGTCTATGCCCAGTTGGTAGTTATTGGTTGAACATTTAGTGTAAACCCTTTTCGGCCAAGTAGCGTTCGGCATCTAAGGCTGCCATGCAACCTGTGCCTGCTGCCGTTACGGCTTGGCGATAAACGTTGTCTTGGGCATCGCCGCAAGCAAATACACCCGCCACGTTGGTCTTGGTAGAGCCTTTGATGGTTTGGATGTAGCCTGCTTCGTCCATTTTTATTGTTTCTTTAAATATATCGGTGTTGGGCTGGTGGCCAATGGCCACAAAAAAGCCTGTAACGTCAAGAATTTGGGTTGCACCTGTTTTTAGGTTCTTGACACGTGCGCCCGTTACTTCTTTTTCTCCCAAAATTTCCTCGGTTTCGGTGTTCCACAAAATTTCTAAATTGGGCAATGACATCACGCGCTTTTGCATAATTTGCGAAGCCCGGAGCGTATCGCGGCGCACTATCATATATACTTTTTTGCACAATTTGGCCAAATAACTGGCCTCTTCGCAGGCGGTGTCTCCACCGCCTACAATGGCCACGTCTTGATTTCTAAAAAAGAAACCGTCGCATACCGCGCAAGCCGACACGCCGTGGCCGTTGAGGCGTTGTTCTGATTCTAAACCGAGCCATTTGGCCGATGCTCCCGTGGCAATAATGACGGCGGGCGTTTCGATTTGGTGCTGATTGTCAATGGTTACTGTATGAAAGCCAGAATCTGAAAAATCTACTTTTGTAGCCAAACCATACCGAATGTCGGTGCCAAAACGGCGGGCCTGTTGCTCAAACTCCATCATCATTTGCGGCCCCTGAACACCGTCTGGATAGCCTGGATAATTCTCAACGTCGGTGGTAATGGTGAGCTGGCCGCCTGGCTGGCCGCCCGTATATAAAAGTGGGTTCATGCCCGCGCGGGCTGCATAAATAGCGGCAGTGTAGCCAGCAGGACCAGAACCTATAATCAAACAACTTGTTTTTTCACTCATAACTCAACAAAATGGACAAATGCGCTAAATTGATGTATTTACACAAAATAAACAACGATACTGCTTCTTTAAAAGTGCAATAGTTTGCAAACTAAAACGCAAAATTCGGCAAAAAACCTGAGAATCACAACCGTACCTTACCAGACGTGCCATTCAATGCGGCGGTTGAGCCGACGGCTTTCTTCGGAGGTGTTGGGAGCAAGGGGGCGGGTTTTGCCATAACCTACGGCTTTGATGCGCTTGGGGTCTATTCCAGCCGTGATGAGGTAGTCGGCAACGCGCTGCGCTCGTTTTTGCGACAGCAGTTGGTTGGGTTTGGCCTCGCCCACGTCGTCGGTGTGGCCTTCTATTTCGACCCGAAGTGTGGGTGATGTTTGTAAAAACTGAACCATTTTTTTGAGTTCTGTTTGCGATTTTTCTTGCAAATCGGCCTTGGCAGTTTCAAAGTAAATATTGTTCAAAACACCCCTTCTTTCGGCCAAAAGAGGTTCGAGCGAGATGGGAAAACTCAGTCCAGTGCTGCTGTTTTGGTTGGTAAAGTCGAACGATAGACTTTTGTAATAATACCCGTTGGCATTGACGTACAGCCCCCACTCTGCGCCATTTGGTAGCACCGTAACGTAACGCCCGTCGGTGGCATCGGAGGTAAATCTGGCCACTACTTGGCTGGTTTTCAGGTCATACAACTCAATTTCAGCTTTGAGGGGCTTGCCCGTGCGTGCGTCGCTTACGATGCCTTTTAAATAATTGACGGGGTTGAATTGCTGCCGCAAAGTTTCTGGAATGGCAAACCGATACAACCGCGAGACCCGCTGATTGCCCAGCCGCTTGGTGTCGAACGAATAATAGCCGTACTTGCTATCGGAAGTGATAAAAAGGGCCACTTGGTTGTCGGACGTATTGATGGGATAGCCCAAATTGCGCGGGGTTTGCCAACCCGTGGCGGTGCTGTCGGCAAAAAACAGGTCGTAACCACCCAGCCCTTCGTGGCCTTCTGAGGCAAAAAACAAGGTTCGACCGTTGGCGTGCAAAAAAGGCGATGCTTCGTCGGCGTTCGAGTTGATGTTTTTGCCCGCATTTTGGGCCACTGTCCATTGTCCGTTGCGTTGGCGTTTGCTGTACCACACGTCGCGCTGCCCCGCGCCGCCCGTTCGGTCGGACACAAAATAGAGCGTTTGGCCGTCGGCAGAAAGCGACGCTTGCGACTCCCAATAGGGCGAATTGACAACCGCTCCAAGATTTTGGGGGCGGCTCCATTCTTGACCACTGCGATAACTAATATACAAGTCGCAACTGCCGTAGCCGTCGCGGCGGTTGCAGGCTGTAAATACCAACGTCCGACCATCAGCCGAAAGCGTTCCCGTACCCTCGTTTTCTACGGTATTGATGCTTTCTGAAATAGAAACGGGCGAAGTCCAGCGGCCATCGCGGCGATAACAAACCAGCAAGTCTTCGTCGCCTTCGGGTTTGAGGGCCGTAAAAAGCAGCGTTTCGCTGTCGGCGGTGAGTACAGGAAAATATTGCAAAACAAATTGGTTTATCGTGTCCGAAAGCTCTTCGGGGTTGATAATGAGCGGGTTCTGAACGGTTTTTTCGCCGTACAAGCACACTTCTAATTGCCTTTTGGCTCTTTTTTGGGCCACCGAATTGGGTTTGAGCAACGGCAAATAAGCCTCCAAATAACGGCGTGTTTGGGCGTATTCTCCCGCTTGCAAATGGTGCTCAATTAGTTTTTGGTACGCTCCCGCAAGTTGTGGCGAGTTGGGTTTGAGCGCAATACTTTTGCGATAAGCAGCTATTGCTTGCTCTGGTTGGGTAAAATATTCGTACAATTGGCCTTTTCTAAAGTGTGCTTCGGCAAAAGTAGAATCGTATTTGAGGGTCTCGTCAGTCCAAATATTGGCTTGGTCGTATTTTTTTTCGGCAAAAAATTGGGTGCTTTTTTCGTAGGCTGCCCGTGCTTTTGGGTTGGTTTGAGCGTACAAATTGACGCAAAATGCGTAGTGAATAACAATACCAATGAACAAAAAAAGAGTTCGGAGTTTTGTTTTTGTTGCGAAATGCGCCATTTGGGTTCTTTTTGAAACAATCAACGATAAAAAAGTCAGTTTCTTGCTTGCGGCTTCGTCAATGTGTCATTGAGGCGGCGTTGCGCTTTCATTCTTCCAAACTTCTCACATATAATTCTTCCACCCGCTGTCTGGCCCAAGGCGTTTTTCTTAAAAACTTCAAACTCGATTTTACGCTTGGGTCATAATTAAAGCAGCGAATGTTGATGTACGCGCCAAGTGTTGGCCAGCCATGGTGCGCTACCAAATGGGTTACAATTGTTTCGAGGGTTTTGCCGTGCAGCGGGTCGTTCGATTCCATGTTGTGATTTCTATTTTTGTGGTCAATAATGCCCGTTGTTCTCACGGAATGTCCATGTATTTGTGGGTTTGTAGCGAGATGCGCCACTGCGGGTTGTTTTTTACGTACTCCACAATGAGCGGGGTCATTTCTTGGACACGGCTCCATTCTGGTTGTAGCAGCAATACGCAATCTTTACCCACCAACGCCGCATGCTCCTCGGCAAATTCAAAGTCAGATTTATTATAAATGATTACTTTTAATTCGTGGGCTTGGGCCGCAACGCTCAATGATGCAACGCCTTCTAACACAACGCCATGCTTGGCGTTGCTACTGTATGGCTTCTTGAATTTTTTGGGTGAAAAACAAATCCAGTCCCACGTTCCTGAAAGCGGGTGCGCACCCGATGTTTCGATATTGGTCTGAAAACCAGCTTCTTGCAGGGCTTGCGTCAATTCATTTAGGTTGTGCATGAGTGGCTCGCCGCCCGTAATTACCGCCAAACGCGCGGGATATTTGGCGGCTTCTGCCACGATATTCGCAACAGACACGCGCGGGTGCGCCTCGGCAGGCCACGACTCTTTGACATCGCACCAGTGGCAACCTACGTCGCAGCCGCCCAATCTGATAAAATAGGCCGCCTTGCCCGCGTGGTAGCCCTCGCCTTGCAGCGTGTAAAAAGCCTCCATCAAAGGCAAAGAATCTATTTCTGAAATTGGTTGAATTATAGTTTCCATCTTGAAAAACGAATATACCACACTAACTTTGTAAAAAAACTAATCTTCCAAATAAGCCACTTTTGTCAGATTCGCACAAAAATACGACCAATTTTGCTCGTTATTCGACTATTGGGTTTCAAATGTTGGCCACCATTGGGTTGGGAACATACGCGGGCGTGTGGCTCGATGGGTGGCAACACAACCAAATACCTGGTTGGACGCTGGCCTTGTCTTTAACTTCCATTGGTGCTTCTTTGTACAATTTCATCAGACAGTTACCCAAAAATTAGGGCTTTTTTTACTATCATTATGTTGCGTACACTGCTCTTTACTGCTTTCCTCGGAATTGTATTTTTTATAGCCGAACATTTGGGAGGCAAAGACTTGTTGCATACCGAAAAATGGACTGTCCTTGCCTTCTTTTTTTGCCTCAGTTTACTACAACACCGCCTCATGGAATACGGTTTTCGCAACCAACGCGAAAAATTTATTGAATTTTATCTAACAGCCACCGTCATTCGTCTTTTATTAGGTATAGCGTTTGTGGGGGCGTTTTTGTACGTGGGTGTAGCCCAAATTCAACGCTTCATTATTACCTTTTTTGCATTATATGTATGTTATACTTGTTTTGAAATTTACGAATTGTATAGTAACTTGCGCCGCGATTTGAAATCCTAACATTGTTATGTGGCACAAAATACGTAATACCATTGCAGCAACCGCGCTGTTTTTTATTGCATTTACCCCAATAAGTCTGGCCGAAGAGCCCGCGCACAATCACGAACCAAAAGCCAAGGGCTTGAATGTGGGCGAAATGATTATGCACCACATCTCGGACGCACACGAGTGGGAGTTTGCGCACGGAGTGGCCATTCCGCTGCCCGTTATTATCTACACCGCCGACCGTGGACTTGAAGTATTTTCGTCGAGCCATTTTTATCACAATCCAGTAGCTGGCCACGAACACGTTTACAAACACGAAGATTACATTCTTGAACATGAGCATATTTACCGAGCCACCGCCAGCGGCGAAGTCGATAAAAGTGTGCAAGTTTGGGATTTCTCTATTACCAAAAACGTGGCTTCCATGCTGTTGAGTGCCGTTTTGTTGGTGCTTATTTTTGGCGCAGTGGCCAAAGGCTACGCTACCAACCGAGGCAAAGCTCCCAAGGGCATTCAGGCGGTTATTGAACCTATTATTTTGTTTATTAGAGACGAGGTCATAAAGCCTTCAATAGGAGTGGGTTACGAGCGTTTTGCCCCTTATTTATTGACCTTGTTTTTCTTTATTTTTATCAACAATTTGCTGGGACTCATTCCAGGCGGAGCCAATTTAACGGGCAACATTGCCGTAACGCTGGTACTGGCACTTTTGACTTTCATTATTGTGCATATTAGTGCCAATAAGCATTATTATATGCACTTGTTGAAACCTACGGGTGTACCAATAGCCTTGCTGCCCATCATGGTTCCCGTTGAGATAGTAGGCGTATTTATGAAGCCTTTTTCGCTTATGATTCGTCTATTTGCCAACATTACTGCTGGCCACATTATCATTTTGAGTTTGTTGGGTTTGATATTCATTGCCCGCGATTTGGGTGGCGCTGGCACAGGTTTGGCCGTGAGTCCGTTGGTGTTGGTGTTCACTTTATTTATGAATCTTATTGAGTTGTTGGTAGCATTTTTGCAAGCGTTTATTTTCACGTTGCTTACCTCTATGTACATTGGTAGTGCCGTAGAAAACAACCACGAAGCCGACCACGGGCACTGAGTGTTGAGTGTTGAGTGTTGAGTGTTGAGTGTTGAGTGTTGAGTGTTGAGTGTTGAGTGTTGAGTGTTGAGTGTTGAGTGTTGAGTGTTGAGTGTT
>REAB01000075.1 GCA_004293645.1 Cytophagia bacterium | reverse complement strand
TGTGTATCCGTATTACGGAATATATTTTATTTCACAATTAGCTTATTATCAACATGTTGTGTGTATTTTTTATTCCGTAGAATAAAAGTTACAGATTAACACAAGTGGTTCAACTCCAATTCCAATAAAATCACCTTTATTAGTTTCCACCATTCAGACAGCGTTTTATGAAGGTGTGATTAACGAGTACGAATTTTGCAAAAAACTGAATATTAAGCCTGAAAAAATAGATGGTTTTCTTTATGAAAGTAGTAATTGACACCAGTTCATTATTGTCGCTGGTTCGTTATTACTTGCCATTTGACAAACAAAAAATATTGTTTGAAACTGTAAAAACTAAAATTGCCAATGGCGAAATATTGGTTATCGATAAAATAATTGAAGAATGTAGATATATTTCCAAAGGAATTGTTTTAGATGCACTTTCATTTCTCTCTGACAAAGCATTCAACAAAACACATAAACTTCCACTCAATACAGCGTTTATTCTTCCACCTGCACCTGCCAAATTTTATAGAATGGTGGATAACAATTTTCTGACACTAACTAATTTGGTGGGGGTATAAAATAACGATATGTAACTTGTTGTTTGTCAGTATGTTAAAAAGAATTCCTGCCCACCAAGTTTCCTGCCCACCAAGTAGCAAAACAACAGTTCCCTAATTTTGTAACTACCTAATAGTCAGTATCTATATTATTTGCCCCACCAAATCCGTTAGTGTCAGACAATTTTGTTGTTACATCTCAAAAAGCAAGACTTAAAAGTGAAGCTCAATACGATTTATTGAAAAATGACTTTATGAACTCTGCCGATATGAAAATGATTTTGGCTTGTCTAAATCTCAAAAAAAACAATCCACTTCTTGAAGAAATCTATCTTGTAACAGAAGAGACAGAAGCAAGTAACGACAATAAAGTGTTTAAAAAGATACCCGTTATTTGTTCCCAATTAGACATATCAACAATTAACATCCAACAATTTATAGACAAACTCGAAGGTGTTAATGTTGAAATCAAATAAAACTACACCCTAATAAGTAGTCCACCGTCAATAGTCGACTGTCCACAGCAATTCAAAATACTCATTATCAGTGTTTTAAATAAATCAGAAATGTCGATTAAATATGTTCACCTACTTATAGGTTTCGCAAAATGGGGAGAGGACTAAGCGGCAGTGTCACACTTTACCATCAATTTCTTGCTGGGCTTGCCCTAAGACTTGTATTTTTTTTACAACTCAGCCACGTTAAAACGCACCTGAATACCACCCGAAGTTCTAGCGCGGGGGGTCGTATTGAGCACCAAAACGTCGTTGAAAGAGCGGTCGAAGTAGAGCATAATGCTCCAAAGTTTGCTAACGGTATAATTGACCTGCGGCCTCAACTGAAAATTGATTTGCCCCGATTTTGCCGCAGGTACGTCGTTGAGGCGGCGCAAAATGGCGAGCGATTCGCGAAAGGTAAGGGTGCAGCGCGCTTGCAAATCGTTTTTGAGGCGCGGAAATTTTCCGTTGATGCGAAACGGAATTCGGACGTTGTTTTTAGTAAATCCGATTGTGGTCGTAATGTCGCGGTTGAAAGTCTCTGCCACCTGTGAGGTTGATGGACTTAAGATCACGTCTCGGTCTTGGTTGTAGCTCAAAGCAACGTCAATGCGGCTTACCGTTCTGGCCCGAATACCAATCAGCGGCGCAAATTTCTCGGACAGCGAAATGGTACTAATCGCAAAAACGGGAATAAACTGGTTCAAATCGTTGGTAAAAACCGCTGTGGGATAGTTGCGAACGGCCAAGTTGAGAAATAGTTCGTTATAGTTGAGCGCTGATGTGAAGTTGCCCACGCGATAAGTAGATTGGTAGCTGTGCTCGATGGTAAAGGAGCTAAAAATCTTCTTGAAAGCTTTCAACTGCGACAGGCCGCCGTAATCAACGCGCCAGTTGGGCAGTGGAAAACTCAAAAACGGATTGAGCGTTACCTTTTCGGGGTCTTTGCCATTGTAGGCCGCAAAAAACGCCCGAATCAGTACATCTTGCGAAGTAGAATCGTAACGAGCTGCCTTAAACTCGGGGTTTCTGGCTATTTGCTTGTCGTACTCGGCTTTATAGTTGGGGTCTTGCAATTGCAGCGCGTCAAGGCGTTTTCTGATGGGGTCAATATTGGCCTTAAATTGCTCAAAAACGGGCGAATTGTAGTTGCCATCAATGCGGGCAAAGGCCGTTTTGAACGACATAAACGACATTTCAAAATTGCCACCTCTGAACGGGCTCAACGCCTTGAAAGGTCCACCCAAGGTTTCGGGCTGGTAAAAAACGCGGTATTCGTCGCCGCGCGTCAGGCGGGCTTCGAGCGTAATGCGCAAATCTTTGATGGGTTCGATTCGCATCGAAGCGCGAAAACGTTTGTTGATGGTTTGGGTAAAAGGTTGGTTTAACTGCGTACTGCGCGACAGCCAGCCATTTTCGGCGGCGCGAGCGGCGAAGTTGGGGTCTTGGCTGCCAAAAATAAACGCCGAACCAGGCGCGTTTTGGGCATCATTTCCAAAGCCAAAGAGCTTGGGCTGGTCGGGCAAAAAACCTGGCAAGATGGTGCTACGTTCGTTGGTGTAGTCCACGTCAATGCCACGCACAGCCATCAAAAATCGGGTTATGTTTTTGGCAAATCGGCTTGGTTCGCGGTTAATTTCTTCGTCGTCGCCAGGGCTACGGGCAAAATTCTTGCGCGGAGCAGAAGGCCGATTGGCAAAGTTCAAATACTTGATTTTATTGTACAATTTTACAAAATCAATTTTCCCTCTGATACTCCGTTCTACGCTGTTTCTGATGGTATTGCCAAACAATTCGTCATTACGCAAAGTCCACCTACCGGTATCTTTGATAACATTGCCCAAATAAGTACCCGTCGTATCCCTGATTCCCAGCGAGTTAGCGGTGTATTGGTACGTAATATTGTGGCTATAATCGGCGGTCATCCAGTCTAAAAGCGGGAAACGTTCGAGCGGCAAACGGTAGGTGGCTTTAACGGTTTGGTTGTAGTTTTTCATGCGGCCGAGCTTCCTAAAATTCATCCAAAGCGTGTCGCGTTTGGCATCGGTGTTGAGGTCGCCCATGGGTTCGTCCACGGCCGCGTTGGCCTGCGCACTGTACGCCAGCACAATGCTCTTGGTGAGGTTCCAGTTGAGGTCGTAGGCGCGATTGAAGAGAAAAAACTTTTCAAAAAAAGGTTCTTGGCCTTCCGTTCCGAGGTCGGAGCCACGATAAACGGTGCGCGTAAAACTTCGATTTCCTTCTACCCGCAATGCCACCAAAGTAGGCAAAGGCGACACGTTAAAATCTTTGAGCAACTCCAAATAAGGTCGGTCCAGACTTTCATAATTGCGGAGTGGCTCCCAGGTTTTTTGCGGGAAAGCATATTGGTACGCAATACCACCCTTGTATTGCCGCTGCGCGTAGTCGGCTATCATGCTGTTGCGGCGGGTTTGTTCGCTGAAAGCGTAGGTAAAGCTCAAGTTCTCAAAATCCCAGAAGTGCCGTTTGGCGTTGGGGTTGGTTTTGGTTTTGCGCACGTTCGAAAAGTTAAAACCCTTTCGCTCAGCACGTTCGATGGCGGCATTGGCCAAATCTTGGCTGCGCGGGTCGTTTTCGGCGTAGTTGCCCAGCGAGGTTTGCAAGGGCGTGTCGGGGTCGAAAGGATTAAAGTTGGGCCTTACGTCGCGCAGGTCGTAGTTGATGTAAAGCGGAATTTTAAAACCCCATTTTTCGGGCAATAATTTATCCACGTTGATAGCCGATGACACGCTGAACTCCCGCGTATTGTCGCGCGAGCGGTCGCCTACTTTTTGCTGCACGCCCCCAAACCCAAAAGTAGTGAGTTTACCCGCCATTTGAACGGTGGCAAAATCGGCCAATTTCAAATCCATGCGCGCCATAGCCGCAATTCCCGACTGATTCTCAAAACCCGTTACCACCAGTTCGTTTACCCACAAACAAAAACTCTGGGGGCGTTGATCAACCGAGCGCGGATTTCTCATGCCAATCATGATGGTCATTACGTTGCTTAAATCTGGCCTGCCCACTACCGTAATTCGGTACAAACGACCGAGGTCATCTATTTTTTCGATGGTGTAAGGAATCGTCAGCGATGGAATGGCTTGGCGGTCGCGCTCGGCTTTGGTGGTTATCAAGTCGTTGAGCGCCACGTCAATGTCGTTTTGCAGCGGCCACACCAGCGACTCGTCGCGCACGTTTGATTGGGTGGGGCGGAGGTTGGTAATTTCTATTTCGTAGTAGTTTTCGGTAATGTCGGTGCCCAATCGCAAAAAAGCCGATACGTTCGCGTCATTTTCGTCGGTTTGTTTTGGTCGGTGCATGTGCACGTTCATTTTGATGCGCTCTCTAAACAGTAAATTGAGGCTGCTCACATTCTTAAAAGCCGCCCGCGAGTCGCCATCGCGGAGGTTGGTAGCGCACAAACTCATAGATTGCTCGTTGAGCTCACGTTGGTTGGCCTGCGTAAAGTCGCGGTCGCGGACATAGCCTGGTGGTACGGTGTAAATAAAACGCCGCGCCTCGCCCGCTGCGGGGGCAGTGGTGGCGCTGTTTTCTTCAACGCTCACCGTTGAAACCACAAATTGAGCATCGTAAGGCTCGGGTACTTCTTGCAAGCCACGGGCGTTGAGGTCGTTCAGGTATTTGCGGTATTGGGTAGCCACGAGTTGCAACTGGGCAAAACGCAACACCACAGGCTGCTCCCAATCGGTGAGGTACATCCGCATAAATCGAATAGACTTGAAGCCGTTGATGTTGCCTTGTTTGCCCGAAAACTCCCGCACTGGAATACGAAACTGGTACCAATTGATGGTTTCGCCCGCGTCGTTGGGGGCGGTTACTTTATCAACAATGTAATTTTTGCCCACCTCAAACTGCCCTGGTTTGAGCGGTATGTTGTATTCATAGTAAGACTCTTGGTCGTTGATGGTATTGTCAATGTTGAGGTCTTCGATGTCGGGCTGGTTGGTGGAAGCGGGGGTAATGTTTACGTTGGCATCAAACTCTGGGGTGTTGTTTTCCATGCCCAAAAAGTTTTTGTAACGTGCTACAATTTTTTTGTCGGCGCTGTCGGCTTTGGCCGAAAAATAAAACTCAAAATCGTCGCCAGAGGGGTCGGCTTCTATTTGGCGGCGGGCAGCGGTGGTGAGTTGGGTCAGGCGGTCGAGGTAGTTTTGCTTAAAAAACTTCCGTTCTTGAGCGTTGCTGAGGCCGTCAAGTCCTACGTCTTGCTTGGCGCGTGCGCCTGGTTGGTTCGTAAAAGCGTTGACAATAAACTGCGAACGGGTAGAATAACCCCAAGCCGACTGCGCCACGTTGCTTCCTCTTCCATTGCCTGGTATGATGGAGTCAATAGGTAGGCCGGTTTCAAAATCATAGCGGCCATTTTTGACCACATCTTCCGAAATTTCGCCTAAGTTAAACACCAACCGTCCACCCGTGGTATTGCTGGCAGGCTTATTACCCGACCCGTCATTTATTACTCCATTAGGGGTTTCTTTGAATGGGTCCATGAGCCAAAATTCCAAGTTTTCGACGTTGGCGTTGTCAAAATCCACATCGGAGGCAATGGCGCGGGTAACAGCCCCAAAGTTTTGGCGGGGGTTTTGGAGGCGACCGTCGGCGGTGAGGTCGGGGTTGTAATTGTACATTCCGCGTTCGCTTGGGAAGTACGAAATATCCAAAATGTTTTCAGGCAAATTGACCAAGAACAGCGAGCGTCCCGCAAAAATATCCTGCGGGGCAAAAAGTTTTTCGTAAAAGTTGTTCAAGTCGGCTGGGGTGATATTGGCTGGTTTCTGGGCAAATCCAATATTGCCTCTCCCCGAAAAAGTAGGATCAATGGTATAGGCCGAAATTTTGGCGCGTTTGTAGCCGTATTCGAGTGGGTTGAGGGCTGAGCCCTGCGGAAACTGCTGCGGCGTAGCTCCCAAACGCCAGCGTTGGGGCTGCCGCGTGAGGTCAAACTGCGTGCGGGCCGACTCAAAGTCGTCAATAAAAGAGCGACCTTGCACCTGCGGGTGCAGCCCCGCAAACGACTGGGCTACTTCGCCCTGAAAATTAATGCTCGACGGTTCTTTGGTTTGTATTAGTGGCAGCGCATCGAGCATTTTAGTCAAAAACCTTGACTCTTTCCGAAAGCTCACATCGGCTCCAATGATGCTGTTGCTGACGGGTTCATTTCCAATGGCTGAGCGCGTCAAAAAGCCTGGCGGGGTTTCGCGCATTCGCATTCCCGTAAAGCCTACTCGCATATCGCGGCTCACAATGTAATCTAAGCGCATTCCAAGTAACGTCCTGATTTGGTTCTGAAACAAGTCGGGCTGCTCGTAACACACTTCAATGTCGCGGCCAGAGTTGATAACACTCTCGTTCATGATGCGCAACTGCCCCGCTTGGGCTTCAACCATGTAGTCGGTGCCTTGTTGCAATTGCACGCCCCCCGCTTTTACCGTAACCGAGCGTTCGGAAACGCCATACGGCAAGGGCACCGACGAGCCACCTGCCCCGCCCTGATACGAGCCTTTTAAGAAAAATTTATTCTTCTCGGTAATCTGCTGCGCGTCAATTTGGGTGGTGCGGTAGAGTTCGTTAAAGACGTATTTGTTGCGTAATATTTCTTCGTCGGGGTCAAATCTTTTGGCCAAACTCCTGCCAAAAGGCTCCAAAACAGGAAACATGATGCGGCCAAAACGACTGTCAACGGTTACGTCTTCCACAAAGTCAAAGTTGCCGTCGGGCTGGGGGTCGTTGAGGGGGTTGAGTTTATCGAGGCCCATCACGCGCAGCAGCGGTTGGTTTTGGAGGCGGCGACCTTCTTGCAAGTTGGGGTTGTCAATGCCCGTCAAGTCGTCTTTGTAAATAATCCGCATCTGAAAATTTTGCCGCCCCAACTGCGTGGTATTCAGCGAATACACGTTTTTCATCATCAAATCCCACATGGGGTGCTCGGTGTTGTTGCGCAGCGTAGTCGATTTGAGCATTTTCAAAACCAGTATCTCATCGTCGCGGCGTGCTTGGTAGTCTTCGGTCAATTCGCCCACTTTGTATTTTCGACCATTGATGGTGTATTCGTAAGCCACGGCCAGTATCTCGTCGTTTTGGAGTCGCCCCACCAGCGACACGTAGCCCAATTGGGGGTTAAATTTATATTCGCGCTCAGAGAGGCGTTTGGCCCCGCGCAAAATGTCGTAGTCGGTGCCACGATTCAATTTGTAGCCGTTGTCAATGGCAAAGGTCGTTTTATCTACTTGGCGCAAATCGGGGTCGGTGGTAGCTTTTTTGTAAAGGCCGTTGTTGAGGTTATCAACGGGGTTGGCAGGGTTTTTAATGGGCAGGAGGCTGGGATTACCACTGTTAAAAGGTTTGGCCTCACCCAAGTCCGAAAACCCAATG
This sequence comes from Cytophagia bacterium, assembly GCA_004293645.1. GTDB lineage: Bacteria > Bacteroidota > Bacteroidia > Cytophagales > Spirosomataceae > REAB01. The sequence continues at coordinate 25,902 of REAB01000075.1, read as the reverse complement.
ATGTTGCGCAGGGTTTCGGTGTTGTTGGTGCGGTTGGTTACGTAAACTTCCACCCGCGTTACGGTTACGCCCGACATAATCATGGGTAAGTTGCTCAGCCACCGTTCGTAGTTTTCTCTAAAAAAATAAGACAAGAAAAAGTGGCGGTTTTCGTCATATTGGTCGGCCCGAATTTCAAACTGACGGTTTTGCACGCCGCCGCGTAGCGTAATGCACTGCTGCCGCGAGCGTTGCTGCGAGGCCACGAGCGTAGCACCCAACCGCCCAAAACGCAAATCTACCTTGGCCCCAAACAAGTTTTGTACGCCTGGAATCAATTGCGAAGGCAGTTGCCAAGTTAAGTTTCCCACTTGCACATCTTGAATAATATTCTCGTTTTCGGGCATAAACCCCGACCCCAAGCCCGCACTGCCCAAATTAGGAGTTATACCCAATTCGCCTAATTGACCTATGTTTCCGCTGGGCAAGCTTGGCAAATTGGGTTTGTTCAAATTGCCTGGTCGGTAGTTGAGTTTGAATTGATTTTCAAAATTAAAACTGGCTTTGCTGTCGAAATTAGCTCCCAAACCAAGGTTTTCTCCTACTTTTCCGTTAAAGTTGATGTTGATTTGCTCGTTAAAATCAAAATTAGTGTTACGCCGTTGCTGAATCTGACTGGCGGGATTATCAATTTTCTGGTGTACTATGCCAAAGTCGAGCATCACAAAACCATTGGGCTTAAAATCAACGATATTACTCCCAAAAAGGCGGTCGAGGGCGGGCGGAAGTTCGAGTTTGGGCAATAAACCGCGTGCGCCCATGGCTCCCCTGCCGTCTTGTTTGGCCGAGTAGTCGCGGAGTAAATTGTTAAAAACACGGCGGTCCTGCAATTTCTGAAAATCTTCGTAGGTCATCGTCAGCGGATTGCGGTAGTTGAGCGTGGGGCCTTTGGGGTCGCCAATGCGCTCATAAACCGACATCTGCTTGCTGGTGTCTATTCTAAACTCGTTTTTGAGATTTTTGGGGTCTTTCAAAAAAAGCGACGAGCGCGGTGGCTTGTAGTTGTAGCGGTTGCTGGGGCGGTCGCGCCACTGCGAATAGAGCAGTCGGCGGCCTTGTTTGGTGTTTCGGCTGGTGTCTTTGGCGGCGGGGCGGGTAGTTTGGGCAAAATCTTCGAGCGATACCAAGCATAAAAAACCCCATAGCAAAAAGACAGGGGCGGTGGTTTTACGAAATAATGGGTAAAATTTACTCAACACAAGGCGTATAGTTCGATAGCGTTCAATTTTATCTCTTATTTATTCTAACGGCGAAAACCTTGCCAATTGTCTGAAAGCATCGAAAAATTTTTAGAAACGGCAACGTAAATGTACGAATTTGCGCGTTAAAAGACATAATTAAATCCCCTTTTTCGTACTTTACTGAGGGGAGTAGTGCCTTTGTCAGTTTCCTATTCGGCATTCTTTATGGAGTTATCAAAAACTCAAAAGCCCGTCAAAACCGAAAAGAAATTGCGTGCAAACCACCCGCTATGTGTTGAATGGCGTAAGCGTACGAAAAGCCAAATCTGGAGGTTTGCGCCAGCAGTCCAAACGAAAATCCAGCTACTCCTGCCGCCTTAGTTAATTGCATTTCTTGCCGCCGTAAATGGTTGTAACCCAGCAACAAACGAAAATTTTTGTGCAACAATACTTCGGTGCCAATTATCACGTGCCGCGCCAGTTTTTCGACACCCGACACTTTTTTCACCATGCGGTTGCCGTTGCTATCGAATGTAAAATTGATGCTGGGGTCGTTGAAAACAAGGTTCCACTGGTGGAGGCGATGCAACGTAACCGAAAAACGCAAAGGCATGAAGCGGGGCTTGAAAGTAGCCCCAATCTGCACATCAAAAGGCAATTCTGAATCGTCGGTAAGCGAGTAGCGTTTCAAAAAAACACCCGCATTTTTTACGGCCAACCCAAAAGTAAGGTCGCGCTTAGGATGCTTAAAGAACCCCGCTAAATCAACCACCGCCGCCCAAGATTGATAGCTTTCAATGCCCGACCCAACCAGCTTGGCAGTTGCTCCCATCGTGATATTTCCCTCCGTACGAGCGTGCGCGAGCAGGAGGTCGTAGTCGGCAGCCGAAAAAGTTCCTGTTTCATTCCCAACATTATCAATTAAAGGCATCGTGCCGTAGTGCAAATACTGCATTCCCAAAGCCCAGCGTTGCGCGGTGGGCAGGCCGTAAGAAGCCGTAACCATCTTAGCACCAGCTAAATAGGGAGCTACGGTAAAAGCCGCTTGGTTTCGGTGGGTAGAGTCAAGTAGCGCGGGCGAACTCCACGCTTGGCTCACGTCGCCTGTTGCCGAAATACCCATGCCGCCCAAGCCATTGGTAAAAGCATTGATGGGTAGATTCAGAAACGAAAAAGCCTGCTGCCCTCCCAAATTTTGCGCCACACACAATGATTGAACCAACAACAAACCAACAAAAACCACGCGGACCAATTTTTTCATTCTTCGTTTTTAATCAAATGGCCTACCACTTCAAAACGCTCAAATACTTTGTCGGTGTGGGGCGCATCTTCCAGTTCTTGGGTTAAATCTTGCCCCGCCCAGTGTTCATAATGCTTGCCATCGCGCCAAAGCCGCGATTTTTTTACGTCATAAATTATTCCTTGAAAAGCCACCCAAATATCTTCCTTGTCTTGGCCATTTCGCAACGCCAATTGTGCTATTGAATAGGTTTTCATGGTAAAATTTGTAAGTTTTTGAAAAAAAACAGATATTGTGGCACAATATTAAATAATTGAACAAGTTTTTACTTTAACTTTGAAACGATTTCTTCTAAAATATTATCGAATATGAAAAAGATTAGTACATTTTTGGTACTGGCTGTTGTAACAGCGTTGATTATTGGTCAGAGTGCTTGTAAGCCCAAAGTGAAGCCCTTATCTGAAATTATTGGGCGTGCGTGGGTGCCACAAACCGTCAACCACGGTACTACTTTGGTTTATACCAAGGGAGCTACTGGTAATGTAGTAAACTACACCAATTGGCGCTTAGATTTGAGCAGCCCGTCGTCTGTTACTTACAAAGAGTTCGATGGAAATTCATTTTCTGGGCAGTGGGAAGTACAAGAAACAGGTACTGGTAATAAGTTAATTCTCAAAAATTTAACTCCTCAGCCAACTGGTACTAACGGCACTGTTGAATTTACCATCAATTCGTCCAGTGAATCAGAGTTTATCATTACACGCACCACGCCAAGTCAAAAAACGGGCGGTACTACCAATAAATACACCCTCGTAACTCCTTAATTATCAATTTAATACGGAGAGCCGTTTTCGACGAGAGAACGGCTTTTTTGTTGGCAAAAAACACAATATGAACCGTACAGAAATAGCCACTTTAGGCGAATTTGGCCTAATAGACCGCATTAACCAACAATTTGTCAATGTATTGCCCCAAACCATCAAAGGCATTGGCGACGATGCCGCCGTGATAGACAACGGTGGCAACGAATATTTGCTCATTTCTACCGATTTGCTGGTAGAAGGGGTTCATTTTGATTTGAGTTATACCCCGCTCAAACATTTGGGATACAAGGCCGTAGCCGCTAATGTGTCGGATATTGCGGCCATGAACGGCCTGCCCCGCCAAATTACGGTTAGCATAGCCATGAGCAATCGGTTTTCGGTAGAAGCCGTGGACGAACTCTACGCGGGCATCAAAGCTGCTTGCGAAGATTATAAAATAGACTTGGTTGGCGGCGATACGTCGGCCTCTCGCTCTGGTTTGGTTATATCGGTAACAGCCACAGGAAGCGTAGCCAAAAATGCCGTAGCGTACCGCAGTGGTGCAAAACCCAACGACATTGTGTGCGTAACGGGCGACTTGGGAGGTGCTTTTCTGGGGCTTCAAGCCTTAGAACGCGAAAAACAAGAGTTTTTGGCAAACCCCGATATGCAACCTCAATTGGACGAACAGGCTTACGTGGTAGGCAGACTCCTCAAACCTGCTGCCCGTACTGACGTAGTGTATGAGTTGCAAGAACTGGGCGTAGTACCTACTTCCATGATTGATATTTCAGACGGTTTAGCTTCCGAATTGCTTCATATTTGCAAACAATCTAACGTTGGCGCGGCCATTTTTGAAGAAAACTTACCCATCGAAGACGCAACTATACTGGCCGCCGACGAGTTTAAGATTAGCCACATTACAGCCGCTCTCAACGGGGGCGAAGACTACGAGTTGCTCTTTACCATCAGCCAAGCCGACTATGAAAAAATCAAGAATTTATCGCAAGTAACACTCATTGGCTACATTACCAACGACCCCACAAAGGTAGAATTTGGCACCAAATCGGGTGGTAGGTTTCCCGTTCAAGCGCAAGGTTGGCAGAAATAAGGGGAAAAGTGAAGGGTGAAAGGGAAAAGGTGAAAGGGAAAGGGTGAAAGGTGGGTGGTGAAGGGTTAGGTGGAAAGGGGTGGGATTAGGTAAAAGTGGGGAAAATGAAGGTGAAATTTAAAAAATGAGTCCATGCAAGAGGGTTTATTTTTGTTATTGATTGCGGTTATGGCTTTTTTGTATGCCTCCGTAGGCCACGGCGGGGCAAGCGGCTATTTGGCCATGATGGCTCTATTTGGGGTGGCACCCTCACTCATGAAATCATCGGCTTTGGTGCTCAATGTTTTTGTTTCTATTTTGTCTTTTGTGCAGTTTTATCGGGCTGGTTTTTTTAGATGGCAGCTTTTTTGGCCTTTTGCGGTTGCCAGTGTTCCGTTTGCCTATTGGGGCGCACAACAACCCATCACCGACTCGCTCTACAAACAGCTTTTGTCCGTCGCATTGCTCATAGCCATTGCTCGAATGTTGTTTCAACCCAACGATAGTGCTCCCAACAAACCCGCATATTTGCCGCTTAGTTTGGTCGTTGGGGCTATTATTGGCTTTCTTTCTGGAATGTTGGGCATTGGCGGTGGCATTATTTTGAGTCCAGTTATCCTACTTTTGGGCTGGGCCAAAGTCAAAGAAGCGGCGGCAGTTTCGGCTTTGTTTATTTTTGTCAATTCGATTTCGGCTTTGAGTAGTCTGTTCCGTACTGGTTTTGTACCGAGTCCGCAGCTTTTATCGTGGCTTTCGGCGGCACTGGTGGGTGGCTTTTGGGGCGCGTATCAAGGTGGTTTCAAATTCAACATACCCACGCTGCGTTATGTCTTGGCGGGGGTGTTGGTCATTGCTTGCGTCAAATTATATTTTACTTGATTTGTAACACTTGCACCAATGGCGTATATTTGCAACACCAAAACTGGCGAAGTGGTGAAATTGGTAGACACGCACGTTTCAGGTGCGTGAGCCTTCGGGTGTGCGAGTTCGAGTCTCGCCTTCGTCACAAGTTTTTAGTCCCCGTTAGTCCTAAAAAACCAACGGGGACTTTTTTTGTTCACTAATAAGTTACTGATTTTGCTCCTAACGTTTTAAAATAGCCCACGGGTTGGCCTGTTTTTGGGCTGCATTATTATAAAAACTACCTACATGGAAACCTTAAAAGCCAGAAAAACGATTCCTATCGAGTCGCTCTTGAATCACAACTACATAGATGCCGACGTTTATTACCTTGACCTGTTTGGCAAAATAGCCAGCCGATACATCATTTCAGATATGGACAAAGAGCAGGTGATTAAACAAATCAAAATTCACTTTGCCGACGATATACTGAATGATTTTTACTCGCACGAATACGACACAAGTACCAAAAAATACGTCGTCTATCACGCCCTGTTTGAACTCAAAAACGAAATTGTTATCAAAATAAACTACCATAATGTCCAGATTTTGACCGAACTCAAAAATGAAGCATGGGTGGAGTCTTTTACCAAAGTTTTGGCCAAGTGTAAACGAAAAAGCCGCAAAACCCAGTTTGAAATCAACTTGATAACCCAAGAAATGAACTCATTGGAGTTGCAAGAAATTGAGATAAATCGTACCAAAATCAATTTGGATTTATTTTACGAAAACGACTTTTTGGCAGTTCATAAAACCATTCAAAAACGGCTTAGTAGCAACAAAGACAAGGGTTTGGTGCTGTTGCACGGCCTGCCTGGCACGGGTAAAACCACTTATATTCGGTACTTGATTGGACAAATTACCAAAAAGGTGCTGTTTTTAACGCCCAATTTGGCCGAGCAAATTACCAATCCCGATTTTATCAATTTGCTCATTCGGAATCCCAACTCGGTGCTGATAATCGAAGATGCCGAAAATATTTTACTCGACCGCAATCGGGGCGGGGGTTCGGGGGTGTCCAATTTGCTCAATTTATCGGACGGGCTGCTGGCCGACTGCCTCAACGTGCAGTTGGTTTGTACTTTCAACAGTTCGCTTTCCAAAATAGACGAAGCACTACTTCGCAAAGGCCGCTTGATAGCCCAATACGAATTTAAAGCCCTGTCGGTAGCCAAAGCCCAACGGCTCTCCGAACACTTTGGCTATGATACCATTATTGATAAACCCATGACGGTATCGGATGTGATAAACCAAAACGAAAAAGACTACAAAACCGCCGAAAAAACCAAAATTGGGTTCAGAACTGCTGACTTGGTCTAATTTTCAATTTCTGATACAACCATTCTTTTTCTACTTCGCGTACTTCTGCTGGCTGCATATTGTCGAGCAAAACCGATTCAATGGCCCAGCGTACCAATCTAAGCGTTGGGAAACCCACGGCGGCAGTCATGCGGCGCACTTGTCGATTTTTGCCCTCGTGCAGCGCGACAGACAACCAAGATGTGGGAATGTTTTTGCGAAAACGCACGGGCGGATTTCGTTCGGGTAGGGTAGGAAATTCAACCAAAATCTGGGCTTGGGCGGGCAGCGTGTGGTGAGGTTTGCCGTCAATCTGAATCAATACCCCACGGTTCAGTGCTTGGCAAGCATCGCTGTTTACCTGGCCATCTACTTGCACATAATACGTGCGTTGGTGTCGAAAGCGCGGATTGAGCAGGTGGTGATTCAAGAAATTATCGTTGGTCAAAAGCAATAAACCCTCGCTGTCGGCATCGAGCCGCCCCACTGGATATACATCTTTGGGAAAAGTAAACCCCAAATCGGCCAAAGTAGGGCGGTTGCCCTCGCGCGAAAACTGCGACAACGTACCGAAAGGTTTGTAAATCAAAAAATAACGGTAAACTGAATCAGATTGCGGCATTTTGAACAGTTATACTTTCTCCATAATCAAAGCCGATGCGCCGCCACCGCCGTTGCAAATGGCCGCCAAACCATATTTCCCGCCTTTTTGGGTTAAAATGTTTTGTAACGTAACCAAGATTCGCGCACCTGAGCAACCCAACGGGTGGCCCAACGAAACAGCTCCGCCAAAAACGTTTACGCGCTCGTGCGGCACGTCCAAGTCGCGCATAAAAACCATTGGCACAACCGCAAAAGCCTCGTTTACTTCCACAAAATCCATTTGGCCCATGCTCAAACCAGCGCGTTTAAGCGCAAGCGGAGCAGCCACGGTGGGAGCTGTTGTGAACCAATTTGGCTCGTGTTCGGCATCGGCAAATGCTACGATGCGGGCCAATGGCTTCACGCCCAATTCTTTTACTTTTTGGCCGCTCATCAGTACCAACGCCGCCGCACCATCGTTGAGCGTACTGGCGTTGGCGGCGGTTACGGTGCCTTCTTTGCTAAAAGCGGGGCGCAAATTGGGTATTTTATCGAATTTTACGTTTTTGTATTCCTCATCTTGCGACACCAAAACTGGCTCGCCTTTTTTTGTGGGAACTGCTACGGCTGTTACTTCGTGCGGCAAATACCCCGCTTCCCAAGCTGCCGCGCTGCGCTGATACGAAGCAATGGCAAAAGCATCTTGTTCTTGGCGGGTTATGCCGTAGTGCGTGGCGGTACTGTCGCCGCAATTGCCCATTGCGCGGTGGTCGTAAGCGTCGGTCAGACCATCTTTGGCCAAGCCATCAATCAACGTGCCGTTGCCGTAGCCATAGCCACCAAAACGGGCTTTTTCTAAATAAAAGGGCGCGTTTGACATACTTTCCATGCCACCCGCCACCACCACGTCGGCCAGTCCAAGCATAATATCTTGCGCGGCCATCATCACGGCTTTCATGCCCGATGCGCACACTTTATTGACGGTGGTACAGGTAGCATAAACGCTCAAACCCGCGCCCAAAGCCGCTTGACGCGCGGGAGCTTGGCCTAAATTGGCCGAAAGCACATTGCCCATATAAACCGATTGCACCAAAGTAGGGTCAAAATTGAGATTGGATAGGGCCGCTTTGATGGCCGCCGCGCCCAACTGCGTAGCCGACAAGCCCGCCAAAGTGCCGCCAAAACTGCCAAGCGGCGTGCGCGTAGCCGCTACTATAAATACTTCTTGCATGATTTGTGTTTATTTTACTTGAATTGTTACGCTTGCTTCGGCAGTAGGTTTGCAATACCATTCGCCCTGACAACGTACAAAATACGTAGTGGTGGCCAATGGTTTGAAGCGGCGTGTATTTGTTTGTGAATAGCTATATCGTTGCAGCAATTGCTTTTGGCCACCTGTTACCTGCGCCCACCATTCGAGCGGCCCTTGGCCGAGGTCGCGGCTGGTTTGGCAACCTTTTACTTCCAAAGTTACTTCTTCGCCCGCCGAAATGCTTGGGGTGGTGGTGGTTAAAGTGGGTATTGGTTCTGGACAGGTTACACATTCTTTTTCGCGGACTACTATAAACTGCCGCGCAGCTTCTATTTCGGCGGGTTTCCAAAAAATTCGATTGGACCAGCTTCTGGTGCTATCATTGCTTAAAATTACGTTTTTTTTGTCAAAACGGGGTGTGGTAGAGAGGCTTACTTCGGCGCATTTTACTTCGTTTATTTCGTTTGAGTAGCCTTTTCGGAGTGCAATCTTGTAAACTCGGTTGGTAGGCAGCAGCACATAGGTCGAGTCTTCTTTTACTTTTATTTCAAACGGAAACTGGCCTTTTCCTTCGGGCAAATTACGGTCAATATCATCTTGATAGGCTTGGTCGGTAAAACGAATGAGCGCGCGCGGAATCTGCTGGTCGGTGGTTACGCCTTTGGGGCCTTCCCAAACTATTTTGAATTTGCGCGAAATGGGATTTTTGTAACCCACAATTTTTTCGATTAAACTGCACGGGTTTGTATTACCACCTTGAAAAAACGCGCCCACCACCAAAGTACTGTACAAAAGGCTGTCTTTGGGGTTGAAAAAACCCGTTTCAGCGTTGTTGCGTTCTATCAAACTTTGTGGTTTATCAGGGCTACAATCGCCCAATGTACCGTTTACTTGGTCGGTGGTGAGCAGTTTTTGGTCGCAACCTGCCGCAAATCCTACCAAAACCGCCATTGTCCAGCCTAAAAATTGTTGCTTCGTATTCATGTTTTAAGTACTTGCTCGTAATTATTGGTAATTAAGTACTTGCTCGTAATCATTTGTAATTACGAGTAATTCATTGTTACTGGCCGCTCAATGTTTATCAATTTTACCCTTTATTGAAAATCAAAAACAACAGCACTGCAGAGACTAATTGCCTATTGACGGGCAAGTAATTATTACTGTACTATTTTATCTAAAACTTTGAAGCACAGTACTTTGCAAAAGTGTTGAGCCATTATCTTGAAATCTCAATTACTTCAAATTCTAACAAACCTGCTGGTACTTTTATTTCGGCCATCTCACCTACTCTTTTGCCCAAAAGCCCCTTGCCAATGGGCGAACCTACCGAAATTTTGCCCAGTTTCAAGTCGGCTTCTTCTTCGGCTACGAGCGTGTAAGTTATTTCTGAGTTGGTCTTTTTGTTTTTGATTTTTACCTTCGACAACACCGATACCACCGAGGCATCAATAGACGACTCGTCGAGCAAGCGAGCGTTTGAAAGTACTTCATCTAATTTAGATATTTTTGCCTCATGCAAGCCCTGCGCTTCTTTAGCCGCGTCATATTCGGCGTTTTCGCTCAAATCGCCCTTGTCGCGGGCTTCGGCAATGGCGTGCGCCATTTCTTGGCGGCCCCGCGTTTTTAATTCGTGCAGCTCCGCTCTCAATCGGTTCAAGCCTTCTTCTGTATAATACTGAATCTTACCCATTACTTCAATTTGTTATTGGTTTATTTTATTTCAACTAAATTCGCTCAAAAAAAAAGAACGGCGCAATGACCGTTCTACGAAAAAAGAGGCTTTCGCCCCCCGTAGAAATTATCACTCTTTACGCTGTGTCGAACTGTTCGTCTTAAATTGGTTCATCTGTTATTTGACGAAATTTAGAACACAAAAATAATAATATTTGTAACGAAAAGCAATAGCTTAATTGGTTTAGTACAAAAAAATAATTTTATAATATAATTTATTGCCAACAATATGCCCAATCTTCGTATTATTTTTATGGGTACGCCCGAATTTGCAGTCGGAAGCCTTCAAGAACTCGTTGAAGCAAACTGCAACGTAGTGGCCGTAGTAACTGCACCCGACAAGCCCGCTGGACGCGGCCAAAGCATGGCGGCATCGCCCGTCAAAACGTACGCGCTGGCGCAGAACATTCCAGTATTGCAGCCCGAAAAGCTAAAAAATGTAGATTTTTTGGCCGAACTCCGTGCTTATAAAGCTGATTTGCAGGTAGTGGTGGCGTTTAGAATGCTTCCCGAAGTAGTGTGGAATATGCCTCCCAAAGGCACTTTTAATTTGCACGCCTCGCTCCTACCCGACTACCGTGGGGCCGCGCCCATCAACTGGGCCATTATCAACGGCGAGACTGAAACAGGCGTAACTACGTTTTTTATTGAACAACAAATTGACACGGGTAATGTTATTTTTCAAGAAAAAGAACCCATTTTCTCCACCGACAACGTGGGAACACTTTACGAGCGGCTCATGCAAAGAGGGGCGCGTTTGGTACTAAAAACGGCGCAAGCCATTGAAGCAGGCAACTATCCACAAATACCACAAACAGCGGTGGCGGTGCCCAAATTAGCCCCCAAAATATTTAAAGAAACGGGCGAAATTGACTGGAATGGCACGGCTGCATCGGTTCAAAACTTAGTGCGTGGCCTCTCGCCTTACCCCGCTGCGTGGACAATTTTAGACAACAAAATGCTCAAAATTTACGAAGTAGCCGTAATTACGCAGTTCGACGAGTTGCTTGTGCCAATGGGTGCATACGCCACCGACCACAAAAAATACCTTTATTTCAAAACCGCCGACGCCTGGGTAAGCGTACTGGAGCTGCAAATGGAAGGCAAAAAAAAGATGGGAATCGAAGAGTTTTTACGAGGCGCAAGGCTCTAACTACCCGTTCGTTTACTGATACACGCCCGCTCGTTTTTGCATTTTAGCTTGAAAAGCCTCCATCAAATCGTCGGAGACGAGCATGGCGGCGTTCCAAGTGGCGATGTAGTCGAGGCCATCGGCGACTGAATGGTCGCGGGTATGATTTAAAATAGCTTTTGTGCCACGAATAGAAAGCGGCGATTTTTGGGCAATCATTTCGGCTACTTTTTGTACCTCAGCCAGCAGGGTAGCTTGGTCGGGGTAGCTGCGGTTGGCCAGTCCGATGCGCTCGGCTTCTGGGCCCAATACGTTGCGGCCTGTGTAGGCCAATTCGCGCACAATGCCTGGTGCAATGAGTTTGGGTAAGCGTTGGAGCGTACCGAGGTCGGCTACCATGCCCATGTCTATTTCGCGGATACAAAAGTAGGCATCGTCGGTGCAGTAGCGCATATCGCAGGCACTTATTATATCAACGGCACCGCCAATGCAACCGCCATGAATGGCCGCAATAACGGGCTTGCTGCACTGCTCAATGGCATTGATGGGGGCTTGGAGTTCAAATACGCGCTTGCGGAGCTTTTCGCGTTTGCGGCCTTCGCATTGGTGGGCAAACTGCGAAATATCCATGAGGAGTTCTAAGTCTATACCTGCGCAAAAATGTTTGCCTTCGCCACTCAGCACCACCGCTCGCACGTCGTCGTTGTCGTCTAATGCTTCAAAAATGGCTTTCATTTCGTGCCAAGCCGTTTGGTTGAGGGCATTGGCACGGTCGGGGCGGTTGATAGCCACGTGCGCTATGTGGTTGGCAATGGTTAAATTAAAAGTTTGGAATTGTTCAGGATTCATTAGCCAAGCGATGGTTTTGGGTTGATTTGTGCAATGGAGCATTGTTTGCCATAAATATATGCCCCAGCAATTGACATATCAAAGCATTAGGCTTCATTTTTTCAATTTTGTTGTTGATTCTTTTCCTTAATTTTGCAAAAAACATTTAAAATCTATGTCAAATCAAGCCAAACCAAAGCCGATATTCAACAAAAGAATTTTTTGGGACGTGGTGTTTGAAAATATAGACTACGATGCCAAGGCCAACTTTGTGATTGAGCGCGTTTTTGAACGCGGCGACGTGGACGACATCCGCAATTGTCGCCGCTACTACGGCGACGAAAAAGTAACCCAAGCCCTGCTCAACGCCAAGTTTTTACCCGAAACAAGGATGTATCTTGCCAGTGCAGTAGTCAACAAACCATTAAGCGAATTTAGATGCTACATATTAAGACAGTTGAACCCCACGCTTTTTCCATACTAAAAAAATTGATGGAAATGCCTGAATTGCAGGATTTTGCACTGGTGGGTGGAACGGCTCTGTCGCTTCTATACGGCCATCGAATGTCGGTTGATTTAGATTTGTTTTCAAATAAATTATTTGAAAATGAGGATATTATAGACGCGCTCAAACGTGAGTTCAGCAATAGATTTGCGGTAGAAGATAAGCCCACCAGGTTTGGCGTATTTTGCTACATTGATGACGTTAAAATTGACATCGTGCGGCATCCGCATCCACTCATCAGAAACGAACAGCACATTGAAGGTATTAGAATGTTTTCTCTCGAAGATATAATTGCCATGAAAGTGCAAGCCACGCTGGGCAGAGGCAAGAAAAAAGATTTTTGGGACGTAGCGGAGCTTTTAAAACACTTCTCTGTTGATAACTTTGTCAAGTTTCACAAAGAAAAATATGCAACTCAAAATTTACTCATCACGGTGCCTCAGTCTATAACTTATTTTGCCGATGCCGATGAAGGCGAAGACCCAATTAGCCTCAAAAAACAAACTTGGGACAGCGTGAAAGCATTTATTAGTAAAAAAGTAAGAGAACATTTAGCCTAAAAACCAAGAAAATTACTAATCAGAAATACATACAATGTTGAGCGAACAAGAACTCCTGCGCCGCCAAAAACGGCAAGATTTGATAAATTTGGGCATTGACCCGTACCCAGCCGAAGCGTTTGAGGTAAACGCCACTGCCGCCGACATCAGCAAAAACTACGAAAACAATAAGATAGACAGTACGACTGACCGCTACGAAAATATTTCACTTGCGGGCCGTTTGATGAGTTTCCGCATCATGGGCAGCGCGTCTTTTGTGGAGCTACAAGACAGCACGGGGCGCATTCAGCTTTATTTTCGCCGCGACGACCTCTGCCCCGACGAAGATAAGACGCTTTACAACACCGTTTTTAAGAAACTGCTCGATATTGGCGACATCATTGGCGTGAAAGGCTTTGTGTTTACCACCCAAACGGGCGAGATTTCGGTACACGTGCAGGAGTTCAAGATTTTGAACAAATCGCTGCGGCCATTGCCCGTGGTAAAAGAAGTAGATGGCAAAGTTTACGATGCTTTTTCTGACCCCGAACAACGCTTTCGCCAACGCTACGTGGACTTGATTGTGAATCCGCAGGTCAAAGATATTTTTGTAAAACGTGCCAAAGTGATGAGCACCATGCGTCGTATTTTTGATGACAAAGGTTGGCTTGAAGTAGAAACGCCCATTTTGCAGCCCATTCACGGCGGTGCAGCGGCGCGGCCTTTCAAGACGCACCACAACTCGCTCGATATGCCGCTGTTTATGCGCATTGCCAACGAACTTTACCTCAAACGGCTCATTGTGGGCGGTTTTGATGGCGTATATGAGTTTGGCAAAATGTTTAGAAATGAAGGCATGGACCGCACCCACAACCCCGAATTTACGGCGTTGGAGTTTTATGTGGCTTACAAAGACTACGAATGGATGATGACCACCACCGAAGAACTGCTGGAAAAAGTGGCGGTGGCGGTTAATGATCAAACCAAAGTACACTCTTGGGGCAACGAAATTGAATTTGCGGGGCCATACATCCGATTGAGCATTTTTGAGGCCATCGAAAAATATACGGGCGTAAACGTAGCGGGCAAATCGGAAGCCGAATTGCTGGTTTTGTGCCAAGAATGGGGCATTGAGGTGGACAAAACAATGGGCGTTGCCAAATTGATTGACGAAATGTTTGGCGCAAAAGTGGAAGCTAATCTTATTCAGCCCACCTTTATTACCGATTACCCCGTCGAGATGTCGCCGCTTACCAAAAAACACCGCAGCAAAGCGGGTTTGGTAGAGCGTTTTGAGCTGTTTATCAACGGCAAAGAAGTGGCCAACGCCTATTCGGAGCTCAACGACCCCATTGACCAACGCGAGCGTTTTGAAGAACAACTACGCTTGGCCGAACGCGGCGACGACGAGGCCATGGCCATGGACGAAGATTTTATCCGCGCCCTCGAATACGGAATGCCCACCACGTCGGGTATTGGCATTGGAATAGACCGCCTCACGATGATGCTCACCGACCAAACGAGTATTCAGGAGGTGCTGTTTTTTCCGCAGATGCGCCCCGAAAAGAAAACAGAAATGGCTACCGAAGCCGATTTTGTGGCCGTGGGTGTACCTGCCGAATACGTACCAGCGTTGCAAAAAATGAATATTTTGACCATTGAGCAACTCAAAGCAGCCAACCCCAACAAGATTTTCAATGACTTGGGCGGTATGCGCAAAAAGCTAAAAATTGACGCGCCCATGCCAAAGAAAGAAGACGTGGAGGCATGGATTGGGTGATGAAATGACACAGACTTATTTGACACCCGCCAAGAGCCTCAAAGCCCCGCTAACAGCATTGAACTGCCGTTGGGGGCTATTTTTGGTAGCTAAATTTCAAAGTTCCTCCACGCCCACGGCACCCAATTCTTGCAGCAAAGTAGTCCAATAAGTAGTAACGGTGGGGTTGTTTTCTTTGGTAGAACTCGTGGGCTCAAACGGTAGCACAATTTTAACGTCGGCCCCGCCGAGGGCGTAGCTTTTGAGCGGGCCTTTGGCATCGGTTTTGGCCCAATTTTCGGCATCGGCGTTGCTTTTGGGGGCATTGTTATGAAAATCCCGCCGCGCTGCGCCTTTCATGCTTTCAATCATGTCGCTCAAATAATACACCTTCACTTCCGAGCCTGTTTCGGCGGCTTTGGCAATAACGGGCAAACTGGCCCAGATGTCGGTGTATTGTTGCGAATTACCCACGTTTTGTACGCCCAATTTGGCCACTGCTTGCCGCAAAAAAACCATGCGCTCACGTTGCAAAAGCATATCAGAAGCCGTTTGGGCCGACCCGCGGTCGGTAGCGCTCATGTTGTCGGTGTTTTCTACTTCGGTGCGGCAAGTCAAAGACATGGCCCGCGCTTTTTGGGTATTTTCGTGAATAAAATACACCTCCAACTTATCGCCTTTTTGGTGGATATTCTGCTCCACCAAATCGCTCAGTACTTGCTTGTATTTGTCATTCACAAAGGCCCGATTGACGTTTACGCTCTGGGTTTTATCAATAAAAACCAGGGTATGCACGGGCGCATCGGGAATTTGCTTTTTTTCTTTGTCAAAAAAACTGCATTGCACAAGCAAAAGCCCCAGCAAAAAAAATGCACAAGCACGAAAAAAAACGGAAAAGTTCATGGCGTTGGTCAATATGAGTCGCAAAATTGGCCTATTTATTTCAAATACTCCACCCAAAACGGACAGACGGCGCAAATATTGCTTCTAAAAGTGGGAAAGATGTGGTTAGAGTTGTTCAAAAAGTTTCTCTACAAAAGCCCCCGCTTCAACAGTAAAGTATTGACTCGCTACGGCTTGTCTTTGTGCCAAATAACGTTCATAATGTGGGTAAAATCGCTGGCGTTCGACAATGGCTTGGTCGTGAACTTGGCGCAACCCCAGCAGCAGTTCACAGCCTTCGCGCACCGCAAATTGGTGTCCCTCGCAACCCGTAATATAATCAACCAAGCCGTTTTCGATGACGTATTTTTTAAACAACGGGTTGCCCCGGTGCCGCACCATTATTCTAACGCCACACTGCTCGGCCAGCGACAAATCGAGCGCGTCGTCGAAAAAAAAGGCTACTTCGCTGGGTTGCAAACAATGGCGTTCTAAAAGGTGATGCAAAGCTTCGATTTTGTGTTTTGCCCTAAAATAAGCCACGTGATAATGCTCCCGCTGCACCAATTGAAACGACCGCACGTTGCGCTCGCCCGAGATGACGGCCATCAACGGCAATTCTTCGCCGCTCGACAGCCACCAACCAAAACGCAGCAAATTGGTCCCCATCGAATCTATTTCGCTAAAATTACTGCTGCCGTTGTCGTCTTTGGTGCCGTCATTAAACACGCCGTCCCAGTCAAAAATAAAGGCTTTAATTTGGCTTACTTTGACTGCCAACTCATCAACTGGCGCAATAAATTCGCCGCCTAATTCAGAAAAAATAGCCGCAAGTGCGGAAAAATTGGTTTGCATAAAAAACAGTGTATTCAAAAAGTACAACAATCTCTTCGTATAGTGTTGATTTTCAAGGAGTCTATCAAAAAATAACGCAATTGGGCGCAAGGCACGAAATCTATGACTTATTTTTGCGTTTACTTATTCGACCAGCGCATTGATTTGACCCATGAAATTTTCAATCCTACTTTGTTTATTTACCCTCGGTTGGTTTGGCAACGACGTTTTGGCGCAAGATACCAAAACAAATTTCCAAATTTTGCTCCCCGACGCGCCCAATTGGAATAAAATATTGGAAGGAAACCCAGTAATGTTTCGTTTCAAAGCCACAGGCGCGAGTTCTGAAACAGTGTTTTTTTCGATAAATCAGGGCCAGCAAGAGGGAATGTACGTAGACTCGACGGGGTTGTTTGAGTGGACACCTTCGTTCGATTTGGCCACCCGTACCAACAACCAGCGCACCGTTCAAGTGATATTTGAAGCCCGCACCACTACTGGCCAAACCGCTACTCGTTTGGTAGAATTTTTGGTGCAACACGTAAACAGGCCGCCGCGCGTCGAAGATTTGAAGCCTTTTTACGTGCAGTTTCGCAACAAAAATACCTACAAAATAGAAGCAAATTCGCTCCGCGACGACGACGGCGACCCCGTTGTGGTTATTCCCGTAACTGAATCTTTGCCCGAAGGAGCGCGGCTCACCTCGGCAGGAGAGTTTACGTGGCAACCTTCGCAAACGCAGTTTAATTCCCTCAAAATCAATCCATTATATGTTGATTTTTTGATAGAAGACCAACCCGCCAAGGCCCGCGCTAAGGGCAGATTGAAGGTAGAAGCTACCCAAATGGACTTGCCGCCCAGCATTGCACAGATTCCAAACAACGACCATTTTAAGTGCAAAGAAAACGCGGTAGTTGATTTAAAGTTTTACCTCTCCGACCCCAACGGCGACGATGACATCGTGGAGTTCGGTTTTTTGTCGGATAACCAAAAACTGCCCAGCAACTTGTTGATAAAAAATACGCCCAACCAGTATGAATTTATTTGGACACCTGGCTACGATTTTGTGAAAGACCCGCTCGATTCGCTCGTTACTAATCTGACTTTTTATGTAATAGACAAAGCCCGCAACCGCGACGAACGGCGGGTGAGTTTTACGGTACAAAACGCCGTAAACGAGGCCGAAATAGACAAACAATTTTATGATTTGTACCGGGGCATTTTGGTAGAAGCCTGGAATTTAATAACGCAACTCAGCGAAAAAGAGCAAGAACTCAAAAAATCGTATTTAAAAGCTAAAAAAGGCAAGAAAAACCGCTCCATGCTCAACGCCAGCTTGGGGGCTGTTACGGGCATATCGCCCGCCGTTATCAAAACCACCGATGTCCGCTCCGTTGTTTCGGCGGTGGGTGGCACTACTATTCTTACCATTGGCACGCTCGAAGCCACCGAGGTAATTGGCAAACCGCTCAAAGATTTGTTGGATAGGTACAACTACGTGTTGGAGAAAAAAACCGAAGTACAGGGCCGTGGCGACGTGTTTGCGCGGGAGTACGCCCTCAAAGCGCCGCGTCGCCAAAAAACTGAATTTCTGCGCAAACGCGACGAATTTCGGACTGCCCTCAACCTTAAAGGCCCCGTTACGCTCGATTTGGACGCAGGTTGGGAAAACAAAAAATCGGCCACCGACAAAGCCCTCGTCGGTACTTTCAAAGATTTTACGCCGTTGGAGAAGTAGCCGCTACTGCTAAAAATCTATCATTTTTTTTAATACCGTTGGCCATTTTTTAGTTACTTTTCAGAGGGCATCGGTTAAAAAGTTTGGTTGAAGAATGTCTATTTTTGAGTAAAGCCATTTAAAACAAATATCCGATAGCGCGAGCGTCTTCGCTCGTGCTGATTATTTTGCGACTTCCAGTCGCAGTTTTGATAGCGGCTTGAAGCCTTTTAATAAGCGGCACGAGCCAGAGACTCGCGCCATCTCCGATAGCGCGAGCGTCTTCGCTCGTGCTGATTATTTTGCGACTTCCAGTCGCAGTTTTGATAGCGGCAGGAAGCCTTTTAATAAGCGACACGAGCCAGAGACTCGCGCCATAAAACAAATACCGATTTTCACTTCGTCCAACAAAGTGAAAATCGGCAAATTTTAGTAGCCTTACTTATGAATTTTTATTCAAATTGCTATGGTGGCGGCTGTACACAAAATACACAAGTATGCCAATGCTTCCCCACACCAAAAACGCAATTTTAGTGTCTGTTCTTAAACTCCACATCAAATAAAGGTTGCACAAAATGCCGCAAGTAGCTACTACAGGCAAAAATGGTGCTTTAAAAGGTCTGTCCAATTGTGGTTCACGCACGCGCAAAAGCCACACGGCACCGCAAATCATGGCAAAAGCCAAGAGCGTACCCGAACTACACATCTCCGAAATCTTATCAATGGGGGTCAAAGCGGCCACTACCGATACAATACCACCAACCAAAATAGTGCTTTTCCAGGGTGTGCGGAAAGTAGGATGAATGGCTTTGAAGAAAGGCGGCATCAAGCCATCTTTGGCCATGCCCAAGAAGATGCGCGTTTGCGATAGCATCATCACCAACATCACCGAAGTAAGACCCGCCACGGCAGCAATCGTAACAATATACATGGCAATGGGCAAACCTGCACCCTCAAAAGCCGAGGCAACGGGAGCTTTCAAATCGAGTGTGTCAAATTTAACCATACCCGTCAATACCAATGACACCAAAATATACAAAACGGTACAAATAAGCAGCGAAGCAATGATGGCAAATGGAATATCTTTGGTAGGATTGATGGCCTCGCCCGCTTGCGTAGAAACGGCATCGAAACCAATGTAAGCAAAGAAAATAATCGAAGCCGCTGTTACAATTCCGCTGAAACCAAAATGCTGTTGCCCCGTTTCGTCAATTACCGCTTCAGGAATAAAAGGAGTCCAGTTGGCGGTGTCCACGTAGAATGAACCCACGATAATAACAAACAGTACCGCTGCTACCTTCATAATTACGATGATGTTGTTGGTGCTGGCGGCTTCTTTGATGCCTTTTATGAGTACGTACGTAACGCACCAAACAATCAAAAAAGCGGGTAAATTGACCGCAAAAGCAAAGTCGGGAACAATTTCGCCTGCTTCGCGCATTTTGGCCGCTTTTTCGGCGGCAGTAACGGGGTCGTTGGCCAAATAAATAGGAAGATGCAACCCAAACAATTTGAGTAGTTTTTCAAAATAACCCGACCAAGCTACGGCCACCGTGGTGGCACCCATCATGTATTCCAAGATAAGATTCCAGCCAATAAACCAAGCAAAAAACTCGCCTACCGTGCCGTAAGAGTAAGCATAAGCCGAGCCTTCGACGGGTAGAATGGAGGCAAACTCGGCGTAGCAAAGCGCCGCAAACGTACAGGCTACGCCTGCCATCACAAAGGCCAACGCCAACGCAGGGCCGGCCCAGTCGTGGGCGGCAATGCCAGTAAGGGTGAAAATACCCCCGCCAATAACGGCACCAATGCCCAGCGAGGTGAGCGCCCATCGGCCCAAAACTCGTTTTAACTGGTTGTTTTTTACGTCGGCTTCGTAGGCCGCGAGCGGTTTTTTACGCCAAATAGAATTGCTCATATCAATTGAAGTTGATTAGATAAAAGTTTGAGGTTTGATTTTGTGATTTTTTAAAATATTCGTGAAAAGTAGCGCATTGATGCTTACTTACCAAATTTAGTTGGGTAAAAAATGTTTTTTTGACTAATTTGGCAGCTTTCTAACCATTTTTCTACCAAAATAACATGAGCTACGCCGTCGGAGATACCTACGAATACACTTTTAAATTTAGTCAAGCAGATGTGGTGGTCTTTGCCCAACTCACGGGCGACGACAACCCGCTGCACTTAGACCCCGAATACGCCGCTACCACCATTTTCAAACGCCCCATTATTCACGGAATGTTGGGCGCGAGTGTATTTACTAAAATAATTGGCACTCAGTTTCCTGGACACGGTTCTATTTACATGGGGCAAACGTTCGAGTTTTTGCGCCCCATGTACGTAGATGTGGACTACAAGGCAGTTTTTAAGATTCAATCCGTTAATAATGAACGACATACCGCCGAAATTTTGGGAGAAGTAATGGACGCGCAAACCCTAAAAATGACGACCCGTGGCGTGGCCACGCTCATGAATCGAACGCACTTTTAGTGGATTTCATTAAAAGCAAAAATTCCCAAAGGTGCTAACAGCCTTTGGGAATTTTTGCTTTTTACAAAACGGGAATTTTACAATTTGCGCAACCAGATGTTTCTAAACTGCGTTTTGTTGCCGTGGTCTTGGAGGTGAATCACGTCGTCGCCGTGGGCATCGGGGTAGTGGTGCAGGCCAATATAGAGCGTCAAGCCGTTGATGGTGGTGTTGTTTTGTACCAACACGCCGTTGTGCAACACCGTAATGCGGGCAGGTGAGTCTATCAACCCGTTGGCTTTGAAGCGGGGCGCAGTATAAATTACGTCGTACGTATTCCATTCGAGTGGCCCCTTCATGGCGTTTACCAAGGGCGCGTGGTCTTTGTAAATAGACGCCGCTTGGCCGTTGCGGTAGGTACGGTTTTGGTAAGAGTCCAAAATCTGTAATTCGTAGCGGTCTTGAAAAAACACGCCGCTGTTGCCGCGTCCTTGCCCTGCGCTTTCTACCACGTCGGGGGCGCTAAACTCAATGTGGAGCTGGCAATCACCAAATTTCATGACCGTTTTGATGTCACCACTGCCTGGCACTACTTCCATGTGGTCGTTGTTCACAATTTTCCACGGTGCTGGTCCGCCTGGTTTTTTGGCCGATACCCACTGGTCAAGGTTTTTGCCATCAAACAATACAATGGCATCGGAGGGTGCGTCGGCGGGGGTTTTGCCAGGCGTTACAGTGGCCACTTCTGGATTCCAAATTTCAGTCATTTCGGGCTTCATTGGCATTGGCGAAACCTCGGGTGGCGTACCTGGGTACTTGTTTTGGGCAAACGCGGCAGCGGCGCAGGCTACCAAAGAGAGGGTCAGAAAGGTTTTTTTCATTGGTTTGGTATAATCTTGTTTGTAATAGAAAGGGGGATGGCACTTTTTTTTACTTGGCTAATCGCACACAAATACGCTCAGGTAGTTGGGCGACGACGAGCTGATTTGTTTGAGATAAAACGAAACATCTTGGGGCATTATTTTTGCCAACCGATTTTGTAACTGCACAGCGGCAGGCTTTTCGGTTATTTCGTGCCTAATTTGGGTGCGGCGAATGTTCCATTCTTTTTGACGCTGGGCAGTCAGTTGTGTCATTTTAACTTTATATTCTTTGTAGTTTTCTAACTCTTCGGCTACTTGTTCGGCCAGCGTTTTAGCCCCAATTTGGTAAAATACTTCAATTTGTAATGTAGGCTTGGTGGTCAATAAATTGCCCAATGCCGATTTTTTGGGTGGGCTTGCTTTGCGCGGGGGATTGGCCTCTACCCCGCTTGGGTTTAAAATGGCCGCTACCCCCGACAGCACGCCCAATATCAATGTTACCCACATAAAAAGCCGAATGTTGCGCAGCATTTCGGGGCGCGGCTTGGGGCGGCCACTTTCGCGGTTGAGCAAAAAAAACGACAACAAAAAAGCAATGGTACTCAGACCAGAAATACCGTATTTGAGCAATTCGGCGATTTCGCTGACCTGAAATTGAAGAAAAACCATGGGTAACTACAAAATGTGGGTGATGGGCAAAGGTAACTTTATTGCGTCAAAAAAACGACAATTTCCCGCGCCAGCAGCACGCCGTCGGTAGGTTTGGCAAGCAATTGGAGTGCTTTTTGGCTTTTTCTTGGCCAATATTTGGCATCTAAAACAAATACACAGAATAGTTCAAAATTGCTTTGTTTTCGGGTGTAATTGCCATTTGTCCCAATTGATTCATAAGTAGCTAATAATCAGTAAGTTGTTTTTAAAAATTTTGAGTAAATTAATTTTTAAATTACCTGATTATCAATTGGTTAAAGAGGCAAGAGAGCAATATTTCACAGGGCATTTTACCTCGACTCAAATGATGTGTAAAGCCATATCACTTAAACCCACCCGAATAAACTTCTTTGATAAAAATTCGATTCGCAAAACCTGAATTAATTTCTATTTTTTCGATTTCCTCTTGGTAAAAACTCTCTCCATAAAAATCTTCAACTTGATATAAAATTTTGTGCGGAACTGCCCCACTATTTAAACGAATAAGTTCTCGGTAGTCTTGATAAATTTTTCGTTCAAACGATAGCTTTTTGCCATCTTCAAATTCTGTTTTTTCAGAAGAAATCACTCTATTGTTTTCTTTGTCGATGTATAAATGATGCTCTGTTTTGGGGATAGTTCTGTTGCTCGAATTGACCATTTTTTCTACATAACTTAAATGATAGCACAAACGCCCATCAATGGTAGCATCTGCCAAAAGCTCATAATTATTCCATAAATCCAAACGGAATGATGAAAGCAAATACAAGGGGTCTAAATGGGGCAAAAGGTTCAAATAATCAGAACCTGACACCTTTTTCCACTTTTCAGCTTTCACCCGATCATCGTGTTGCCATGATTCGGCCTGATTGACCACTACATAAAAAAGGTCTGGATTTTTCTTTTTCAATAAATAATTCGTGAAGGCAAGACCCCATTTTTCATCATAAACGGGTATGTTAGTTTCTTCAAAAGTAAGTTTGGAAAGTATATGCACTTTTTCTACACCTTTCAAAATTGGGCCACTTCCAAAACCATCAATTATTTTCTTCAAAAGCGCTGGATTATTTTGTCTTTCAGTAGAATCCAACATCGAAATTCGGTTCGTTTTAGCCGTTTCGATATACTGCAAACGGTTCGCTTTTTCTTGTTCCCAATCCGTAATATCGCGTTCTATTTTCTCAAAAAATGCCAATCTCGTGTCTTCTTTTTCTTGGATGGCTTCTTGTTGCATTTGGAAGCCTAATTTCTGCAATTCCGTGAATCTTGGCAAATGATGACGTACCTTTTGATTCACAAAACGAGCATTATTTGTACGATCAATCAGTTCACGTCCCCAGATTTTTCGCATATCATTTTTAATCAATAACTCGCTGAAAAACAGGGATTTATCTTTATTTTCTAATAAAAAATAAACTTGTGCTAAATTATTGGTTACAATGAAACGGATTTTGGTATTATCTGATGACTCTGGATATTTGGTCAAAAGTTCTTCTAAATACGCCAAATGAGACACGAGAGGCGCGGCATCTAAGCCTTTTTCGAGATTAAATTTTGACATTTGAGCAGTGATTTCATGCTCAAATTCAAGCATTTGAGCGTATTCTGGGTGCTCTTTATTGGTCAAGAAAACGAAAGTTTCTGTGCTCTTATTGGTCAAATAACCTAATTTTCGATTGAGTTCTTCTTGAATTTTATAGAGTGAAATATAAATGGATTTTTCAATTTCAGCTCCATATTCATTTCTTAGCTCAATGTTACTAAGTCCTTTTTTCAATTCGTCTATGGTCAAATATGGCTCTTTTGCTATTTTTTCTTGGGTCTTAAACTCCCTAAGATAAATGCGCTGAGAGTTACATTTGACCTCTATTTTGATATTTACACTGAAAACGAATGATGGCACAAAGTAGATTTTTAGCGTCTTTTTATCGTAAATCGTGTCCACTTTACTTTTCAAATATTCGGCAGGTGGAATGGTTACATATATTTTCAAATTCCCGTTTTCAGCATCTTTAATGTAGCCGTCAAATTTGAAGAAGTCACGCTTTAAATTGGGGGCAGACACTGGCACTTTGTCGGCAATTTGAAAGTATGCTGATTGTGTCAATACATCGTCCAAACAAGAAAATTCAGAAGGAAAAATGCTTGAAACGGTAAAGTTTTTCTTGGTGAATTTTATTTTATTTTGTGCGTACACACTCACAAAGAAAAAGATAAAAAGGGCAGTAGTGATTAGGTTTTTCATACAGACTGTAAAAACGGTAAATCTGCAATTCGTAGGTCGTAAATAAGTGCGTTATCTTACTTGTAACCTATGAATTGCAGACTTACGACTTGTTAATTCAATTATTTACTTTTTGGCATCAAATATCATTAATTTATTATCGTAGATGTAGAAAATGTTTTGCGTAGCGGAGTCAATTTCATAAACGGGTCTATCGTTTTTGAAAATCAATTTATCTACTTCTACGCCGTCGGCTTTTCTTACTTTGACCAATACTTTACCAGCCACTTCGTCTTTTGCGTAGATATATGAAAAATCTCTGTTTTGTTTCATGGCATTAAAACGCTTTCCATATCTTGAAGTCAATTGCCCCAAAATATCCGATCCAACCACCGAGGCATCGCCCGCAGCAGTTTTGCTTGCGTTTTCTTTTCTAATTGTAGATTCTCTGGCATTACCATTTTCATCACGATAGCTCATCGTAATTTCACCACCCTCTGCGTAGTTTTTTGCGGCATTTATACCCAAAGCAATACTTCCAGCACCTGCCAAACCTTTTACAAGCATCCGATTGCCCTCACCAGGCTGTGTATAAGTTTTGTGATATATCTCTTTTCCGTCCATTCCCACGCCCATCACTTCTACTGGACCAGACAACACAACGCCCCAAGGGAATAATTCGATACCATTCAACTCTTTCTCTCTTTTGATGTTTACCTCTGCAAATGGCTCTGGTTTATCGTCAATAGTAGGGTTGAATTTGTACAATTTCTCATCGTTATACACCAAATATGACTGAGACGCTTCGTCGAATGTAGGCAATACGGGGCGTTTTTCGTTGAACTTGATATTACGTTTCCATAATTTACGACCACTTTTGTAATCCACCATATTTCCGTAAGTTCCTGTCAAATACATTACTTTTTCGCCAACTTTTCCTAAATAATAAATAGGGTCTTCTTTCTCATCCGCAATTTCGATAAAGCTCTTCCAAAGTTTTTCACCGTTTTTGTTAATCAACATCATCTCGTTTTCAGCTACGTACAAGAAGTCTTGGTCAATTGGAATAACACGCTTCAAACCATCGCCACGCGCATCTTTTTTCCAGATTTTTTCGCCTGTTTTCAAGTCAAAAAAGTTGAACCCTCCATAGTGAGCAATCAATAATTTTGTACCCCAATCTTCTAAATATACAACTTTCTTGGTCTTGATTGACTCTGACCAAATACTCTTTCCGTTTTCAGTATTAGGCATCCTTCACGATGCAGTTTACAGTTTTAGAAAAAAAAAGGAGGAGAGTGAGCAAAAAGAAGTAATTTAGTTTTTCTACAAATCAAAAGACT
>REAB01000009.1 GCA_004293645.1 Cytophagia bacterium | reverse complement strand
TTTGATTTGTAGAAAAACTAAATTACTTCTTTTTGCTCACTCTCCTCCTTTTTTTTTCTAAAACTGTAAACTGCATCGTGAAGGATGCCAATTTTTTCGTCTTTTATTCTTTTCAAGAACTCCTTGTATTTGGTTCGTTTTACGGCGGCAAAAGAAGTAAAATCTTTTACTTCAATGAGACCTAAATCACCTTTTTCGAGTGCGCCTTTTTGCGAAAAAAAACCAACAATATCTATTTTATTGATTTTGTTTTTTTTGCCCCCACTCACATAAATCGTAACAAATTCGGGCGGGTTGGGCAAGGGATTGTTGGTAGGCAACGTCATTGTTTTGAGCGATTTGTCCACGTATTCGGGCATTGGTTCGTTTTGATGAAGCAACAAATAGGAAGTGCCAGAAGCGTGCATTCGGGCTGTTCGACCGTTGCGGTGCACAAACTCGTGCGCGTGAATGGGCAAATGATAATGCACCACGTGTTTCATTTCGGGAATATCTAAGCCACGAGCCGCTAAGTCGGTGGTAATGAGGTAGTTTATGCTGCCATTTCTAAACTGAATCAACGCCCGCTCGCGGTCGTCTTGGTCCATGCCACCGTGGTAAAAAGTGGCATAAATTCCCCGCTCGTTGAGTAGCGCACAGGCGCGTTCCGAAGCCTCACGGTGGTTGCAAAAGATGAGCGCAGGTTCGCTGTTTAAGGCACAAATGAGATAAAATAAACTATTGTCTTTGTTGTCCGACACCACCGCCTTCATGGTCAATGTTGTTTTTACTTCATTTACTGGAATAAAATCTAACCGAGTGGGCGTTGAAAAACCCATAAAATCGGGTACGGCAATGCCTGAAGTAGCCGAAGCCAAAACCCGCTTATTGAGTGCGCTCAAACCGCCAATGATGTACGACAGTTGGTCTTGAAAACCCATTTCTATCGATTTATCAAACTCATCAACAATGAGCGTTTGGATGCTGGTTAGGTCAAAAGTGCGGCGC
Source organism: Cytophagia bacterium (assembly GCA_004293645.1). Lineage (GTDB taxonomy): Bacteria > Bacteroidota > Bacteroidia > Cytophagales > Spirosomataceae > REAB01. The sequence goes on along the minus strand of REAB01000009.1, from coordinate 7,386 downwards.
GAAATATGGTCGGCAATGCGCCCAGGCGTACCAATAAGCAAAGCGGGCGGGCTGCTCAAATTCTTGATTTCGGTAGCCATAGCGTGGCCGCCGTAGCATACGTTTGCCTTAAAACCCGTTGCCATTTTTTTCCAAACTTGCTCAATTTGCAACGCCAACTCCCGCGAGGGCGCAAGCACCAAGCATTGTACTGCCGTGGTGTTGGGTTGCAGTATTTGGAGCAACGGCAACAAAAAAGCCAACGTTTTGCCCGAACCAGTAGGCGAAAGTAATAGAATATTGGTATCTTCTAAAATGGCTTTTTGGGTAGCTAACTGCATGGTATTCAGTGCTTCAATGCCTAAATTGGCCAGCGCATCGGTAGTTGGTTGGTGTATTTTCATGGGGCAAAGGTAGCGAATAGCCCATATATTGCTCGGCCTGACAATGCGCCCACCGAAATTTGGGTACCTATTTTTCAAAATTAGGCATTTTAAATAGATAAGCAGTTGGGCAGAAATAGGCGGTTCGCCGCTGCGACGCTATTATTTTTGATTTGTAATAAAGGGTAATTTGGTAATAACAAATTGATAAACATCGGACCGCACGGGCGACCCCGCGCACGGGCGACCTCGCGCACGGGCGACCCCGCGCCGACGCAGACAATTACAACAAATTACTGTAATTACAAACAATTACGAGTAAGTACTTATTGGCCTTGAAATGAACCCCTTAAACAACCTCAAAACGACCTTAGAATAGCAAGTAGTTTTACGAGTTTGAACATAAATACCAATGCCAACGGATTGAGATTGATTCGTTTGAAAAAAAAATAGGCAAAAAAATGTAATTTTTAGTTAAAATAATATCAAAATTTTGTTATTTTGCATTAGTACAATATTTTTTTAAGAATTAACATCAACCTAACTAAAACAAATGAGAAAAATCCTTTTACTATTTTGCCTCGCTACGTTGCTGGGCATGACTGCCGCTGTGGCGCAAACCATCAAGGGCAAAATTATTGACCAAGCTGGTTTGCCGCTGGTGGGTGCAACCGCCCAAATTGTGGGCACAACCCAGGGCGCGGTAGCCAACCGCGACGGGCTTTTTGAAATACCAAACGTAGGTGCGGGTACCTACAAAGTTAAGATTAGTTTCATTGGTTATCAGAGCGTTACGCAAGATGCTCAAGCAGGCCAAATGCTCACGATAACCCTCAACGACGATGCCCTCGACATGAACGAAGTTGTGGTTACGGGGTCGTTTGACCCCCGCAGCAAGCTCGAATCGTCGGTGGCCATTACAACCCTCAACGCCCGCAACATTGACATGCGCGCCCCCCGTGGCACGGGCGATTTGTTGCAGTCGGTACCAGGTATGTTTGTAGATAACTCGGCGGGCGAAGTGGGCAACCGTGTCATTGCGCGGGGGCTTTCGCCCGTGGGCAACGACCAGATTGGCTTCACGTACGTCAGTTTGCAAGAAGAAGGGCTACCCGTCATGGGTGCTCAAATGGGCTTTGCAGTGGTTGATATGTACCACCGCACCGACCTCACCACCGCCCGCATGGAGTCTATTCGGGGTGGCAGTTCGTCTATTGTAGCTCCCAACGCGCCAGGTGGTATTTTTAACTTTATCTCCAAAACTGGCGGCCCTGTGTTTTCGGGTTCGGGCCGTTTGACGGCGGGTGTTTACAACAACGGCAACAACATTGGCCGCTTCGATGCCGAGTTTGGTGGGCCGCTTGCCAAAGGTTGGGGCTACCACGTGGGTGGTTTTTATCGCAACGATGCAGGCGCACGCAGCACGCCTTTTGCGGCCAACGTGGGCGGGCAAATCAAAGCCAACATTACCAAACAATTTAAACGCGGAGTGTTGAAATTTTATGGCAAATATTTGAAAGACCAAAACACATTTTTTAAAGAAATTGCCCTTCAAAATGACTTGCAAAGTGGTTTTACGGGTGGCACAGACCCCGTTAGCATTACCAACTCAACTACTTTTATTGACGTAACGTCGCCCGTACCTTTGGCTTCTGAATACCGCCCTGGCGCGGGCGCAGCCAACCCCAATCGGATTTTTGATGCCAAAAAAGGCATTCAAAATCGCACTTACGCAGTGGGTATTGATTATCAAACCGACTTGGGCAAAGGCTGGGGACTTAACGTAAAAGCCAAACATTCGCGTTTTGACCAAGACTATATTCAATACCAAGGCAATATTACGCTACCCGTGGTACCATCGCTGATTATACCCAACAACCAGGGCTACTTGCAGTTTGGCGCGGGCGCATTGGGTTCGGCAGGCACTTACATCGGTGCCGGCGTACCACAGCCGTTTGCGGGGCAGCTTAGCGGTTCATTTTTACCCAGTCTATTGTCGCCTACTTACTACGATGCCCAAACGGGCGAAGTACTGGCCAAAGTTAATTTTGCACTGCAAGGCGGCCTACCAGTGGGTGTACTCGACCCCAACGTTCCCAACAAATTGGGCAAATATCTGCTGGCCACTGCCCCCCTCAATATGTTCAACCAAACCACCGACAACATTGCCGCGCTCAATTTCAACAAAGAAATTGGCAAGCACTCGTTGTCTTTTGGTACGTTTTATTCGCAAACCCAAATCAGTACGCAGTGGTTTGCCGATGGCGTGTTGAGTACAATCGGGGCCAATCCGCGCCCCGTGCGTGTGGAGTTTCCTGCCCCGCGCGCGCTCCCTGCTGCTGTGGCGGGTGTGCCGTCGCTGGCCGCTGCTTTTGGACCACTGTATGGCACAGGCAACTACCAAGCCACCGACCGCAACGGCATGGTGCTGCACAGTGGTTTGGCCTACACCGTTACCGAAAACACATCTACGCTCAACTCACTTTACTTGAACGACGTAATTCAAGCCACCGACAAATTGAGCATTGACGTAGGTTTACGCTACGAAACAGTGCGCCAAACGGGCAACAAACAAGGCTGGAGAGGCGGCACGGCAGTGGGTGGTTTGGGCGGCTTAGACGGCAACCCATTTACTACTTTCGACCTCGGCTCGCGGGTTTACAACGGACGCGTATTTGACTACGATAAATCTTATAATGCCGATGGAACAGTAGCCAACGCCGACGTATCGGGCGACGGCGACGGGTTCCAATTTAGCTACCTCAACTGGTCGGCGGGAGTCAACTACAAACTTACCGACAAGTCGGCCATGTACGTGCGCGTGTCGCGGGGCAACAAAGCTCCCGAATTGGACTATTATGCCAACAACTTTGTAAACATTCCACTCGACAAAAAGGGAGCCATCGAAACCAGTACGCAAGCTGAATTGGGCTACAAAGTAGCTTCCAAAAAGGCTTCACTTTCGGTTACGGGTTTTTACAGCGAACTCAAAAACGCCCTCTTGCAGTTGTTTATCAGCAATGGTGCAGCCAGTTTCTTTACCGATGCCACCTTTAATTCTACTCGCACGTTAGGTTTAGAATTGGAAACGGTATTGCAACCCACCGACAAGTTCAACATTCGGGCGCACGCTACCATTCAGAGCGCCAAATACACCAAACTGTTGTACCAGCAAACGGCGGGTTCGGTGGTAGCAGCCGATTTCTTTTTTGAAGATTTTTCGGGCAATACCGTCAAAGACATCGCCCCCGTTATGATAGACGTAACGCCTTCTTACAAGATTGGCAAGTTTAGTCCGTATCTCAATTACCGTTATTTTAGCAAGCGAATGGGCAACCGCCGCAACACCATCGAGCTACCCGCTTACGGCGTGGTGAGCGCGGGCATAATGGCCGACCTCAACAACCACTTCAACGTATCGGTGCAGGCTTCCAACTTGCTCAACAGCGCGGGTATATTGCTGTACGGCGGCTACGGTTTGCAAGGTACCACGGCCGAAGACCTCGCGGTGGGTGGCGTAAAACGCCCCGACGGAACAGTCATTGCAAATACCGATATCACGGTACTCAATACCTTAGGTGCTCCGTCGTTTGCACGGCCTATTTTGGCGCGTCAGCTCACGTTCGCAGTTACGTATAAATTCTAATTTCCCAAAACCACAAAAAAGCCGCGCTTCTTGGAAGTGCGGCTTTTTTTGTGGTTTTATCAACGGGCTTCGCCTTTTTTCTCAGCCCAATTGCTCAAAATATCGCGGCCTTGTTGGTAATCTATGAACAAACCACACGCAGGCTGAACCAAAAATACACCATTAGTTTGCATTTTTTTCGGTCTTGCGCCCGCACAGTTTATCGGTGCAGTGGCCGTACAAAACCAGCGAGTGTTGCGTTACTTGGGTGGTAAACCATTCGCCAACAGCCTTCTCAATGTTGGCAATGCGCGGGTCGCAAAATTCTTTAATAAAACCACAATCTAAACAAACCACGTGGTCGTGTTGGCCGCTGCCCACGGTGCGCTCATAATGCGACGCACTCTGCTCGCCAAATTGGTGTTTTTTTACCAGACCCGCTTCTTCAAACAGTTCGAGGGTATTATAAACGGTAGCCATGCTGAGGTGAAAGCCCTTGTTTTCTAAGGTTTCGCGCAGCTGGTAAGCATCAAAATGATAATGCCCCGTATGCCTATAAATCTCCTCCAAAATGGTGTAGCGTTCTTGCGTACGGCGGTAGTTTTTGAGTTCCAAAAACTGGTTAAGCCGAAGCATTGCTACTTGTAAGTGCGGCGGGTTTTCCATTGGCTTGATAGTTATGTTTTTGCGGTATTTTTTTATTCACTTTTCGCTTGTTCCACCAAATCAATGCGCCCGTAATAGGTAAACTGGCCGCAAAAAGACTGGCCAAAAAGTAAATGATTTTTAAACCAATGCCCAAAACAGGAATACGCCCCGTGTGAAAGTCATAGTTGGAACGCATCACTTTGTCGTAGGCGTTGTAGTTTTTGTACAAATCTTCGCGCAATAGTTTGCCCGTATTCTTGTCAAAAAAGAGCGTATTTTGCTTTCTTACAATGGAATACGGGTAGCGAAAAAGCACCCGAACGGGCTGGTCGGCTTTGTCGGGATTGGAGATAAATGTCTGAGTTTCTCCAGAATGGCGTTGCTTGGCAAGGTAGTAAGCAGCCCCCAAACCAGCCCCCCCCGCCCCCGATGGGGGAGCTTTTCTGACAGCTCCCCCATCGGGGGCGGGGGGGGCTTTTGTATCCGTAATTTCTTCCCCTACTGCTTTGCTCACCAACCATTTGGCCGAATCGAACACCCAAAAAATGCCCGTCAATGAAACGATAAGCAATACTGCAAGTGCGTAAAAACCCAACACGCTGTGCAGGTCCCAGTTGAGGCGTTTCCAGCTTCGGGCGTTCCATTTGATGGTGAGGGCTTGTTTCAAAAATTTCTTTTGTTTGGGCAACCAAATAACAAAACCCGACACGCACAAAACAAAGAAAATCAGTACGTTCCATTTAACAATTTGCTCACCCACTTCACCCATTTTGAGGTTTAAGTGAATGTCCAGAATAAAATTAAAAAAATCGGTTTCTAAATCTCTAACACCCAGTATTTGAAGCGTGTAAGGATTGATAGAAATGGCTTTTTTTGATTTGGTATGGTACAAATACGCCGCATTGGGCGCGGCTTTAAAACGAATTTGGGCAATGGTTTCTTTTGGAAAATGCTTGGTTACGGTTGCCGATATTTCGTACAAGTTTCTGCGAACTCCTTGCGGGTTTTCGACGTAAAAATATTGGGCTTGAAAAACGTTTCGCGCTTCTTCTTCAAACACGTACAAACAGCCCGTGAAGCTCACCACTACCACCACAATTCCAGACACAAGGCCGAGCCAGAGGTGGATTTGCCCGAATATTTGTTTTATTTTTTTCATTATCTTTGACAAAAAATTAACTCTCATGCAAGTTACCTATCATTTAACCGAGGCTGAATTTGACCAGAATGTATTTGAGGCCATCAAAAAAGCCTTTAAAAATCGGCTACTGAAAATCTCGGTTGTAGCCGAAGAAAATAACAACGTAAATTTTGAGTCTAAAATAGAGGCTGCCCAACAAGCTGAATATGAGTATCATTTGTCGACTGATGAGCTGAAAACATTTATTGAAAGTAGTATTGCGGGACAACTTTCTGACGACAACAAGTTTAAGCGTCCCGTAGTAAAACGTACCTCCAAACAGCCAGCCTAAATGCGAAATATCAGCATTCGTCCAGAGGCTTGGGAAGAGTTGAAATTTTGGATTGAGGAAAAGCCCAAAGTGGCATTGCGTATTCATCGTATCCTCAACGAATGTTGCCGCACACCTTTTGAAGGCATTGGCAAACCAGAACCGCTCAAAGGTAATTTCAAGAACAAGTGGTCGCGGCGCATTGACGACGAACACCGCTTGGTGTATGAAGTTACCGATACCGAAATTACCGTTTTTTCGCTGCGTGGTCATTACGAATAATCTGGTAGTGCCTTTATTGTTATGCTGAACATTGCCTCAAAACACATTTCAAGCCAATATTGAGCATTATATTAAAGGCACTACCATATTTTATCATATTTATTTAGACTTGTTTTAAATAATTTATGCCACAAAAGTCGGCTTAGATTAGATTGATTCCAAATAAAAACGATATTATTTTTACAGATTCTAAATAAAAAAGTTTCGTCTTCTCCCTGTTTTTTCTACGTGCAGCCACAACGTCATGGCTTAATTTATTCAATGGATAGCGTCCTATCACAGCGATAACGCAGGTGGTATCAAGTTTGGGTTTGGAGCAAAACCGCGCTTTTCCAGCCAAATCAGTAGCAATCTGCTAAAATTCTACCCTGCTTTTTCAATTCATCAACCGACGGTAATTGATGCGAAGCCGTTATTTTTCCCAATACTTCCATCACGCCCGAAAGCATGGTCAGTGAGCCACAAATCATGACTGTTCCACCCGAACTGAGTAAATTTACCACTTCTACTTCTCGTTTTAGCAACAAATCTTGTACATAAACCAACTCTTTTTCTCGTGAAAACACCACATTCGGCGTGTTGCAATAGTTGCTAAACAGTTCAAAATCAGTCCAGTGCCTTCCGCCCCAATAAAGTACGCTTTTTGAAGACTGCATTCCTAAAAATGGGGCAATACCCGTGCCGTTGGCAATCATCAAAACGGGTTTGTCATCAACAGGGCAATAAAAAGTAGGGTTTGGCTTCACAAATGCCTCAAAGCCGCTGCCTTCAGCCAGGTTGCCTAAAAAGTGAGAGCATACGCCCGTGCGTTTGATGACTAAAACCAACTCGGTGGCACTGATTGAGGCGACGGAATAATACCGTTCCACGTTTTCGTCGGGTGGATATACGCCCAGCAAAGCACCCGATTGAATTTTTTTTTCTGACACTAACTTATTTGGTGGGGGGATAATTTTCCATTGCAAGAAGCCGCCACCATCAAATTGTCTAACCAATTATCGTTGTAATACTTTCCATT
>REAB01000008.1 GCA_004293645.1 Cytophagia bacterium | reverse complement strand
GGATAATTATTTCTATCTGTGCCATTTTATTGAGGGTTAATATATTTCCTCAAAATTAATAAATCTCCTATATTACCAGTCTATAATTTACACTAACCACTAATTTGTAATTATCAAAAGAGTTACAGCTTATTAATTTACCACAAATAAATGGCGATTTTTTAATAATTTGCTGCAAAAGGTCATTCTTGCAACGACAAAAAAAACTTAAAGAACCTACCAACAATGAGGTGTAAAGATATAAAAAAATAGTTGTTAGTAGCGAAAATGGTACTAATGTTAATTTGGTTAAACGCCATAACAAACTAAAATGGGGAAAATAATGAAAGCCCAATGCCTTTCTTTTTATAACAAAGCCGCACTCGAAAAATGTTATGCCAAGTTGCTCAAAACGGCAATTTGCCCAAGTCCACGTTGCCGCCCGTGAGAATAATCCCTACTTTTTTGCCCGCGAAAGTGTCTTTATTGCGCAGTAATGCCGCAAATGGCACAGCGCACGAAGGCTCAATAATAATTTTCATGCGTTCCCAGATGAGGCGCATCGCGGCCACAATTTCGGGGTCGTTCACGAGCAAAATATCGCTTACGTGTTGCCGAATGATAGGCAGCGTTTTGTGGCCGAGGTTGGTGAGTAGTCCGTCGGCAATGGTATTGATAAAGGGCGCTTTTTCTATTTTACCAGTCCGAAACGACAGCACCGCGTCGGCGGCCCCTTCGGGTTCGGCCCCGATGGTTTGGGCAGTTGGACACAAATAATGCACGCTCAAAGCGGTGCCACTGAGCAAGCCGCCGCCCCCCACGGGAGCCATCACTACGTCAAACCCACCATAATCTTCGATGAGTTCTTTGGCTGCCGTGGCTTGGCCAGCTATAACGCGGTAGTCGTCGAAGGGGTGTAGCATGGTAGCCCCCGTTTTGGCGGCTACTTCGGCCACGGTACTTTCGCGGGCTTCGAGCGTGGGTACGCACTCAATTACTTCGGCACCGTAGCCACGCACGGCATCTTTTTTTACTTGTGGGGCGTTGTGGGGCATCACAATGTAGGCTTTGGTACCCACCAAACTGGCCGCGTAGGCAATGGCTTGGGCGTGATTGCCCGACGAGTGCGTTACCACGGGTCCCATCAGTCGGCCTGCTTGGCGCTCTTGCTCCAACAACGACAGCACGGCATTAACACCACCCCGCGCTTTGAAAGCCCCAATTTTTTGAAAATTTTCGCACTTAAAATAAACCGTTGCGCCACTCAACTGGTTGAGCGTCTGGCAAGTAAGAACGGGCGTGCGGTGAATGTACGGACGAATACGCTCGTGGGCAATTTCGATGGTTTGTAGATTGGGTATCATTTTGGGGTTTTATTTTTTGTTCCAAATGGTCTGAATAACGTCGAGAAGCTCGGCATGAACGCCGCAGGCCGCAATGATGTTGCCCCCAAAAAGGTACGTATCGCCGCCCGCAAAGTCAGAAACGTGGCCACCCGCTTCTTTGACGAGCAGTACGCCCGCCGCCATGTCCCACGAGTGGAGGTTGTATTCATAGAAACCCTCAAAACGCCCCGCCGCTACGTAGGCCAAGTCAATGGCCGCCGCACCCATGCGCCGCAGGCCGTGCGTGCGCTGCATCAATATTTGGAGTATGTGGAGGTATTGGGCTTGTTGGTCAAATTGATAATACGGAAAGCCCGTAGCCAACAAACTCTCGCTCAGTTGTTGCGCCACCGACACCCGCAATTGAACGGCATTTTTTGCGCCCACCTCTCCACTTTCACCTTTCACCTTTTCACTGAGCCACGCACCGCCACCTTGCCAGCCGTAAAAAAGTTCGTTGGTGCCCAAGTGCAAAATAACGCCCACCAGTGGCTCTTTGCCCCGTACCAAACCCACGCTCACGCAATAAACGGGCAGGCCATGAATAAAATTGGCGGTGCCATCGAGCGGGTCAATAATCCAGTTAAGTGCCTCAAAATCGGGCGTTTGGCCCGTGGTATCTTCTTCGGTAATGAAGCCCGCTTGGGGTAAAATTTGCCGTAAACCACTCACCAAAAGTCGTTCGGCTTCTTTATCAACGTAGCTCACCAAGTTGTTTACGGCCTTGTATTCAATGCTTTGGCGACTAAAACGCGCAGCTTCGGTTTGGATAAAAACGCCCGCTTGGCGCACTATTTCGATGGTTTGCTGGGTTATTTTTTCAAGATTCATAATGGCGGTTTTATTAAATTGTCAAGGTCTTGTAAGTCTTGTGGTCTTCCCAATGCTTTTTTGTTTCGAATCAAATCGGGCAAATTGATAAATTTGACCAGCACCCCCGAAGTTTCTATTTCTAACCGATTGTTGTAACATTCTTCAAACGTAACGCCAACCGTAAAATTTAGAATGTCTATCCAGCTATCGTATCTGCTAAAAGATAAATAGTTGGGTACAAGTGTAAAGTCGGATACTTCAAACTCTCCGTTGGTATAGCCAAAACGCTCCAATGCTTTTACCAATTTTTGCGCGTTTGTTTCGGTAGAATTAACAAAAATATCAATATCGCCCGTAGTTCGTATGTAACCATGCGCAATCACGGCATAGCCTCCCAAAATTACGTATTCAACGTTTTCTTCGTTCAATAGGCGTACGAGATTTAAGTATGCTGGTTCCATAATCAAGGGGTGGATTTTTAGGGTTTGCCGCGTAAATGGCCTTGGCTTGCTCCATCAATTTCAGGGCAGCATCTAAGCGTTCTTGCGGTGTTTTGCTGTGCCAATATTCCCGTTGGTATTTTGAAATATCGTCCGCATTTTGTGATTTATAAACAGGCATGGGTAGTAGTGTAAAGTAAAAAGTGAGTAGTGAAAAGTGTACTATTGACCACTGACCATTGACTGCTGACTATTTTGCCAAACGGTGTTTGACAGCACTTAAACGGTTGATGATAAGTGCCAGCAAAAATAAAGAACTGGCGGGAATCCACTGCGTTTGTTTCCAGAGCACACCCACCAATCCAATCACAAAAATACCAATAAGCAGCACAAAAGCCACATTGACATAAGCACGCAACAACGGTTGGTATTTTGGTTTTCCGAGCAAAAACGCAAACGGCAGGTGCAGCGGCATGAGCCAAAGCAAGTTTTGATTCCAGTTGGTTACGCCGTGGTCGGTGGCTACCCATAGCAATAGCACAAAGCAGCCCCAAGCGCCCACAAATCCAAAAAAGATTTTGTCAAACCGAAACGAGCTATTGAGCAGCGCAGGCTTTTTTTTCTGAATCCAAAACACAATTACAAAAAGTACGAAAAATACGCCATTGGGCATCAAAAGTGAGTCTAAAATAAGTTGTTGCCAAATGGACGGTGCGGGCAGCATAACTGGCTCAAAAAGAGCGCGGGTTTCTTGCACCAATGGCTTACCGCCCAGTTTGGCGCGGTCGAGGTGTTCCATCAAATTGTTGGGCAGGTACATTTCTTGCGCGGGGCTGGCGAGTGCGTCGGCGGGTGCGCCAATGGCGGCGTTCATGCCAAATTGCGCCCATTTTTTACCGCCCAAATACTGATTCATCCATTGGCGGTAGCTTTTGGATTGGCCGTTAATGGCGTGTTTTGAAAATTGAAGACTATCGCCGCAGGCGGCTTGGAGCATATCGCGGAGGCGGGTGGAGCAATTGTCGTAAAAAAACTTGTAAGCGTATTCTCTATTTTGGGGCAAATAATTGGTTTCGAGCAAATTATACAGTTTTTGTTTTTGAGAATTAGATAAATTCAATATCTGCTCAGTTACGCGCCGGTTGTCGGCTTGCCAGTACGGAAACTCCAACGAAAGCGGATAAACCGCGATTTGATAAGGCAGTGTTCCGCGCAAAAATTTGAGATAAAAATTACCCGTTCTAAAATCAAACGTACCGTAATTGTAATTGCGGTCGATGCCCAACGTGGGGTCAGAAATCCACAACGCGCTGTGGCCAAAACTGCTGTACAGCTCTTGCCCTGGACCAATGGTAATCAGACTCACTTTGGCACTGGGAGATAGGGTTTGGGCCAATGAAGTGCAAAGCGAAAGGTAAAAGGTAAAAGGTAAAATATAGCACGTAAAGCGGGGCATTGGTTTGCGGCGAATGTTGTTTAGCAAGAAGTTGAGCAGTTTCATCAGCTTTTTTTTCGGCAAAGTACGCAATTCTTCTATTTTTGCCGAATGTTTACAATTATTGACATCGAAACCACGGGCGGCTCCAATGCGTACGGGCGCGTTACCGAAATAGCCATTGTACGCCACGACGGCCAGCGCGTAGTCGAAACCTACGAGTCGTTGGTTAATCCAGAATGTGCCATTCCTTACTACATTACGCAACTGACGGGCATCAGCAACGGCATGGTCAGAAATGCACCTACCTTTGAAGACATAGCCGACGAAGTGCGCCGAATGACCAAAGACGCGGTTTTTGTGGCCCACAACGTGAGCTTCGACTATGGTTTTGTGAGCCGTGAGTTCAACCGAATAGACGAGTATTTTCAGCGCGATAAATTATGTACGGTTCGTTTGAGCCGCAAGATTTTCCCAGGTTTGCCCTCCTACAGTTTGGGGCGTTTGTGCGCTTCGCTGCATATTCCACTTACCCACCACCACCGCGCCGCCGCCGATGCCACCGCCACCACGCGGCTTTTTGAATTACTGCTCGCTCACGACGAACAAGGAATCATAAAAAGGTAGCAACGTCAAGTAACCACAAAACGCCAAAAGATGGTTACATTAAGCTTTTTAAAAAATCATTAACGTGAAAGTAAACGAGAAAATACGCTCCAAAGGCGTGCCATTTTTTGAACAATGACAAAAATAATCATCGTAGGCGCGGGTACGGCGGGCATGGCGTGTGCCATTCGGGCGGCTGGGTGCGGGGCGCAAGTAGTTGTAATTGAGAAAGATAGCCAAGTGGGGGGTACGCTCCACCTCACTGCGGGCCACATGAGCGCGGGCGGCACCAAACGCCAAGCCGAGCGCGGTATTGTGGACTCGCCGCAGCAGCACTACGACGACGTAATGCGCATTTCTAACCATACCGCCAATCCCGATGTGGTGCGTTTGGCTACGCAGTTGGCCCCCCAAACCATTGACTGGCTGCAAGAAAACGGTTTTCCGTTTGAGCCAAATACGCCCCAGTTCATTTACGGGCACACCCCTTACCAAACCGCCCGCACGCACTGGGGCACCACCTCATACAGCGGCACCGAAATAAAATGGGCAGGCTCGGCTATTTTTGATACCATGAAACCGCTTTGGGACAAATACGTAACCGAAGGCAAAATAGAATTGCACCTCAACACCCGCATGGTGAGCATAGCCCAAGAAGGCAACGGTTGGGAAGTAGCAATTGAAAAAAAAGTCGAGGAGGAAGAGGCCGCCCGTGCATTGCAAAGTGTCGAATTGAAAAACAACAACGCAACAACCGCACGGGCAGCCCCGTCAAAACTCAACACTCAAAACGTAGTTTTAACCACGGGTGGCTACGGTTCAAACCCCGATTTTTTTCATAAAATGCACCCCAATTGGCGGCTCGTTAGCACGGCGCGGCATACTTCTACGGGCGACGGCGCGCTGGCCGCAATGGCGGTTGGGGCGCAGTTTTGGAACGCCGACAAGCACACCGCTACCCTCGGCGGCCTCGAAACTGAACCCAATAGCGGACGAACTGATTTCTGGAAAAACTGGGGGCGGGTTTCTAATTCGATGGACAGAAAACCCCGCGAAATTTACGTGAATGCGCACGGACGGCGGTTTATGGACGAAAACCTGAACGACCCCGACCCGCGCGAAAAAGCCGCCGAAGCCCAACCCGACCGCAAATTTTGGGTAATTTTTGACGAAAAAGCCCTCCACGAAGAAGGCGGCTGCCTCATACCACAATGGGCTCCCGACCGCCTTGCCGCCGAAGCCGAAAATGGTGTATTTGCGTGGAAAGCCAACAGCATCAGCGAATTGGCAAAAAAAACGAGATTAGACGAAGGCACTTTGGAACAAACCGTAGCCCGATTTAACACGTTTGTAACCCACCAAAGAGACGAAGATTTTGGCCGCACTTACCTTCAAAATACCGTAAGCCAAGCTCCTTTTTACGCCATCTTGACGCACTGCTTTTCGCTCGTTACATTTGGTGGTTTGGCCGTTAATGCGCAGTTGCAAGTAATAGACAACCAGCAGCAACCCATCGAAGGACTCTACGCCGCAGGCGAGATTGTGGGCGGCGGGGCTACTTGCGGCCACGCTTTTGTGGGCGGTATGTTCTTAACGCCCGCGCTGAGTTTTGGGCGGTATTTGGGGCAAAAATTAGCCACTTTTTGATGAATTAGTACGTTGATTTTAAGTACTTACTCATAATTATTTGCAATTACAGTAATTTATTGTAATTGTCTGTTTATTACTGCCAAATTACCCCTTATTACAAATCAAAAATAATAGAATGGCTGCGGCCAACCGCACGGGCGGCCCCGCGTCGCAGCGGCGAACTGCCTATTTCTGCCCAACTACTTTTTTACAAACAATAGAGTAATTGTAACTCTCAATAGGCAGTTTGCGATTCCTCAAATGAATTTTAAAACAGTAATAGCCATTTTGCTGACAGTAGCTTTTTGCGCGGCTTCGTTGAGTGTGCACCCAACTATAAATTTGACAAATTTAGTGATTTAGCAGCTAAGCCCACACCGTCAAAACCAAAACGGTAAGGGTTTGTCGAGCCGAAACGCCGTTGGTGTAAAAAAGTTATGGAGGCAATGAGGCAAATGCAATCATCAAATTAATCAAAACTTAGATTCAAGTAATAAATGCAATTTTTAGGCAGGTCAAAAGATAGTATAATTTTAAAGAGAAAGGGGTTGCCCTCCTTCCCTTTTTGAGTTCAAATGACTATCTTGGCCTCCGTCTAAAAATGCAAAAATGAGCCCGCATCGGCGGCCCGAATTTAACACCAGAGCAAAGATATACAATATCTGTGATGCTCAAAGAGAATTACAAACAAAAAAAAATTGCAGAAGCTATCGGCAAAAGTCCATCGGTGGTTAGTAGAGAAATAGCTCGAAACTGTGATAAGCGTAGTGGTAACTATGACTATGATTTAGCTCAACGCAAATGCGAGAAACGACAATTGTCGAAGCCTAAAAAGATACACTTTACGCCACAAATACAATTACTGGTAGAAGATAGTTTGGCCCAGAAATATAGTCCAGAACAAATTGTAGGCGTGGCCCAGAAAGAAGGAGTACCTTGTGTATCTCACGAACGGATATATCGCAGCGGCGAACCGTCAGTATATTTGGGAGGATAAGCGTAAAAAAGGAAAGCTATACGAGAACTTGCGAACAAAAGGAAAAAGATACAGAAAAAGGGGGGCTTCAAAAGATAATAGGGGAACTATTGTAGGGCGAGTAGATATATCTAAACGCCCTACAATAGTTGAAACAAAGCAAAGAGTTGGTGATTTAGAGATAGATACTATCATAGGCAAAAACCATCAAGGGGCGATTGTAACTATCAATGATAGGGTATCTGGTTTGCTTAGAATGAAAAAATTAGATAGCAAAAATGCAGAACAATTGGCACTTGAAACTATTGGTTTGTTACAAGAATTTAAACCCTATTTGCATACTATCACAGCCGACAATGGAAGAGAGTTCTCGGCACATCAAATCATTAGTAATGAACTCGGTATTGATTTTTATTTTGCTCAACCTTACCATAGTTGGGAAAGAGCAGGGCGGCCTGTGCCGGGCTAACGAGAATCTTAACGGGTTAATACGTCAATATATTCCGAAACAAACTGACTTTTCTACTATTACCGATGAGTACGTTAAATTCGTAGAAAATGAACTTAATAACAGACCAAGAAAAAGACATAATTTTGAAACACCCAATCACGTATTTAATCAATTAATTAACCAAAAAAAGTTGCATTTATAACTTGAATCCTGCCTTTATAAGTTACATGGTTCGATAAGTTGGTACACTGATATTAAAACTGGGAAGTTAAAAACAAGTACGGATCCAATTATTGATCAAGAACCTGAATTAATATTTGGCACAGATACAAAATTAGATTCAAGAGACCCATACTTCTATTATACGACAGAATTTAGACAATGGGTTTTACACAACGATTGCAGATTAATTGTAACAATTGGTTATAGCTATGCGGATGATTATATCAATAATTTAATAGCTCAAGCATTAACGAAAAATCAAAATAGGCAAGTTTTAAACATCACTGTTATTAATAAACCATTTGATGCAGTTAATGATGAGATAAAAAAAATTAATAAAGACATAACTCAAAATAGACTTGAATTGAGTGCGTGACAAAATCGGGGCAAGTGCAACTTAAGCGGCATACTTGAATGCCGATAGTTGCTCTTTTTTTATTCTAAAATCCATAAAATCCTCCATG
>REAB01000074.1 GCA_004293645.1 Cytophagia bacterium | reverse complement strand
TTATTTCTATCTGTGCCATTTTATTGAGGGTTAATATATTTCCTCAAAATTAATAAATCTCCTATATTACCAGTCTATAATTTACACTAACAAATATTTCAGTTGTTTCTTGCACGGTGAATAAATCAAAAAAATGAAGTAATAGAAAGTAGCTAAAAAAGTACCTATCGTATAGGCTGGAGGATTTCCAATATATACAATAGGTACTTCAAAACAGGCTATTCATAAAAGCACTGAAACACAAAATCTAATCAGTTTTTTTCAATACTATTGATACCCTTTGTTTTGAGTGAGTTTACTATTTATTAAGATTTGGGGTGCAGGAATAGGAAGAATGTATTCAAAATCTTCATAGACATAATCAAGTGCATTGAAAGCAATTCCGCCTCTTGGCACCGTTGGTGTAGCCTTTTCTTTGACTGCGTAGGCATTCATGAATGTGGCCAATTGAGCTGGGGTATTGGTGCGCTGCAAATCAAACCAACGGTGATTTTCAAAGGCCAGTTCCACGCGGCGTTCTTTCAATACAGCTGTTCTAAAGGTATCTTTGGATAGTCCACTCAAATCGGCAAGTCCTGCCCGCTTGCGAACTTGATTGAGATAACCCACAGCCTCAGCATCGGGGCCAGTAGCTTCGTTAATTGCCTCTGCCAACATCAATAACACATCCGAATACCTAAGGATAGGCCAGTTGTTGTCTGACCGCCCCGTGATTGTATGCGTATAACGGTATTTGTTAATGAAAGGAATTGCAACGAAAGTCCCATTGAGCGTATAGCCTGGTTGGAGAGAAATGTCTTTCCGTAGGTCGCCAGTTTCGTAAGCAGCAATCATGTCGTTGGTAGGAATATTGCGACCACTTGGGGTGGTGTTGGCAAAGCCAGTTACAGCCCCTTGCGAAAGCCGGGGCGCAAATACATAGACAAAGTTGCTTTGCTCGCCCAAGTCGTTTCCGCCTTGGTATTGTACTTCAAAAACAGACTCGCTACCGTTCTTTCTAGCAGGGTCAAAGTTGTCTTTGTAGTTGGCGTAAAGAGAATAGCCCAAAGGGAGTACCTGCTTGAGTGTTGTAACAGCCTCAGGGTATCTTTTTAAAGTCAAATAAACCTTGCCAAGCAAACTCAAAGCAGCACCTTTTGTAGCTCTACCTCTACCTACTGCGGGGTAAGTGGCGGGCAATAAATTAACTGCCTCTTTTAAATCGGCCTCGATTTGCTTGTAAACATCGGCTTCAGGAGACTTAACCAAGTCAAACGCTTCGTTGGGATTGCTGAGGGTCTTAGTAACCAAAACCACATCTCCGAAATAGCGCACGAGATTGAAATAATGGTAGGCCCTGATAAATTTCAATTGGCCTTCAATCGCACTTTTAGTGGCAGCGTCAATGGTACTCGGGGCCAGTTTTTCGAGCGCGTAATTAATGTTGTACATGGTAGCGTAGTGGTTATTCCACAAAGCGGCGATTTCGCCATTCCCTGGATTGACCGTTGAAAACTCAAATGCTTCCCAGCCAGCAGCTCCTCCTCGGTCAAGTGGATTGAAATCAAGTGTCGTGTTGTCCGACATAAATTCTTGCCCTATGTAAGCAGTATTGGTGATGTTCTGCAATTGGCCGTACACTCCGTTTAGTGCCTGCTCAAATTGAGATTGATTTGCATAAAACAAGTCTGTACTTATTCTTGTAGCATCGGTCGTTATTAAAAAATCATCTTTGCACGAAAACTGTAAAAAGCAAAGGGTTGCGATGATATATGGAGTTATCTTTTTCATTTCTGTGAATAATTTAAAAGTTAAACTTAGCACCAATAGCCCATGTTCTTGGAACAGGATACGACTCATCGTCGTTGTTCAACTGTGTTCCACCTCTTACGCCCGCGTCTGGGTTGTTGCCAGGGTATTTGGTAAACAAAAAGAGATTATTGGCCGTGACAAACACCTTAGCATCACTCAAAATAGATTTGAATTTGGGTAGAGTATAGCCTAATGTTACGGCTTTTAGCCAAATATAACTGCCATCATAAACGTAGCGTTCGCTACTCTCGCGTGACCATTTGAAGAAATTAGTGCCCCCTTGTGAGTTTTTAGCATCAGGATTTGAGCCAGGATTTGAAGGCGACCTCCAACGATCTTTGGCTTTGTCTAATACATTAAATACACCATCCATGTTCATGGTAGAGGCTTCAATGTTTCGGTAGATGTCAAAATCATGAGCTCCTACAAACAATATGTTCAAGTCAAAATTGCGGTAATCAGCCGCCGTAGTCCAAGCCCATGTAAAGGCAGGATTAGGGTCGCCAATCTCTACCATATCTTGGGTATCGTAGGTGATTATGCCATCGCCATTGGTATCTGCAAACTTCATTCCCCCAGGAATTACGCCATCTTGCCTGGGCGCCGCATCTATTTCAGCTTGTGTATTGAAAATGCCGAGTTTTTGGTAGCCATAAATCATACCGACTGGGCGGCCTACTTTCATGACATTGTAGCCACCATAAAAACTACCATACCAAAGCATATCGTTAGCACCTTTAATGGCCAATATTTTACTGCGATTCATGGTAAAGTTGGCATTGGTGCGAAAATTGACCTTGCCGATGGTGGTTCTGAAATCTGCACTCATTTCTACCCCACGATTTTGTACCTGTCCGATGTTGTCCAAACTGGTCGTAAAACCAGATACTGCTGGAATAGAAATGGGTAGTAGCATATCGTTGGTGAGCTTGTTGTAATACTCGAAAGTAAAGGTGAGTTTGTTATTAAACATCGCCAAATCCAATCCAATGTCTAATTGATTTGATTTTTCCCATTTCAACTGACTATTGGAAAAAGAATTGATAACCCTTCCTGGAGCGAAGGAGTTACCCAAGATATAGTTATTGGCTCCCATGAAGGCCAAACTTGGGTAATTGCCGATATCATTATTGCCTGTTACACCCCAGCTAGCCCTTAGTTTTACGTCGGAGAGCCAGGTGGTTTTAGGCATAAATGATTCCTCGGTCAGCCGCCAACCTATAGAGGCTGCTGGAAAATTTCCGTATTTGTTTTCGGTACCAAAACGCGAACTACCCTCTCGACGAAAAGAAACAGAAGCCAAATATTTGTCTTTATACGAATAATTGACCCGCGCCAAATACGCCAGTAGGGTCCAACCAAATTCATAAGAATTGGAAGATCTAATGGATGCCGCACCTAAATAAGGCACTAAATCATCGGGAAAAGTATTTCCCGAGCCGTCTATTCCATATACACTTTCCTTTTGTGAAGTAAAGCCTACCAAGGCATCAAACGTGTGGCTTTTTCCTATAGTAGGCGTATAAGAAAGGAGCTGGTCAAATGAATAGTTGCGAAGTTGCTCGTTTATGTCGCGTGCGGTAGCAATCCTTGGCGGGGCTCCTGCCGTACCAGCGGCAACTGGGTTGCCAATTGTAGAAGGTATATACTCTTTATAGGTATTAAAATTCACTTTTGCATTGACAGATGATCTAAATTTGAGGTTTTTCAAAATAGAGATTTCTGCAAACCCGTTGGCAAGAATATCGCTAATATTTCTTCTTCTGATTGCATTGTTGAGTACAAACAAAGGATTTGGAAAACCAAAAGCACCATCAACGCCACCGATATACGCACGCATTGAGCCATCGGGATTATAGACAGGCTCGCGTGGATCCATCAACAATGCACCGCCTACCAATGCACTACGCCCATCGGCATTGGCAATGTTCTGTTTTGTAATGCTTCCGTTTACATTCAATCCCACATTGAGGAATTTATTGACTTGACCGCCCAAATTGCTGCGGATAGAAATGCGGTCATAGTTTGTTTTGACGATAGAGCCTTCTTCCTTGAAATAACCCACAGAAAGAAGCGATTTTAGAGGCCCTTTGCCCGACGAAATGGTCAGGTTTACGTCGGTATAAGGAGCGTTGTTTCGCATTATTTCGGCAAACCAGTCGGTTGAATATTGGGTTTGTTCTGGAAAGCGAAAGCCTATCGGTACTTCTTCCAATGTAGGCTCTCTTTTTTGGAAATAACGAATCCCATCTTCAAAAATCTCCTTTTTGAACTGGGCAAACTCTACACCATTCAACATTTTGACCCTTCTGGAATTAGGGATACTCTGAATACCTCTATCAATCGAAAGATTTACATTTACCTTGCCTTCTTTGGCTGTTTTTGTGGTAATAAGTACAACCCCATTTGACCCCCTTGCACCATAGATGGCCGTAGAGGCAGCATCTTTTAGAACAGAAATACTTTCAATGTCATTGGGATTGAGGTTTTGACCAACAGAAGTACCGACGGCAAATCCATCAACAACATACAGGGGGTCGCTGCCTGCGCCCAACGAACCAACACCGCGAATACGTACTTCAAATACGCCGCCAGGGGCGCCCGTTTTTTGTTTTACTACGACTCCCGCAGCGCGTCCTTGCAAAAGCTGATTCATGTTGTTGGCAGGTTGCTCACCTATATCTTTCATATTGATAACCGATACCGCCGATGTTATGTCTTGCTTTCTTTGAGAGCCATATCCCACTACTACGACCTCGCTCATGGCTCTTTCATCTGTTTTTAGGGTAATATTGAAGGTAGTGCGATTGCCAACGATTACCTCTTGTGCTTCAAAACCCACAGAACTAAAAACCAACAATGCTTTATTGTCGGCCACAGAAAGTGAAAATTTTCCATTTTGGTCGGTTGAGGTGCCTCTTTGAGTACCCTTGACGAATACACTCACGCCAGGAATTCCTACGCCTTTATCGTCAGTAACCGTGCCCACGACCTGTAATTCGGCCATGAGGGCTTCGACGTTTGGGCTTAGCCCCTCCTTTTCTTCTATTATGTTATTAGCCGAAGAGGCTAAACGCGACAGTATAATTTGATTGCCGATGACCTTGTACTTGATTTTCAGCGGATTAAGCACCTTATCTAACACCTGAGACAAGGCTTCATTGACTACGTTCAATGACAATTTCTGAGATGTTGTAATCAGTTTAGGGCGATAGGTGAATTTAACGTCTGCTTGTTTTTCAATAGTGTTCAAGATACTTATGACATCTTGGTTCTCTATTTGGACGCTAATCTTACGGTTCAACAGTTCTTGGGCAGAAGCATCTCGCGCGAGCGAAATGCCCGTGAAAATAATCGCAATAAAACTTTGTATAAGCGAGATTTTCAGGAAGCTAATTAGCTTTTTTTGGATTTGTAATCTTTTTTTCATCGGTTTACTGAAGTTTTTGTGAGTGAATAAGCAAAAAGCAATTCTTCGCATCTTCTGGAATCAGATGTAGTGCAATGGAACACACAGAAGG
The DNA here is from genome assembly GCA_004293645.1 of Cytophagia bacterium. GTDB lineage: Bacteria > Bacteroidota > Bacteroidia > Cytophagales > Spirosomataceae > REAB01. The sequence continues at coordinate 27,536 of REAB01000074.1, read as the reverse complement.
GGATTTCGGGGCCGATAACGCTGCAATCGTTGTCGGCTTTTTTAGTTCATTGGATGTTTTTTTGTTATCATTCTTTTCGGGGTTTAAGTAGATAATTCGTTAACTACAGCCTTTACTGGTAATGATTACTTGGGCATCAACTACTTTATAGGATGCCTCAATGCCTTCGCAGATAATATCTAATTTTTCAAAAAGAGTCTCATTGGTGAGCGATGTTGTAAGAAAGCAATTGGTCATTACTTCTTCATCAAAAATAATATCCACACCGTATGCCTTTTCGAGCGCTGAAAAAATGCGGGTTACTGGCGCATTATTAAATGAAAATTGTCGTAGTTCTTGACTGGACAAAATCAGCGTTGGCTTTTCTATCAATGTACGGGTCAGTCTTTCGGTTTCTTTGCCAAATACAACTCTTTGATTGGGCGTTAGCACTACTCCTTCTATTTCTGGGTCGGAGCTTTGGGCTATTTTATGTGCAAAAACAGAGACCCGTCCTGTCTTTACCAAAACCGTAACTTGCTTGTCTTTTTCGTATGCCTTTACCCAAAAACTTGTTCCTAATACTTTTGTAGTGAGTCCATTGGCATAGACTAAAAAAGGCTTTTTGGGGTTTTTCTTTACATCAAAAAAAGCTTCTCCCGAAAGATAAACCTCTCTGATAGAGCCAGTAAACGACTGATTGTAACTTAACCGACTGTTGGGTTTGAGAATTGCTTTGCTGCCATCAGGCATTGATACCACGAGATTGGAAGTGGTCGTTGTGTTTATAATCTCTTTGAGAGGTGTTTTGGCTTGAGAAATCAACTGTGAGTATTCGCCTTCGGTTGCTGCCGATTTTATGGCCCATTTGTAGCCCAAGCCAAGTATCAAAAAAATGGAGGCAGCAGCAGCCCAGAGTCCCCATCCAAATCGAAAGAAACGACTGATTTTTTTTGATTTTGTATCCAAATTGTCTTCAATATTATTCCAAATAATAGGTATTTCGTTGATGGATACTTTTTGTTTGCCAACGATTGCTAATTGTTGTACAGCCCACTTAGCTTGCTGAACTATGCGTGCTTTATGGGGTTCATTTTCAATAAATACCAGCCAAAATTCGTCCGACTCCTGGGTAGGATATTTTGCCCACTCAATAAAATAATCATCGGTGATGAAATCTTCAAGTGTAAAATCTGTATATGATTTGGACATATAGTGTTTGATTTATGAACTCTAAACCGCTACTTTATGGTTTTGTACTCATTTGTCTTGAAATATTTTTATTTTTTTTAAAATACACCCAATCGCGAAAGCAAGAAAAGGAGTAGGGGCGTGAAATGATGTCGTAGCTCGGTGATGGCTCTGTGCAGAAGATTTCTGACGGATTGGTTGTTGATGTGCATTATCTCAGCGATTTTATCGAAGCCAAAATCGTGGTAGTACCGCAACTGAATTATTTCCTGTTGCCGTTTGGGAAGCTGCTGAATAGCCTGTTTGAGCCGTTGTTGCTGTTCGTTTAGCTGTTCATTGGATATTAAATCATCTTCAAAAGACAGCTCTCCAATGATATTTTCAAAAAGATTGGCATAGTCAATGGCTACGTGGTTGTTTTTCTCACTATTTCGCATGATTCGATTACGAAGCGAGCGATACAAATAAAACTTGATAGAGTCGGTGTCTGCAAGGTTATTCCGAGTCCGCCAAAGATGAAGAAAAAGATCATGTACACTGTCTTTAATAAGCTGACGGTCAGAAGTAACCTTGTATCCATAAATCAGCAAGTCTTCAATATGAAGATTGTAGAGCTGCGTAAATGCCTCCCTATCGCCTTGCTTGAAGCATTGCCAAAGATCTTTATCTGTTGTGTATGTCAAAATAAGTAGTCCACCGTAAATAGCCCACAGAAGTGTAAAGTGTTAATAAACAGCACTTTATAAAAAAAAGTAATATCATCGCAGCGACGAACCGCCTAAATATTTTCACCCACTTAAGGCTATTTCAATTGATTCTCCTAAAATTTTCCATATACAAATATACTGAATATCAGATAATTATAAAAATTAACGGTAGTCCCTTATTTATTTTCCCTACTCCGAAATGAGCCTCATTTTTAAAGGCTTCTTCATTAGGCCTTATAGTAATCAGAGAAAAAATCTACTTTATGATTTTTAGATTTGCCTTTGAATATCTCTGGAATTTTATCGTAAAAAGTGGTGCATCTACCCCAGAACGGCTACCAATATGGAAAGCAATAACTCGTCTATTTGCAGGATTTAGGGTAGTCCACAGCTATTGTTTATTGGTTTTATTTCCTACGAATGTCGGCACAGGCCGCCCCGCACATTTCGTCTGGGACGCATAATCCAGTTGAACACCAAAAAATACGATTCGATGTCCACGTTCTTTGCCATATGAGTAGTTGGGCAGAAATAGGCGGTTGGCCGCCGCCATGCTATTATTTTTGATTTGTAATAAAGGGTAATTTGGTAGTAATAAACTGACAAACAAACAATTACAGCGAATTTTTGTATAAATTGCTCACTATCGATACTATACAATGATTCAATATCAATTTTACTTATTTGTGTCTATATTTTGTACCCTAATATAGGGTTTGACTTGCGTTTAAGTCATCAAGTAAATCGGAATAAAAGTAAAATAAAAAAGCAGCTACGAATGAACGTAGCTGCTTGATTATGAAGTGGGAGTTGAGGGATTCGAACCCCCGACCCTCTGCTTGTAAGGCAGATGCTCTGAACCAACTGAGCTAAACTCCCATTAGACCCTTTTTTGTCGTTTGGGAGTGCAAAGGTGTGTGTTTAAATTTCGTTCTCCAAATTTTTTTTAACTTTTTTGCGCAAAAAAACCTATTAAGCTGATTATCAAATCAATTGTATGGAGCGATAAACCCGCTGCCTAATTATTTTCGGTAAATAGTGGTAGCAGCAGCTTGGGCAGCGGCCATAATGGTAATGTCGGCAATGCTGACGCGGGCGGGAGCAGTAACTACGTACAAAATTACATCGGCGATGTCCTCGGGACGCAGCGGGTCAAAGCCTTCATACATTTTGGCAGCGCGGTCTTCGTCGCCTTTGAAGCGCACCACCGAAAACTCTGTTTCTACCGCTCCAGGCGCTACGTTGGTTACTTTGATGCCATGCTGCGTGAGATCAAGGCGCATGCCTTCGCTGATGGCCTCTACTGCTTTTTTGGAAGCACAATACACCACACCGTTGGCATAGGTTTGTTTGCCCGCCGTAGAACTTATATTGACAATGTGGCCAGTTTGCCGCGCTACCATGTTGGGAATCACCGCCTTCGACACGTACAGTAGTCCCTTTACGTTTCCGTCCATCATGGCATCCCAATCGTCCAAATCACCGTCTTGCATCGCTGCGAGTCCGTGGGCATTGCCCGCATTGTTGATTAGTATGTCAATTTTTTGCCAAACGGCGGGCAGTCCACCAATGGCATTGGCCACGGCCGCGCGGTCGCGCACGTCAAATGTGAGGGTAGTGGTTTTAACTTGTTCGTCCAGTTCTTGGGCCAGTGCATCTAAGCGGTCTTGCCGACGGCCGCACAAAATGAGGTTGATGCCAGCAGCGGCCAATGCTTGAGCAGTAGCCTTGCCAATGCCAGAAGAAGCACCAGTAATGAGCGCAATGAGAGTCATAATTAGTTTGAGGTCAAGAAAGAGTCATTGCCTAAAATTAGGTTGACCGATTTGTATAAAGACTAAAAGTAGTTAAAATTCTGATACCTTCGGAAATCTCCCAAAAAAGTGATGCTGGAACAATTACGTTGCATCCATATTTGGGTAGTGCTACAAATGTGAGTCTGATACATAGATATTGAAAATAGGCAAAAAAGGAGTAAATTTGGCGTGATTTTTCAGAAAACCCCATCTTAGAAATGTGCAATTCTGCTAAAATCTACTGCCCCCGTTGCCTATTAAAAAAAGCAAAGAAAAACGGTTTGTTTAGCCATTCTAAATACCAACAATTTAAATGAAAACCTGTAGCAAGAAATTTTCTGAGCATGGGCAATCCTAATTTTGTGGGCATCAACAAAAGAGATTTAATAAAATCAACAACATAAATCAACGAATGAATATTTCAACCAGCCAACACCTGTTTAGTAAAGCCAAAGAAGTAACACCTGGGGGCGTAAATTCGCCCGTTCGGGCGTTTAGAGCTGTGGGCGGTTCGCCACTCTTCGTGAAGTCGGCCAAAGGACCGCATATTTTTGACGAAGACGGCAACCGCTACATCGAACTCATCAACTCGTGGGGGCCCATGATTTTGGGCCACGCCCACGAAATGGTTCAAAAAGCAGTTTCTGATGCCATTCAAAACTCTTTTTCGTTTGGCGCACCCACGCGTAAAGAAGTAGAAATGGCCGAGTTGATTGTAGAAATGGTGCCATCGGTTGAAAAAGTACGAATGGTGAACTCTGGAACGGAAGCCACCATGTCGGCGGTACGCGTAGCGCGAGGCTACACAGGACGCGAAAAAATTATCAAGTTTGAAGGCTGCTACCACGGCCACGGCGACAGTTTTTTGATTGCCGCAGGCAGTGGCGCTATGACCATGGGCGAACCCGACAGCCCAGGCGTAACGCGCGGCGTGGCCAACGACACCCTCACCGCACCTTACAACGATATAACAGCCGTGGAGGCGTTGGTAGCGGCCAATCATGGCCAAATTGCGGCGTTAATTTTGGAGCCCGTAGTTGGCAACATGGGCTGCGTTTTGCCTCAACCAGGCTACTTGCAAGCCCTGCGCGACATTTGCACCCGCGAGGGCATTGTATTGATTTTTGACGAAGTAATGACGGGCTTTCGGTTGGCTAAGGGCGGCGCGCAAGAACGTTTTGGCGTTACGCCCGACATGACCACGCTCGGCAAAATAATTGGCGGAGGAATGCCCGTGGGGGCTTATGGCGGCAAGCGCGAAATAATGGATTGCGTGTCGCCGTTGGGGCGGGTTTATCAAGCAGGCACATTATCGGGAAATCCCATTGCAATGTCGGCTGGTCTGGCCATGTTGCATTATCTGAACGACCACGCCGAAGTATATACGCAATTGGACCAAACAGGCCAAAAAATAGCCGACGGAGTGCGGGCATCGGTACAAAAACTGGGTCTAAACTTTACGGTCAATCAGGTGGGTTCGATGTTTACGCTTTTTATGACCAGCCAAACGGTCGTTGATTTTGAGTCGGCCAAAACCTGCGATTTACCCCTTTTTGGGCGTTATTTTCATGCCATGCTGGAGCGCGGCATCTACTTAGCACCGTCGCAATTTGAGAGTTTGTTTTTTTCAACCGCCTTAGAAGACAGCCATATTCAAACTATTTTGGAGGCCAACGAAGCGGCATTGAAGGAGGCGATGTAAATTTTAACGCGCCCAAATCTGGTCGGTTAGTTGGTTGGCTTTTGGGAAATAAACGAACCACAAAGTTCGCTTATTTCCACCGATTTTTTTAGCTCCAATCGCGGTCCCACGAGTCTTTGGTGTTCCATTGGTCGGTGGGGGCAAACCATTGGCTGTCTTTGCGCAAAAATTTCTTGGCTACTTCTTCGTTTAGCTCCACGCCCAAACCAGGCTTGGTAGGAACAGGTGCAAAGCCATTGATTACCAGTGGCTTGTCGCTCGTTACAATATCTTCCCAGCCTGCTACGTCCACGCCGTGGTGCTCCAGAGCCACAAAGTTTTCGGTGGCGGCGGCGCAGTGCACGTTGGCCATCATCGAAATAGGGCTACCCGCAAAGTGCATGGCCATCGGAATACCGTGTTCTTCAGCGTAGTCGCCAATTTTTTTGGTTTCCAAAATCCCGCCCGAAGATGCCAAGTCGGGATGAATCATGTCCACGGCTTTGGCATCAATGAGTTTGATAAATTCTTCTTTCAAATAAATATCTTCGCCCGTGAGGGTGGGCGTTTCGATGGCATCCGAAATTTGTTTCCATTGGTCGGTATAAAACCACGGCACCAAGTCTTCGAGCCAAGCCAACTGGTATTTTTCGACGGCTTTTCCCAATCGAATGGCCGTATTCACGTCAAAATGCCCAAAATGGTCGGCGGCCATCGGAATATCTGGCCCCACTCCCGCCCGAATTTTACCCACGTAATCGGCAATGTATTCCAGTCCCTTATCGGTTATTTGGATTCTCGTAAAAGGGTGTTTGGTCATGTTGTAACTACCCACCGTTTTGGCTTTTTTGTCTTTTTGGTTCAGTTTCCAAACGTTTGCGCCCGTGAGCATACCAGGTTTGTCGGCCAGCAATCCAATGCCAAAGTCCATTTTCAAGAACGTGTAGCCTTTGTCTAAACGGGTCTCTTTGAGTTTTTTGGCAAAATTGTTGGGGTCGTCTATTTCGGGGGTATCGGCATACATTCTAATTTCGTCCCTAAACTTACCGCCCAGCATTTGATAAACGGGTACGTTGTAGGCTTTGCCCGCCAAGTCCCAGAGAGCCATTTCTACGCCGCAAACCCCGCCCGCCGCGCGCCCGTGGTTGCCAAACTGCTTGATTTCTTTGAACAGCTTTTCTACGTTGCAGGGGTTTTGGCCGAGCAATCGGCTTTTGAGCATCAGGGCGTAGTTGGGGCTTGCATTGTCGCGTACTTCGCCCCAGCCCACCAAACCTTGGTTGGTTTCTATTTTGATAATGGGACTGTTGAAAGGCACGCCGCCGAGGTGGGCAATGCGTATGTCGGTGATTTTCAGCTCAGAAGGCTTAGATTCACGTTTTACCTTTTGGGTAATAAACTCCATTTCTTTCTGAACATTGCCGTCGAAGGCCATACCCAGCGATAGCCCGCCCAACAGGCCGTTTTTCAAAAAATCGCGGCGTTTGTTTTCGGCAGCGGTGGGTAGTTTAAATCGGTCGAGGATATTTTTCATCGTTTTGGAATTGAGTACTTTTAAATGTTTATCACCACAAAAATCTGTTATTTTTTTCGTTTATACTTCTAACGTTTTTCAACGGTGATTTTTAAACTTTTTTTAGATAAAATTGTGCTATTCTTGCATTGATATTCAACCCAAAACCATAAACTTATTATACAAGAATGAAAAAGCTGTTACTTCTTCTCTTTACTCTTCACTTTTCGCTTTTCACTTTAAAAGCACAAATTCAGGCACCCAAAGAGCTGATTTTGTTTTATACCCAAGAATGGAAAGGCGAGCGTTTTGCCGATGGCCGCCCCAAAGTACCCGACGAGTTGGTGAAGCGTTTGGCCAATGTATCTATCGAAGAAGCGTGGGGCATTATGCGGGGCGAGGGTTTTAACAATCAATTTGAGGGCGGTTTTCAGATTATTCACCCCGAAAAACCGCTCGTTGGCCGCGTGCTAACTGCCCAATACATGCCCCAACGCCCCGACATGGAAAAACCCATCAAAGAAAAAGGCAAAACCGAAGGCCGCCGGGGCAATACCAACTCGTGGCCCATTGATGCCCTCCAAATAAACGACGTGTATGTGGCCGACGGCTACGGCAAAGTAATTGACGGCACGCTCATTGGCGACAACCTCGGCAATTCGATTTATGCCAAATCCAAAACAGGCGTGGTTTTTGACGCTGGCGTGCGCGACTTAGAGGGCCTGAGCGCCATTGATGGTTTTGTGAGTTTTACGCGCGGCTACGACCCTTCGGCCATCAAAGACATGACCATGACCTGCATCAATTGCCCCATTCGGATTGGGCGGGCATCGGTGCTGCCAGGCGACTTGGTGCTGGGAAAACCAGAAGGCGTTATTTTTATTCCCGCGCACTTGGCCGACAAAGTGGTCAATACGTCGGAATTTATTGCGCTACAAGATGAATTTGGCCACAAAATGCTGCGCGAAAACAAATATACCCCAGGCGAAATAGACATGAAATGGAGCGATGCCATCAAAAATTCTTTTAGAGAACACCTCAAAACCCGCACGGGAAAAGTCTATTTGACTCCCGAGCAAATTGAGAAATATTTGGCAAAAGAATAACGCAAAATCAACTACAAAAAACGGGGTAAGCGCGTAGTTTGCCCCCTTTTTTATGCCCAAAAATTGACCAACCCAATTTTAGTTCTAATTTTGTAACCCTTGCTAAATAGTCTACTGTCAATGGTCAATGGTCCACAGTAATTCAAGATACTTTCTATCAGCTAATTACGGCCATAAAATCTGTTGATTATTTATAGTCTAATACTAATTTGCGCCCAAAAAGGTGCTGGATAAGCCTGTTTGAAGCAAGAAAGCTACGTACGACATGATGACAAACGCCACAACGCCTGACCTTAATTTGCCCCATGCCCCCGCCGAAAAAACGCTGGAATTGGCACTGACGCAGGCACAAATTTCTTATTGCAAACCCGACCAGTTGATTGGTGGTTTTGAGGGAAATCCGACGTTTATTGTGCCTAAATACAAAGTTGCCATCTTTTTAAACGCCGATTTGCCCGCCCAAATAAGTGCCGTTTATAGCACCTGGAATCTGTTTGGTTTTGATGCCAACCAGCCCGAAGAAGCACTCAAATCTTGTTTGAGTTATATTCAAAAACACCGAAAAGCCCACCAAAAACAACCCAAGCATCGGTTCACTTTTGTAGATTTGTTTGCGGGCATCGGTGGCTTCAGGATTCCCTTAGAAAAGCTGGGTGGCAAGTGCTTGGGATTTTCGGAAATTGACAAAAAGGCCATCGAAACCTACAAAAATAACTTTTTAGACCCGCAAAACCCCGATGAACTCGAATTGGGTAGCGTAACCAATCTGAGCAAATTGCCGTTTGAAAACATTGACTTGATTGTGGGCGGCGTACCGTGCCAGTCGTGGTCGGTGGCGGGCAAAATGCGCGGTTTCGACGACCCACGCGGCAAACTCTGGGAAGATACCATCAGAATTGTGGAGTTGAACCAGCCCAAAACTTTTATTTTTGAAAACGTAAAAGGACTCATTGACCCCCGAAACAAAGAAAGCCTGCATCTGATTGTGCAAAGTTTTGAAAAAATTGGCTATGTGGTCAAATACAAGCTGTTGAATTCGTACGATTTTGGCTTGCCCCAGAACCGCGAACGCATCTACATTGTGGGGATTCGGGCCGATTATGCCCTCAAAAATACCTTTCGTTTTCCCGAAAATAAGGCCAAAAAATCTTATTTGTACGAAATAATAGAAGGCTTGGAAGACCAAAATTACCGTACCAAAAAAGAGAAAATAGAACCCCGCGATTTGTTTGGCGAGAAAGTTCCCGCGAGCCGCAATCGGTTTCAAAAAACCAACGAACTGAACGATTTTTTTGTTTTTTGCGACACCCGAAATGGCCACACGACCATTCATTCGTGGGACATTATCGAAACAACCGAGCGTGAAAAAGAGATTTGCTTGATGATACTGAAAAACCGAAGGAAGCAAAAATATGGCAAAGCTGACGGTAACCCGCTCTCATTTAAGCATTTACAGGCATTGGTTGCTAATTTGCAAGAAGAAGAATTGTCTGCTTTGATTGACAAAAAGATATTGAAGTTTATCGAAGACAAAGGGTATGTGTTTGTCAATTCCAAAAATTCGGCGGGTATCAACGGCTTGTACCGCATTTATTTGCCCAATTCCAATATTTTTCCGACACTGACCGCCACGGGAACAAAAGACGTGGTGGCGTTGGAAAGTGTGCAAGGAAGAACGCCCGACGAGTTCCGAGAAAAGTTTATCAATCAAATCATTAAACCACAAAAATACCGCCCCATAAACGCCCGCGAAGCAGGCAAGTTGCAAGGTTTTCCCGATTGGTTTGCTTTCAATGAAAACGAAAGATTTGCCCAAAAACAATTTGGAAACGCAGTTTCAACTTCGGTTGTATATGGTGTAGCCGAGGTATTGACAAAACAAATCTTGACATGACACAACAATATCAATTGGTAAGCCACCAGGCTTCATCGGCTCTTTCGGGCGAAACCGCTCAAATCTGGGCCCAACGCTTTGAATAGAGATGACGTAACAACTATAAAAAACCACTTTAAAGAGCTGCAAAATAGATCTCGAAAAAATGAAGGCGATGTAAGAATCGGAGATTTAGTTTTTTGTTTGATTTATGGTGAAACCAGTGAAATTAACACTTTCGTAAAAGAACTAAGCAATGACTTCAATGTTTATGTGGGCAAAGAATTTTGGCAAAGGTTCACGGGAGATGTGCATTTTTACCGCGATTTAATTGTTTCGGCGGGTCAAGTGGCCAAAGATGTGGACATGAAGGAGGTAGTAGGAGACGTAATCAAGGATTTGAGTGTAAAAATAGACGATAGGTTTAAAAATATCTTGTCTTAGTTTTTCCACAGAAAATACAAATATTGGCGACAACGGCGGCGGGGTTGTTTTTTAGCTAAAATTACGCTAATCTTGAAACCACAAAACCAAGTTGCTCTTTTGGCAGCCCGTTATCTAAACCCCAAAAATTAACCTAAACTATGTCAGAAAAAAGCACTTCACGCCACCCCAGCGGCCTATTCCTGCTGTTTGCAACCGAAATGTGGGAACGTTTCTCCTACTACGGAATGCGAGCCATATTGGTCTTGTACCTTACCAAAGCCCTGTTTTTTGACAAAGCAATGGCTTCCAACATCTACGGTGGTTATGTGGGGCTGGTCTATATGACACCACTCATTGGGGGCTTCATTGCCGACCGCTACTGGGGCAACCGTCGTTCTATTTTTACGGGCGGGCTTTTGATGGCACTGGGGCAGTTCATACTTTTCTTTTCGGCCTTGCTTCGCCCCACTACCGCCGCCGAAAGCATGAGTCCGCTGGCGAGTTTGATGCTGTTTTTGGGCTTGGGCTTGATGATTGTAGGCAACGGTTTTTTTAAGCCCAATATTTCTTCGATGGTGGGTACGCTCTACAGCCCCACCGACCGCCGCCGCGATGCAGCCTACACCATTTTTTACATGGGTATCAATTTGGGGTCTATTATGGGCAATCTCGTTACCAGTTTGGTGAGCGACACGGGCAACCCCGAAGATTTTAAATGGGCGTTTTTGGCCTGTGGGTTTGCCATGCTGCTGGGTACTTTTACCCTCAAATGGGGCCAAGACAAATACCTGTTTTCGTGGGACGGTACGCCCGTGGGTGCTACACCCGCCAACTCGCCAGGCGTGAAAAAGGTGTATCTCTGGTTGCCACTTTTGCTTATTACTTCGCTGGGTATCATGTACGTAGATGCCTTTATCACCAACATTATTTTTCCATTTTTAATACTTTCGGCGGTTATTATTGCTTACCTCGTTTTTGCCGATAAGTCGCTCTCGCGCATTGACCGCGAAAAAGTAGCCGTTATTTTTATTGTGTCTTTTTTTGTGATTTTCTTCTGGGCTACTTTCGAGCAAGCCCCCGCTTCGCTCACGTTTTTTGCCGACGAACAAACCGACCGCGACCTGTGGGGCTACACCGTGCCGGCCAGTTTGTTTCAGAATCTCAACGGCTTTTTCATCGTTACTTGTGCGCCCTTGATGGCTTTTGTGTGGGGCTTTTTGGGCAAGCGCAACGCCGAGCCACCATCGGTTTATAAAATGGCTATTGGGCTTTTGCTGGTTACGTTGGGGTATGTTGTTATTGAATTTGGCGTTAAAAACCTCATTCCAGGCGTTAAAGTAAGTATGTTTTACCTTGTTGCGCTCTATTTTTTACACTCTATTGGTGAGTTGTGCTTGTCGCCCATTGGGCTTTCGTTGGTCAATAAACTCTCGCCGCCTAAGTATGTTTCGTTGATGATGGCCGTGTGGTTTTTGGCTCCCGCCATTGCCAACAAAGCTGCTGGTATGATTTCGGCTTTGTACCCCGAAGAAGGCAAAATCACCTCATTCTTAGGCATTCCGATTCATAATCTGTACGAATTTTTTCTGATAAACGTCGCTTTGTCGGGCGTGGCTTCGTTGGTGTTGTTTTTGTTGGCGGGGCGTTTGGGCAAAGTGATGCACGGAGTAAAGTAAAATGGTAAAAAGTAGCCATGACAAAAGCCGAATTGCGTCCTATTTTCAAACAAAAACGGCAAACATTGACAGCTGCGCAAGTAGCCGATGGGAGTTTGGCCATTGTGCGGCTGTTTTTCTCCTTTTTTGAAGTCGAAAAAATGAAAGCTGTGCATTGCTATTTGCCCATTCGCCGTCAAAATGAGGTGGACACGTTCCCCATTATTTACACCATTCAAGACAAATACCTCCAAACGCAAGTGGTGGTGCCGCGTATGTTGCCCCTTACCAACGATTTGGAACATTATCAATGGCTACCCGACATGACCCTGACGCTCAACAAATGGGGATTGCTCGAACCAAATCCAGATAAAAATACCAAACTGGCGCAAATAGCAAATATCAACTTGGTGGTTGTGCCGCTCTTGGCTTGCGACAAACAGGGGCAGCGGGTGGGCTACGGCAAAGGTTATTATGACAAGTTTTTGGCCAATTGCCGCCCTAATGTGCTAAAAGTAGGCGTGTCGTTTTTTGAGCCAGTAGCCCTCATTTCCGACGCTGCCGACTTTGATGTGCGCTTGGATTATTGTATTACGCCGCAACGTGTTTGGCGTTTTTGAATTGGAATTTTCACTTAAACTCACCGTAAATTGCGTTACCCAATCATAAATCGTTCTTCTTGGCTGGTCATTGGCGCTGCGCTGCTGGTTGTTGGTGGCTTTCTTCTCAATTGTAAAAAACAGCGAATACCTACTGGCCAAAAAAATACCGAAAATAGACCTCCCAAGTACGAAATGCGGGCGGTTTGGGTAGCTACGGTTGACAACATTGACTGGCCGAGCCGCAAAGTTTTGTCTTCGGAGCAGCAGCAGCAGGAGTTTATTGCTTTACTCAATTACCATAAAAAACTGGGTATCAATGCGGTATTTGTGCAAATACGCGCCGCCGCCGATGCTTTTTATGCCAAAGGCAACGAACCCTGGTCGGAGTGGCTAACGGGTAAACAAGGCAAAGCCCCTGAGCCTTTTTACGACCCCACTACTTTTATGATTGAGGAGTGCCACAAACGGGGCATCGAATTTCACGCTTGGCTCAACCTCAACCGCACCACCCACAAGGTTTCCAAGAGTATTTCGTCCGAAAATATTGGCAAAAAACGCCCCGATTGGGTGTTTGAATACGACGGCTACCGCTTATTTAATTTTGGCCTGCCCGAGGTGCGCGATTACATTACGGAGGTTACGGCCAATATTGTCAAAAATTATGACGTGGACGGTATTCACTTTGACGATTATTTTTATCCTTATACCGTTACGGGCCAAACCCTCAAAGACGAGGCCGCTTTCAAAAAATATGGCGCGAGGTTTAAGTCAAAAGACGATTGGCGGCGCAACAACGTGGACTTGCTCATTAAACAAATTAGCGACGAAATTACGGCCCAAAAATCGTACGTTAAGTTTGGAATTAGCCCGTTTGGGGTGTGGCGCAACAAAAAAGACGACCCTACTGGCTCAGATACCCAAGCGGGGCAGACATCGTACGACAACCTTTATGCTGACACCAAAAAATGGTCGAAGGCGGGCTGGATAGATTACATGGTGCCACAGGTTTATTTTAGTACGGGTTTTGATAAAGTACCTTTCAAAAATCTGGTCAATTGGTGGCTCGACCACACCTACGGGCGGCATTTGTACATTGGGCAGGGCGCGTACCGCGTGGGCGGCACCGAGCGCGACAAAGCTTGGCTGAGTGCGTCGGAGTTTCCCGACCAGATGCGTTTTTTGCGGCAACAACGCAACGTAACGGGTAGCGTATTTTTTAGTTCTAAGTCGTTGGTAAACAACAAATTGGGGCACGCCGATTCGCTGCGACAAGATTTTTATCGGTATCCTGCGCTGCCGCCACGCATGGCTTGGAAAGACAATGTGCCGCCTCGCGCTCCACAAAATCTGCAAGCCAACAGCACAGTTCAGGGGGTAGAATTGAGCTGGACAGCCCCCTCGCCCGCCCGCGACGGCGACGAAGCACGCACGTATGCGGTGTATCGGTTTGACGAAAACCAAAACCCGCGCCTCGACGACCCGCGCCGCCTCATTGCGTTTTGTTATGAAGCCCAAACTCGCCTCCAAGACCGCACTGCCCAACGCAACCAACGCTATACTTACCTTGTTACGGCCTTAGACCGCCTCCACAACGAAAGCGAACCAGTACAAATAAATGTAAAAAGTAAATAACGACACGCATCATGAATCCATTGATTGTAATTACGGGCGGCACAAAAGGCATTGGCCGGGCCTTAGTTGAACGCTTCGCGGCGGGCGGTTTTGACATAGTAACCTGCGCTCGCCAAGCCGACGATTTGGCCAATTTACAAAACCAAATAGCCACGCATTACCCAAACGTGGCCATTTACACAAAAACTGCTGATGTAGCGCAAAAGCAAGATGTATTAGATTTTGGGGCTTACGTGCTGGCATTGGTGCGGCCAGTGGCTGTTTTAGTCAACAATGCGGGGGTTTTTGCGGCGGGGCAACTCCACAACGAACCCGAAGGCCTGCTCGAACAAATGATTGAAACCAACCTGTACAGCACTTATCACCTTACGCGAGTTTTAGTGCCAAATATGATAACCGCCCAAAAAGGCCACATTTTTAACCTTTGCTCTACGGCCAGCATCACGGCTTATGCCAACGGTGGGTCGTATTGTGTGTCAAAATTTGCGTTGTATGGCCTCACCAAAGTATTCCGCGAAGAGCTTAAACCACACGGCATTAAGGTAACGGCCATCTTACCAGGAGCTACTTTGACCGCCAGTTGGGAAGGCGTAGAACTGCCACCCGAGCGTTTTATGCAAGCCCAAGACGTAGCTGAAGTCATCTGGTCGGCTTATCATCTCTCGGCAGGAGCGGTAGTTGAAGAACTCATTATGCGCCCGCAGTTGGGCGATATTGGTTAAGATTGATTATTTTTGCTTTTGGTCAATGGGCATTGGGCAATGGGCATTGACCAATAGTCAGCAGTCAATGGTCATTGGTACAAACTACAAACCGCGCGGGCGATGGTCAATCGCTGCCGCCCCGCATAAATTACAAACCTCAAACCGCGCGGGCGGCCCCGCACAAACCACAAATAATGGAGCAATACTTAGGCATAGATGTAGGCGGTACGAACGTCAAAATGGGCATTGTAGATGCCAAAACGGGCCATATTTCCAATTTTTATAGCCACGACACCGTAAGTTGGCGCAAGTCGGGTAAGTTTGAAGAACGACTGGCAGAGGCCATCACGCTACAACTGCACGATAATCCAGAAGTAAAAAAAGTAGGAATTGGTCTGCCAGGCATGATAAACCGCGAACGCACCAGCCCACTTGAGATAACGGCCATACCCGAACTCAACAACGTTCCACTGGTTGATTTTTTGAGTAATCGCTTTGTGGAAACTACTTTTTTTCTGGAAAATGATGCCAATGCGGCCGCTTTGGGCGAGTTTTATTTTGGCGACCAAGACTATGACCAGCAAAAAATTAGCGAAAACTATATTTTTATTACCCTCGGCACGGGCGTAGGTGGGGCGGCCATTATCAATAAAAAAGTATTTGTGGGGGGCAACGGCAACGCCATGGAGCCAGGCCACACGCCTTCGATAAACGGCAAGGTGTTGGAGCGGAATATTGGCAAAAACGAACTGCTCGACATGGCCAATTCCATGCGCAAAGAATTTGCGGGACAAACCATACTGCCCAACGATGGCACCATTACCACCACGGGTTTGGTAGCTGCTGCTGCCCAAAAAGACATTTTAGCTTTGAAGATTTTTGACAACGTAGGCGATATTTTAGGAACAGGATTGGCCCAAATGATTCCGATTTTGGACATTAATTTGATACTAATTGGCGGCGGACTATCGGCTTCGTTTGAGTTTATTTTGCCAGCCATTGAGCGTAATTTAGATTATTGGCTCACCAAATACCACCGCAGCGATCTGTCTATCAGACGCGCTACCTTAGCCAACGACGCAGGCCTGCTCGGAGCAGCCTCGCTTTGTTTTTGACGCGTTTTAGTTGTGCGTAGTTTCAAACCGCACGGGCAGCCCCGTACGCGTAGTTTGAAACTACCCTCGCTTTGTTGTTGTGCGTAGTTTGAAACCGTTGTTGTGCGTAGTTTCAAACTACGCACGGGCGAATACC
This sequence comes from Cytophagia bacterium, assembly GCA_004293645.1. GTDB lineage: Bacteria > Bacteroidota > Bacteroidia > Cytophagales > Spirosomataceae > REAB01. Next base: position 11,420 of record REAB01000074.1, on the reverse strand, counting down.
GGTCTCCGACCGGAAATGACAAAGCATGGTAACAAGGTTGTGCGTTGTGCGTAGTTTGAAACTACGCACGGGCGGCCTCGTACGCACGGGTGTCAAAAGGTCTCCGACCGAAGTAAAGTAAACGGCGATAAAGTTCCGTATCTAAAACACAATTTTAACCAAATGAAAAAGCGACTCCTATCCGTTTTGTTTTGCTTGCCAATAGTCTTGAATTTACAAGCTCAAATTCCGAAAGCACCCACGCGTGCCGAGGGCGAAGGGCCATTTCCGCAACTGATTATTAGGGGCGTTACGCTCCTCAACAGCACGGGTGCGCCGCCCGTTGGGCCCGTTGATATTGTGGTAGAGCGCAACCGCATCAAGCAAATTAAGCAAGTAGGTTACCCAGGCGTACCGATTGACCCCAAAGGCCGCCCCAAAGCCAACGCGGGCGACAAAGAGCTGGACTGCGCGGGTATGTATTTGATGCCAGGTTTTATTGATATGCACGGCCACATTGGCGGGCAGTCGCAGGGTACACCCGCCGAGTATGTGTTCAAATTGTGGTTGGCGCACGGCATCACTACCATCAGAGACCCATCTTGCAGCAATGGCTTAGATTGGGTGCTTGAACACCGCGAAAAAAGTGCCAAAAATCAGATTACTGCCCCACGGATTTTGGCTTACACCGTTTTTGGACAAAATGCCAAAGACCCCATCATTACGCCCGAACAAGCCCGCGAATGGGTGCGTTCCAACGCCAGTAAGGGCGCAGATGGGATTAAATTTTTTGGAGCCGAACCCGATGTTTTTAGGGCAGCTTTGGAAGAAAACAAAAAACTGGGCTTGCGCTCGGCCTGCCACCACGCGCAGTTGGAAGTAGCCCGCATGAACGTACTGGCCACCGCCAAAGCAGGTTTGACTTCTATGGAACATTGGTACGGTTTACCCGAAGCCTTATTTGAAGACAAAACGGTGCAAGATTATCCCGCCGACTACAACTACAACAACGAGCAAAACCGATTTGAAGAAGCGGGAAAGCTCTGGAAACAAGCCGCCAAACCTGGCACCGCACGTTGGAACCAAGTACTTGATGAACTGATTAAACTGGACTTTACGCTCGACCCTACTTTCAATATTTACGAAGCCAACCGCGAGTTGATGCTGGCCCGCCGTGCCGAGTGGCATGACGACTACACCCTGCCCGCACTTTGGCGTTTTTATGGTCCAAGTCGCATCTCGCACGGCTCGTATTGGCACAATTGGGGAACCGAGCAAGAGGTCGCGTGGAAAGAAAACTACCGACTCTGGATGGCTTTTATCAACGATTACAAAAATCGGGGTGGGCGCGTTACGGCAGGTTCTGACTCAGGGTTTATTTATCAATTGTACGGTTTTGCTTACATTCGAGAGCTCGAACTCCTGCGCGAAGCAGGTTTGCACCCGCTGGAAGTGCTACGAGCAGCTACCATCAAAGGCGCAGAGGCACTGGGGCTTGACAAAGAAATTGGCTCAGTGGAAGTAGGCAAACTCGCCGATTTTGCCATTGTCGAAGAAAACCCACTGGCCAATTTAAAAGTACTCTACGGTACAGGCGCAATCAAACTCACCGAAAGCAACGAAGTAACTCGCGTGGGTGGGGTAAAATACACGGTCAAAGATGGTGTGGTGTATGATGCCAAAAAACTCTTGGCCGATGTACGCCAGATTGTAACCGATGCTAAAAAGAAAGAAAACTTTGAAATATTGCAACCAGGCATCAAATCCAAAACGGGTCAAGTAGGCGGCGGCAAACTTTAATGGTCGTGGCGTGGCGGAGGGAGCGTTTTTAGTCCACAAAGGTTTCTTGAATTACATTTTTTACTTTTTCAACCTCTTTGGCTGTTAAAGTTTCAAATCGTTTTACTATTCTTACTCTGTCTATCGTTCGTATTTGGTCAATCGCAATCCACCCCTTCGTTGACTTGTGTTTTACCTCCACTCGTGTCGGGTACGGTTTAGAACTACTTGTCATTGGTGCAACCACAATGGTCTGCAAATACCTATTCATTTCGTTGGGCGATAACACCACGCAGGGTCTTGTCTTTTTCATTTCGCTGTCAATCGTTGGGTCAAGATTAACCAATACGATGTCATATTGATTTACTTGCTCCATTCTTCAAAGTTTTCGTCTTCAAAAATATCATCTAATAAAAGTTGGTCGTCGCCGTTTTCGTGCATTTGCTTGAAAGCGGCTTCCCAACCTTTTCTTGGTTCAGACTTTGGTTTCAAAATGATACAGTTTTTCTCAAGAATAAGCTCAACTTTATCGCTGATGCTGTATTTTTCAAGAATTGTTTTGGAAAGCCGTATTCCTTTTGAATTGCCGATATTAATTATTGAAAGCTCCATAGTTGCTCGTTTGTTATTACAAAGTAATTACAGATTTTTTAAAATCCCAAATTGTTTGAATTTGCTTGATGGCCGATAAGCTGTAAATGCCTTACTCAGAAATTTGCATTTACAAGGCAAACTATCAAGTTGGAATTAACCACGACTAATAATCGCGTCATTTACTGCATCAACTATTGTCTGTACATATTCTCCGTCTTCTGAAATTGGTGCTTTTGACTCCCCAGAATTGCAAGCCACCCGTTACACATTCAGCAAGCCACCTTACGTTAGTTTTCTACCTTGGTACTTCTACTTTTTGGAGCAATTGCGCCACTACGTCGTCGGCGGTTGCGCCTTCCATTTCGCGTTCGGGGGTTAGTATGATGCGGTGTCTTAGCACGGGCGGAGCCAGTTCTTGCACGTCTTCGGGCGTAATAAAATCGCGGCCACGAATGGCAGCCAGGGCTTTGGCACCGTTGAGCAGCGCAATAGAAGCCCGGGGCGACGCACCCAAAAACAATGATTTGTTGTTGCGGGTTTGTTGCACAATTTGAGCAATGTAGTCAAACAATTTATCTTCTACGTGTACCTGGCGTGCGCTTTCGCGGAGGGCGGCCAGTTGTTCGGGCTGCAAAATGGCTTGCACGGCGTTGATGGCTTCGGCCAAACTTTTGCGTTGGTGGTGTCCCCGCAGCACTTCTACTTCTTGGTCTAAGTTGGGATAACCTACCACAATTTTGAACAAAAAACGGTCCAATTGCGCTTCGGGCAGACGGTAGGTGCCTTCTTGCTCCACGGGATTTTGGGTGGCCAATACCACAAACGGGTAGCCCATGGGGTAGGCCGTGCCGTCAATGGTAGCTTGGCGCTCTTCCATTACCTCAAACAACGCCGATTGTGTTTTGGCAGGAGCGCGGTTTATTTCATCTACCAACACAATGTTGGAAAAAATAGGCCCTTTTTTGAATACAAAATCGGTTTGCTTGGGGTTAAAAACCGACGTACCCAACACATCGGAGGGCATCAAGTCGGGTGTAAATTGGATGCGGCTAAAATGGGTGGCGATGGTTTTGGCCAATAACTTGGCTGTGAGGGTTTTGGCAACGCCTGGCACGCCTTCGAGCAGCACGTGGCCGTCGGCAAGCACCGCCGTTAGCAGCAGTTCAATGGTTTGTTGTTGGCCTACTATTACGTTGCCAATTTCGGCTTGAATGGCGGCTACGCCCTCGCGTAGGTTTTGGAGGTCAATTCTTGATTCAAAATTCATTGGAAAATGGGCTGATTTGAAAATTTGCAGATTTGAAAATTACTTTTGGGGTTTGAAATAAGTAGATGAATGTATTTAATTGACGTTTTTACTTTTTGTAAAATTTTGATAATCCCTGTTTCTTATTCCCATAGACTATCGCCCATTGACTGTGGACTTCTTAGTGCAAGAAACAAAGTAACGAGATTAGTTTTTCAAAAATACAAATCAAGTTCGGATTCCTGCTTTTTATTTTTGCTTAAATTAAGTTATGTTTGGAAGTTATGATGCATACCGACGGAATATTAGAATACTACCTACCAGACCAGCTTTCCAAAAAACGCTTAGACCGCTATTTGGCAGCGGGTTGGTTTCGGACGGTCAATATGCTGTTTAGAAGCAAAGTTACTTGCTTTGAAAACGACATTTGCTCGCCCATCAACATCAGAATAAAACTCGCTGACCATACTTTTTCTAAAAGCCAACGCCGACTTCTGAAACGGAACAACCAGTTGTTTCGCTACGAAATTAGAAAAGCGACCGTTACCCCTCAAAAAGAAGAGATGTTTCGGCTGCATCAAAATCGTTTTCGGAGTTTTTTGTGCAACAACTTAGAAGAGTTTTTGGTACTTACCTATCGGTTTGATACGTATGAGATAGCCGTTTATGACGACGACCGGCTCGTGGCAATTAGTTTTTTTGACGAAGGTAGCGCCAGCCTAATGAGCCTTTTGGGGCTTTTTGACCCCCGCTACGCCAACTACAGTTTGGGAATTTATACGATGCTGCTCGAAATAGAACACGCCAAAAATACCCAACGGCAGTGGTATTATCCAGGCTACGTACACGAGCGGCCTTCTATTTATGACTACAAATTGCGGTTGGGAAAAATGCAGGTTTACGACTGGGAAAAGCGGCGGTGGCTGGCGCAAGCAGACCCGCACCAAATGCCCAACTGGGCCGATTGGCTGCGGCAATACACCAACGACCTCCAACAAGCACTGGCGAGCGGTGGCGTAGTTTGTGAGCAAAAAGTTTACTTGTTTTTTGGTTGGCATTACTTCAACCCAATGTACCAGCAATTGCTGCGTTGTCCGCTTATTTTGCTTTTGCCAGATGGCCGCGTGGCGGGCTACGATGCCGATTTAGACCAGTATATTTGCGTAAAAACCGACTTATACGTGCCGTTTAGGGATATCCATATGACACTCGCTCCCGATTTTGACATGGGTTGCCATTATTTAGATGTGCTGAAAGTAACCGAAATTCAGCACCAAACGGGCAACTTAGCCAACATGGTGGCCTTTATTTTGCAAACCACCCAACAACAACAATCTGCTTCTTGGCGGGCCGTTGATAACTTCTTTTAACCAACTCGCGCTGTTGTTTATCCTTGGCTTACTGTTATGGTGATGCTTACCCTGACCAACGACCTCATCAATTCGTCCATTTCGGTTATGGCCTTGACAGTGGTATTGAGGCACGTTGAGCAACTATACACAAACGGAAGTTTGCCAATGTACTTCAATATTACGCACATTTTTTGCCCAATAAATAGCGCGATTCCAAATATTCTTTTCTATTTTTGCAACATTGTTGCAAAAATAGAAATCATTGAAAAGTAATATTTATCTCATTTTAACGTCTCTGCTGCTGCTGCTGCTTTCCTCGGTATCGATTGCCCAACGTGGGCAGGTGCAGGGTAAAATATTAAACGAACGCTCCGCCCAGCCCGTTGAAGATGCCATTGTGCAAATTTTGCCCGTGGGTGCAGTACAAATTTCGGCAAAAGATGGTACGTTCAGTTTCAAAAATCTCAATCGCGGTAAATACTCGTTGCAAATCTCGCGGATGGGGTTCATTTCTGACATTATTCCTGTTTCCTTGGGCGACTCGCTGCTCATTATAAGGCTCAAAGAGCGTGCTTTCGACTTGCTGGAAGTGTCGGTAGTGGCCAAAGAACAGCGCATTGGCTCGTCGTCGGTTATCGAAAAATCGGCCATGATTCACGTACAACCCACGAGTTTGGGCGATGTGTTGCAGCTTATTCCAGGGCAGTTGGCAGTCAATCCCAATTTGGTCAATGCCCAGCAAATTAACCTGCGGCAAGTGCCTTCTACCACCGATGCCGCCCGCGCCAACGCCCTCGGCACGGCTATTGTGCAAGATGGCGTGCCAGTGTCCAACAACGCCAATTTGCAAACCGACCTCACCATCTTGAACTCAGCAGCGGGTTCGTTACCACCGTTTTCGTCGGTAGCGGGGCGCGGTATGGACTTGCGCCAAATCGGGGCCGACAACATCGAATCTATTGAAGTCATTCGTGGTATTCCGTCGGCGCGCTACGGCGATTTAACGTCAGGTTTGGTCATTGTCAATTCAAAAATTGGTACGTTTCGGCCTGAAATGCGCGTGCGACTCAACCCCAATTTGGCGCAAGCCGCGCTGATGTCAGGGTTTACATTGGGCAAAAAAGGCGGTACCATGAACGCCAGTGTGGACATACTACGCTCGCAAGCCGACCCCCGCAGCGTGCTGGATTTATACACCCGTCTCAACGGACAACTGGCGTGGCGCAAAGCTTGGGATGCCGAAAAACGCTTCGTAACTACCTCTATTGCATCGGGTTATCTCACGCTTGACGAACTCAAACGCGACCCCGACGACCTACGCTACCAGCGCATTAGACGCGCCAACGACCGTGGCTTCAAGCTCAGTACCGAGGGCAAATGGCGAACGGGTAAAGCGTGGTTGCACAGTTTGAAATACTTGGCCGCCGCCACCTATTCGGTGCAAGATGCTTTCTATCAAGAACTTATCACCCGCGATTTGTTTCCTGTAACCAATGCCACCACCGACACCACGCAAGTAACGCGTTTTGGCGAAAGTGAGTATTTAAACCAAACCACCGTCTCAGGCCGACCGCTCAACGTCTATGCCAACCTCGAAGCCAATTGGGTGCTGCCCGCCGCCAAATCGTTTTTGGGAATCAGCCACAACTTAGCCGTAGGTTTGGAATACCGCCTGGACGTAAACTTTGGCGATGGTCGTATTTTTGACCCTACCCGCCCGCCGCGCCAAAATTACAGCGTGGGCGATAGGCCGCGTTCGTTTCGCGCCATTCCTGCCTTGCCGCAGCTCACTTATTACGCCGAAGACCGCATTTCGGGAACATTTGCCAATCGCAATTTTATCTTACAAATGGGATTTCGGTTCGACAATGTCGCCCCCGTTTCGGTGTTCAAAAGCAAGTATGGCACCATTCCCGCCCCGCGCCTCAATTTGGCCGTTGAAATGTTGTCAAATACTTGGTTGAGAGCGGGTTATGGAACAATGGCCAAATCGCCAACGCTCAATTTTTTGTACCCAGGCCAGCGTTTTTTTGATTTAGTAAACTTCAATTATTTTGCCGTTAATGCCGCCGAAAGATTGGTAGTAATGACCACCCGCGTGGTAAATTTGGACGACCAACCACTCAAACCCTACCGCTCAGACAAAGTCGAACTCGGCCTTGATTTTAAGCAGAAACAAGTGAGCGGTTCAGTTACAGTATTCCAAGAAAAAACCACGGGGGCGTTCGGTTTCAACCGCGTCGTAACGCCCTATACTGTGCCAAAATACGGTATTTTGAGTGCGCCCGTGGGAAAGCCGCCCGTACTAAATCCCGTTCCAGTGCGCGTGGACACGTTTTTTGCGGGTTATGATATTCCCGTCAATAACCGTACTTACCAAAATAGGGGCGTAGAATTTACGTTTGACGTAGCCGAGTGGAAGGCCATTCGCACATCGTTCAACCTGACGGGAGCGTTTATTCGTACCGTTAGTTTCGACGACGGCGCGTTTATGGATGCTGACCGCGCTATTTTTAGCAACAACACGCCCAATCGCGTTCCTGTGTATCAGTCGGGCGTGCGTCAGCGGGCCGAGCGGTTCAACACCAGTTTGCGGTTTATTCACCACGTGCCTAAATTGGGTTTGGTGGTGTCGGCTTTGTGGCAAACCATCTGGCTCGACCGCAGTGCCGCCGAGCCGCTTTCGGGGTTGCCGTTGGGTTATCTCAATCGGCAGGGAACATTTGTAACGCTCACCCCTGAACAAGCTCAAAGTCCCGAATTTGTGGGGTTGCAACGCCCCGTTAGCAACACCACAGGGCTGCTGGTTACGCCTCCACCTTTGCATTTGTTCAATTTTAGAGTAACCAAAGAATGGAAGCGTGGCTACGGGTTTTCTTTTTATGCCAACAACTTAATGGGCAGCCGCCCGCTGTATTTAAACCCGCGCTCGCAGTCGTTTGTGCGGCGCAACGAACCGCTATTTTTTGGGGCTGAATTTAACGTAACTCTTTAATAATCAACTATTTTTAAATAATTTAAACCACATTCAAAAATGAAAAAAACCCTTTTTAGTAGTTTCGTCCTGCTCGTTTTGGGGCTTGCCATGAGTAGTTGTAACAAAGACGTAGTGCCAACGGTGCTCGTAAACGTGAAGGTACTTTTTCCCAATAATTATAGCCAGCCCAACGCTGTGGGCGTAAAAGTAACGCTCACCAATAAAGCCGACGGCGCGGCCCAAACCGCCACTACCGATGCCAACGGAACGGCGGCTTTTACGGATGTTTTGCCAGGAACTTACGACCTCGCGGCCAGCAAATCGCTTACGGCCATGGAAGCCCAAAGCCTCACGGGTTTTGCCCAAGCCCTCGAACTTAACGCCAGCCGCAACGGCGTGGTTATCATGGAAATCCCCAGTCCGCTTGCTCTCGAACTGCGCTTGGCGGGTTCGGCTTTGGGAAATTTGGTCATCAAAGAGGTTTATTACACGGGTTCACGAACGGCAGCAGGTGGCACTTATTTTTCTGACCAGTTCGTGGAGATTTACAACAACTCGACTGACACCATTTTTGTAGATGGCCTTTGCATTGCTGACGTTTACGGAGCTGCGGGACAAATCAATACCACGACCAGACCTACTGAATTTCAGGCAGATATGGCCAACACCTATTTGAGCAGCGTATGGCGAATCCCTGGCAAAGGCAAAGAACGACCACTATTGCCAGGGCAGAGCATCATCATTGCGCAAGACGGCGTAAACCACAAAGACCCCACTTTGAACCCTAACAGTCCCGTTGATTTGTCGAAGGCAGATTGGGAAACCTTTAACGAACGCCCCGACAACCGTGATGCCGATGCCCCCGCCGTACCCAACTTGGAACGGCTGTATTTTACGGGTGGTTTTGACTGGCTTTTACCCGTTTTCGGCCCAGGCGTAATCATTTTCCGCACACCCGATTTTGATAAACTTGAAAAAACGGCCATTCCAGGTTCTACTTTGGCGGCGCGTATCAAATTGCCCAACGCCCAAATTATTGATGCTTTTGAGGCCGTTCAAAATGGCAACAGCAGTAACTTCAAGCGCGTACCCACGGCTTTAGACGCGGGCTTTTTCTTTGCCGACGACACCTACAACCAGCAAAGTGCGCGTCGGAAAGTAGCAGCTACCATCGGCAGCCGTCGGGTATTGCAGGATACCAACAACTCGACCAACGATTTCCAGAAAATCAACGCGCCTACGCCCAAAGGATTTTAGGAACATATTTTACGACAACCTTATTGAGATTCAAAGCCTTGATAAGGTTGTTTTTATGCTATTTTTAAACAATGTCAAATTTACGCATCTTACTTTTCTTCCTGGTTTTTCCGTGCGTGGCAGGTGCGCAAATGGCTCATTTTGATTCACTTTTGATTCAAATCAGCCAATATACGCCCTCTTTTTGGCAAAATGGACAAAATGCGGCGGCATTGGCTTGGTGGCCGCAACCGCAGTACGGAAGCACGCAACTAACTTACAATCAAGCCAATGGCGCGTTTCGCCGCCCGCAAGAACCAAAAGTCCGCCAAAACTTTCTGCTCCACACCGAAGGTTTAAGACAAGTAGGAAAGTGGACTTACTTTGGTCGGTTTGACTACCAAAAAAGCCAAGACCGCGTCCTCGCGTACAGCCACGTGAACGACCCCTTCGACGGCAACCCGTTTATTTGGGCCGATACGCTGGCTGGCGACTGGCAACGCGACCACATCGGAGCGCAGATTGCCGTAGGGTCGCCCGTGTGGGCGGGGCGTTGGCGGACGGGTTTGGGAATCAACTACCACGTGGGGCAAGGTGCGCGTACCCGCGACCCGAAGCCGTTTTATCGCCTGCGAAACTTGGAATTGCAGCCCGCGCTTCATTTTCAGGCCAATGCCCGCACCCAATGGGGCGCGGTGGCACATATTGGTTTAAAACAAGAAGAAAATGAGGTGGGCTATTTCTCAGACGAGTTTCCGTTGTTGTATCGTTTGCGCGGATATGGCACGTTTAGCCGCACGCCTACCGTAACGGCCGAGCGGCGAATGACGGGAGATGTCTATAAGTTACTGCTTCAATATCAGCATTTTACATTGAATAATGCCCAGTGGTTGGTACAAATGGGTGGGGGATTTCGCCAAGAAAAAACCCGCGAGGGCATTGCCACACCTACCAATGGCGGCGATTTTGGTGAGTCTATCGGAGAGTTGTTTTTGAGTTGGAATAAACCAGCGCAGCAGCAAAATTGGACGGTAGAATTACAGCTTTTGAACCAAAACGGCAGCGGGCGCGACCCGATTCTGATGGCCAATAGCGTCAGCTACAATTGGCTTACCGCAAGCGGTAGATACGGTTTTTGGCAAAACAAAACAGGGCTTTTTCGGCATCTTTTCTTAAAACCTAAACTACAAATTTTACAACAAAGCGACCAAATTTCGCGCACCGATTGGAACATCAGTAACTTGACCTTTACCGCCGATTGGCACGAACGCCGTCCCATCAGAAAAGTGTGGTTGTGGTATGGCATAGAAACGGGCTATCGGGCGCGTTTGGCACGGGCTTTTGCGGCCAATCGCCCTACGCCCCTCACCACCGCTTTGGTGCGTCCCGACTACGAAATACTGTCGGCCAATGTGCTGATTATCAACGCATCAACGGGTATAGATTGGCAATTTAGTAGTTTTCCTAATTTGTGGAATCGAATCAATATTACGGCCCAAACGCAGCGCAACAGCACACTGGGTAACAGACAATCCGTTCAAATTAACTACGCAATACTTTACTAAAACCATGAAAAACCAACGCAAAAACCCGTTTGGGGCTAATTTCCTTTTTTTCTTGTTTGTGCTTGGCACGCTGGCTTGTAGCACATCAAAACCGCTCAAACAGCGCAACCAAAATGCCGATTTTGACCGCAAGTTGGCCGATTCGTTGCTCACGTTGGGCTTCGACCAAGAGGCACTTTATACGCTGCTTTCAGACATGAAGCCCATGAGCAGCATTTGTAATTTGAGCTTGCCGCTGGCCCGCAAAGACTCATCAGGCGTGGACGAAGCCATTGTTATCTCAAAGAATATCAGTTACTTACAACAATTGGAACGTTACCAAAAAGTATTAGATGCCCTCGAAACAGCCGACGTGGGTTTTATCATAAGTCCCTTTAAGCAAGATTACGACGGCAAGCGCATCATGCAAATCAACGTCTATCGGCGCAGCAGCGTGGCCAAAATAGTAGCAGAACGGCAGGCGTTTTTTGGGCAATGGGGTTTTGTGCCGAGTACCGAACCCGAAATTTTGATTAACACCATCGAATACGAAAGTAAGTACGAGCGGTTTCGGGGCTACGGATACCTGTTTGGCTACCCCAAGCACGCCGTAGATTTTTTGTTAGTGTAAATTATAGACTGGTAATATAGGAGATTTATTAATTTTGAGGAAATATATTAACCCTCAATAAAATGGCACAGATAGAAATAAT
>REAB01000007.1 GCA_004293645.1 Cytophagia bacterium | reverse complement strand
TCGCCGCTGCGACGCGGGGCCGCCCGTGCGGTTGGCCGCCGCCATTATATTATTTTTGATTTGTAATAAAGGGTAATTTGGTAGTAATAAATTGATAAATATCGGACCGCACGGGCGGCCCCGCGCCGATGCGGATAATTACAAAAAGTTACTATAATTACAAACAATTACAAGTAAGTACTTAACAACGTTTGGACGGGTGTTTTTTTCTGCCCAACCATAATAGACGAACTCATCAAAGATTCAAGAATAGTTTTATCAATGGGTAAACGAATAATTTGATTTTCACGATTACTCTTTTCTAATTTCTTGTTACTTTTGCTACGTTTTCGTTCAATAAGGCAACAAGATTTTTGCCAACTTCAAACGCATTAAGGCCACCTCAATAATTGAATAGAATGGCTCAATGCTACCAAAAATTTCAGACAAAACACGCACTCCATGACCTATCGTCTCGGCATTGACATCGGTGGTACTTTCACCGACCTTGTATTATTGGAAGAAGAAACAGGCACGCTGTTTTTTGGAAAAACCCTCACTACCTACGACAACCCCGCCAATGGCATCATAAAAGGAACTGTCGAACTACTTGACCGTGAAGACATTGCCCTCAAACAAGTACGCAACATTGTGCATGGTACTACGCTTGTTACCAACGCTGTCATTGAACGGCGCGGCGCAAAAACAGGCTTAATCACCACCAAAGGCTTTGAAGATGTGCTGGAAATTGGCCGCGAATATCGGTACGATATTTACGACATATTCATTACCATTCCTGAGCCGCTCGTGCCGCGCAACTTGCGGGTGGGGGTGTCGGAGCGGGTTGATTATCTGGGCAATATTCTTACGCCGCTCGACCTTGACGAAGTAGCCACGCAGGTAGAGCAGTTGGTGGCGGCGGGTTGTCAATCTGTTGCGGTTTGTTTTTTGCAATCGTTTACCAACCCTGCTCACGAACGTGCCGTTGGCGATTTTATTCGACAAAAATACCCCCAATTGTACGTGAGCCTTTCGGTGGACGTGATGCCCGAGATTCGGGAGTACGAGCGCACCTCAGCTACCGTGATGAATGCCTACGTCCAGCCCATTACCGACCAATATTTGAGTAACTTACGCAACCGCTTGCACGATTTGGGCTTTGCGGGGACAATCGAAATTATGATTTCGAGCGGGCGGCTTACCTCACTCGACGGCGCGCGCCAAAACCCCGTTCAACTCTTGGAATCTGGCCCAGCGGGTGGCACTATGGCGGGCGTTTTTTATGGTAAACTCACCAAAGTACACGACCTGCTGGCTTTTGACATGGGCGGCACTACCGCCAAGGCCTCTTTGATTTTCAACCTCAAACCCGAAATTACCAACCAATTTGAAGCTGCCCGTGTGCGTCGTTTCAAAAAAGGCAGCGGCTTGCCCGTTCGTATTCCTGTGATTGACATGATTGAGATTGGCGCAGGTGGCGGCAGTATTGCCTACATTGACCACCTGGGGCTGCTGCGAGTAGGGCCCGAAAGTGCCGCCTCAGAGCCTGGCCCCGCTTGCTACGGGCGCGGTGGCACCCGCCCCACCGTTACCGACACCGACTTGGTGTTGGGTTACTTAAATCCTGATTATTTTTTGGGGGGCACTATGCAGCTCAACGTGGAGGCCGCCCGCCAGGCCATTGACGAACACATTGCCAAACCCCTCAGTATCAGCATCGAAGAAGCTGCGATGGGCGTGCATCGCATCGTAAACGAAAACATGGCCAATGCTGCCCGCGTGCATATTTTAGAAAAAGGCCACGACCCGCGTCGGTACAGCATGACCGCTTTTGGAGGTGCTGGGCCTGTTCATGCTTTTGGGGTGGCACGGCTTTTGGGCAGCCCACAGTTGATTGTCCCCGTGGGTTCGGGTGTGCTGTCGGCGTTGGGTTTTTTGGTGTCGCCAGTGGCCAGCGAGCGTATTCGTAGCTACGTTTACTCGGTCAATATGATTGACTGGGCGCTACTCAACCAATACATGGCAGAAATGGAAGCCGAAGGACTTGCATTCTTGAAATCGGCAGGCTTGGATATTACGGACGGTTCGCCGCGCGACGGTTCGCCGCGCGACGGTTCGCCGCCCGACGGTTCGCCGCGCTACATCACCATCTCTCGCGTAGCCGATATGCGCTATTCGGGGCAAGGCCACGAGATTAGCGTCGATATTCCAAGCGGTATTTTATCGCAAGATTCAATGCTCGAAATAGAAGAAAATTTTAAAAAAGAATACCATTTACGCTACGGGAAACTCATTGAAGATATTGGTATAGAGGCTGTTACGTGGCGGGTGGTGGTGAGCGGGCCTGTGCCGCAAGTTACGCCCAGCCAGTCGGTGCCGCGTTCTCAAAACTCCGAACACGCGCTCAAAGGCTATCGTCAGTTGATACTCATGGGCGACAGCACGGCTTCTAATGTACCCGTTTACAGCCGCTACCAACTCGAATCGAACGATATTTTTGACGGCCCCGCTATTATCGAAGAAATGGAAAGTACTTTTGTGGTAGGCGCAAATGCTACCGTTCGCATAGACGAATACCGTAATATTGTGGTAGAAATGCACTAAACGCTATTTAAAATGGCTTTCAACAACAAATATAAATCGCTTTCGGAGGTAATAACAGCCTACGACTTGATTTTTGGACGAGCCGATTTTGGTTTTGTAAAGGCACACGCTGCCCCCGAAGTTTTAAAAGAAGATATTCGTTTTACACTTGACAACGTGGCCTACGAAGTATCAGAAGCGGCCATTTGTGAGAACCTCATTTATCCCGTTTTGAAGGCTGCTTGGCGACCTTTCGCATCAATTTTGTCGATATGGAGCCATCAATCATTGGGCTATGATACCGAATTATCGGGCATACCCGACTACGTTATTTCAAAGCGTTCTGAACGCGGTGTCATTGTTTTTGAAGAACCACACATTGCGGTCATAGAAGCCAAAAAAGACGACTTTACGGCTGGCTGGGCGCAATGTGGGGTTGAAATGGTGGCCATTCAAAAAATAAATCAAACGATTGATATTCCCGTGTTTGGTATTGTGTCAAATGGTGAAACATGGGAATTTGCTGAGTTGAGTAACAACCAATTTACGCTATTTCGCCAACGATTCGACATCAACGAATTAGATATTCTTTTTGCTGCTTTAATTTCAATTTTAGAACGTTGTAAAACACATTTGACAGTACAACAAAAATAAATCAACTTCCATGAACCCCGAAAAATACGACCCCATTTCGCTCTCCATTTTGTGGGCGCGCCTGTTGGCCATAGTGGACGAAGCTGGCACCACTCTCCAACGCACCAGTTTTAGCACCGTAACCCGAGAATCGAACGACTTTGCGGTGGTACTCATGGACGCACAAGGTCGCAGCATTGCCCAGTCCAGCACCTCTGTTCCCTCGTTTTTGGGCGTTTTGCCCATGCTCACCCAATCCCTGCTGCGCGACTATTTTCCCCTTGATACTTGGCAAGATGGCGACGTGGTGATTACCAACGACCCCTGGCTCTGCGCTGGCCACAAACCCGACATCGGCATCGTTTCCCCTATATTTCGTAAAAAAATTCCCTCTCCTTCCAAAGGAGAGGGACGGGGTGAGGTTGAGAAGATGGCTTTAATCGGCTTCGTTGGCACCATTGCCCACTCGCCCGATATGGGCGGCGTACTGTGGGGCGCAGGAGCCCGCGACCTCTACGAAGAAGGGCTGATGATTCCACCCACCAAACTCTACGAAGCAGGAAAGCCCAATCAGTGGCTTTTCAACCTCATCGAAGCCAACGTACGCGCCAGTCGCCAAACCCTGGGCGACATTCGCGCCCAAGTGGCCTCCAACGAGCAGGGCATTCGGTCTTTGATGCGCATGATGGACGAAAACAACATGGACAGCCTCCACGCGCTGGCCGAACAAGTGATTGATGCCTCCGAAAAAGCCATGCGCGAAGCCATTAGCAAAGCCCCAAACGGTACATATCGTTACGATTACGATGCCGACGGCGATGGTCTCCACGAACCTGTCCACATCAAATGCGCCGTAACCATCAAAGACGACGAAATAGAAGTAGATTATGAAGGCACATCGGGAGCGCACTCATTGGCCATCAATGCCGTCAAAAACTACGTCTTTGCCTACACGGCTTACCCCATCAAATGTGCGTTTAGCCCCGAAGTACCCAACAACGAAGGCGCGTTTCGGCCCATAAAAGTCAATGCGCCCGTGGGTTCGTTGCTCAATGCCCAAAAACCCGTGCCGCTCGGCGGGCGTAATATTACGGGCAATATTTTGCACGCCCCCGTTTTTGGCGCATTGGCGCAAGCCGTGCCGCTGCAAGTACAAGCCGACTGCGGCAGCGCGTGCTGGTGCTTGGTGCTAAATGGCCAAAAAGACATCATGCTCCAAACGCCCAACGGCCCGAAAAAAAACCAGACCGATTTTGTAGAATATTTTTTCTTGAACGGCGGCTACGCTGCTCGCCCCCACATGGACGGCATCAATGTGCTGAGTTTTCCAACCAACGTGGCCAACGTACCCATCGAGGTGCTGGAGCGAGACGCACCCATTATGGTTACCGAAAAATCGTTACGTCCCAACACGGGCGGGGCTGGAAAATACCGAGGCGGCCTGGGGCAAACCTTCGCTTTCAAAATGATGGGGAAAGAATCCATTAACTTTTCGATTTTGACCGAAAAAACCAAAACCGTTCCGCACGGCATTTGTGGCGGGCAAAACGGCAGCGGTGGCAGTTTTAGCATCAATCCAGACCGATTTTTGCCCCCAAAAGGTTTAACCAAACTGCACTTTGGCGAAGAAGTGCGGTTGCATTTGCCTGGCGGCGGCGGCTACGGCAACCCCACCGAACGCAACCCCGAGGCCATTGCCAAAGACCAAGAACTGGGCTATATCTCCTAAAAAATCAACTTTCCAATGAATCGCAGACACCAGTAAATCCAGCTTCTCGAAAGTAATGGGCTTAATGTGCGTTTTTTTGCAAACTATTCTTACCAAATTTCTAAGCCTTCGCGCCTAAAAAGCGCGAGTTCGGGGTCGGTAGGTTTGAGGCTTGTGATGAGTACGTCTATGTCGTTCCAGCCACACACTTTGTAAGTTTCTACGGTATTTATTTTTTCTTCAACTGCGCAAACGGCCACCCGCCGTGCGGCTTTTATCATTTTTTGTTTCAGTAAAGACTCCTCGTAGTGCCGAATTGTGATGCCGTGTTCGGGGTGTACACCGTTAAAACCCATCAAATATAAGTCGGCTTGAAGGTGGTCGAGCTGGCGCATTATCTCGTTGCTGAGCGTAATCTGATAACGTTTATAATAAGTGCCGCCCAATAAAATAGTTTCTATTTTTGGGTGTTCGTTTAGCACCATAGCCAACGGCAAATTGTTGGTTATGACGGTTATATCTAAATTTTTGGGCAGTTGTTCGGCAATATGAAAATTGGTAGTTCCGCCGTCCATCAACACAATTCGGGCATTTTCAAACAGCTTTTGGGCTTTGCGCGTCAGTTGAATTATCTCTTGATTGGCAATGCCCAGCCCTTGTGTGGTTTTGAAAGGCAGGTAGGAGTTGGCCACCGCCCCACCGTGCACTTTTTTGAGAAGTCCTTTGTCTTCCAGTTCAATCACATCGCGCCTGATACTATCGTACGATACTTCTAATAATTGGCTCAATTCCACGAGGTTAATTCGTTGGTCGCGGTTGAGCTTTGCGATTATCATGCGCTGGCGTTCTTCTTTCATCATAGTAGGTTCGGAAAAAATATTTGCAATATAATGCAAAAAAATATAGGCAACAAAACAAAAAGTTTGCATATATTTGCATCATAATAAATGAGTTCTATTGCTTAACCTATGATAAGTATGCACCCCTCCCGTTGGAAACAACGTGGAGGGGTGTTTTTTTGCGGTTTTTATTTGGTTAGAACTTAAACTTTTTAACCCATTCGGCATTGGCTTTCATGCTCTCCAACGGCGACACGGGGTATGCCTCCTGCTCCACCAAAAAGTGCTTCATGCCGTTCTTTTGGCTCGCCGCTACAATGTCTTTAAACGGTACAGAGCCTTCGCCCAAGTTTTTTTGGGTTACTTTGCCGTTCACCTGCACCATGTCTTTGAGGTGGCCCAGTTCATAGCGTTTGCTGTATTTGTTGAGGTGCGCCACGGCATCGCGGCCTGCGGCCACTATCCAGCATATATCCAACTCAAATACTACTAAATTGGGGTCGGTATTGTCCAAAAACACTTCTTGCGGAATCTGCCCCTCTTGGTCGCGGAACGAATAGTCGTGGTTGTGGTAGCCAAATTTGATGCCGTATTTTTTGGCAGTTTCGCCCATTTTATTGAACTCCTCGGCCTTGCGTTTCCATTCACCAATGTCTTTTTGGGGGCCTAAATAAGGGCAAAGCATGTAAGTCAAACCTGCTTCTGCACCGCGTTCAAAACTTTTTTCGAGGTCTTTGGTTTGGTCAAAATGCGTACTGACCATGGTTGCGCCCATATCGGCCAAAAAAGTTTTACACTCTTTGGGGGCCATACCCCACAAAAAATCTGGGCCGCCGTAGCTTTCAAATTTTGTGTAGCCCATCGCTGCGAGTTGTTTCATGGTATTTTTAGCGTCTTTGGGCATCAAGTCGCGCACGCTGTAAAGCTGTACCCCAAACTTTTTGATGGTTTTTGCTTCGCTCACCAGCGTTGTGCCTGCGTAAAAGCCAGCCGTAAGCAAGGCCGATTGGGTCAAAAATTCGCGTCTGTTCATTTCTCTATTCGTGGTTTGGTTAAATTTACAATCAAAGAACGACGGAGCTGGGTTTTTACTGCATTGGTGTCAAAAAAAGCGTTTTAGAAGAAAATTTTGCAACCCGAAAAAGGCACTATCCCAACCGTGGCTGCTCAAATGGCAAATGGACCGATATTTTGCACTTTAAATGTAGATTTTTAACAATAATAATTACTTGATAATCAGTTGATTGTGCGTACTTTGTATTGAATAAGGCAGAATCTATTGCCATTAAATAAAAAACAAAGCCACTAAAATCATAAATTGATTACCTTTATTTGGTCATTGTTGATTTGTCTATCTTATGAAGCCAGAAGTTACGGTTATCTGTACTTGCTACAACCAGGCCGCTTTTGTAAAAGAGAGTTTGGAGGCAGTATGGGCTCAAACGTACGATGCTATCCAACTCATTATCATTGACAATGCCAGTACCGACGACTCGCGCACGGTGATTCAACGCGCAATTGACGGGCGTTCTGGAGTGATTTTTTTGAGAAATACGCAAAATGTAGGGCTTTGCAAGGCATTCAACCGAGGCTTGGAACAGGCCACGGGCAAGTATGTTATTGATTTGGCCGCCGACGACCTCATGCACCCGCAGCGCATCGAAAAGCAAGTGCAAGCCTTTGAAGAACTACCGAAAGAGTATGGCGTTGTTTTTTCTAATGCGGTCTATATAGATGCCAACGGGCAGCAATTGGGCTACCATTATGCCGTTGATGCCGCCCTGCGGGCCAAAAACCAAGTGCCGAGCGGCGATGTTTACAAAGAAGTATTGCGACGGTATTTTATTTGTACGCCAACCGTGATGATGCGCAAGTCGGTGCTGATGAAATTGGGTGGGTTTGACGAAAACCTCAGCTACGAAGATTTTGATTTTTTTGTGCGGTCGGCGCATGGTTATCAATACTACTACTTAGACGAACTTTTGATGTACAAGCGCGTGGTCGAAGGGTCAATGGCCACGCATTTTTATAAAGTAGGCAACTCACTTTTGCGTTCGAGTTGGGAAGTGTGCAACAAAGCCTACGATTTGAGCCGCTCGCAAGAAGAATACGACTTGTTGGCGCAGCGAATTAGGGAGTTTATCAAAAAATGCTTTGTAGCCGAAGATGCCGAACAAGCCACCGCTTTTCGGAAATTGCTCAATTATATCGAAGAGCCAGGCTGGAAAACCGACGCATTGGTTTGGCTTTGCCAACTCAAATTGCCCATCAACAGCTTTTACCAACGCTACGCCCATTGGCAAGACCAACGCAACCGCACACGCATGCAGCAAGGCGTACCTTTTATGGAGTTGTAGGGTTTTGAGTTATTGAGTTTTGAGTTGGTGGGTTATTGAGTTATTGAGTTTTGAATTGGTGAGTTATTGAGTTGGTGGGTTTTGAGTTGGTGGGTTTTGAGTTGGTGAGTTATTGAGTTTTGAGTTGGTGATTGAGTGATTGAGTGATTGGGTGATTGAGTTATTGAGTTGGTGAATTGGTGAGTGATAGCATTTGGGTATCTTTGTAGAAATTAATTCATGCTGTAACAATTACGTTGCATTAATCTGTAACTTTATTTTTACGGAATAGATAATCCAATACTTTGCAGTAGTTTTTGCTGCTCTTTGATGATTGGTTCAAGTATCCAATCATCATT
>REAB01000006.1 GCA_004293645.1 Cytophagia bacterium | reverse complement strand
GAAAGTATTACAACGATAATTGGTTAGACAATTTGATGGTGGCGGCTTCTTGCAATGGAAAATTATCCCCCCACCAAATAAGTTAGTGTCAGCGAATTTCAATGTTATTAAACCAAAAATCAAATGTAAGGGGTTATCATTTTGTTAAATTTATGCTTTTCTATTCCGATAAGCTCAACGATGAATCTGAGCGCGTGTTTGTACAGTTAAAGTGCATTGGAAAATTATTTTTACCTTTTACTGAATATCCAAAAGTGGTAAATGATGATTTTGATACTATGACGTTTTAGTTGGTGAAAAGGTTGGATTGGTTCTTAGAATATTTTTCAGAGTGAGCAATAATCGTATGATTAAAGTAAATACGGTATATTGCGATGTATTGAAAATAGGTTGACTTTTCTATCGCAATAGCCCTACAAAAATAAAAAAATGACTAAATACGATTACATCATTGCGGGCGGTGGGCTTTCGGGATTGAGTTTGGCTTACTACCTCAATCACAGTACTTTACGAAATAAGTCGGTCTTGATTATTGACCAAGACAATAAGACAAAAAACGACCGCACTTGGTCTTTTTGGGAAAAAGGGGAACAGAATGCCTTCGAGTCGGTGGTGCACCGCAAGTGGAAACAAGTCTATTTTTATGGCAACGGAGCAGCCAAGTTGTTACACCTCAGCCCGTATTTTTACAAGTGGATGCGCGGCATTGATTTTTACAATTTTGTAAAAGCCGACTTGGCCACCAATCCCCATATTACGTTTCGGCAAGAGCGCATTGAGCGCATCACAGACACTCCCGACGGTGGATTTGTAACAACCGAGAAAGGACAATATTTGGCCCAATATGTCTTTGACAGTGTGTACGCGCTCAAACTCAACGAGTCGCAAAACCACAATATGTTGCAGCACTTCAAGGGCTGGGAAATAAGCACGCCCAAGCCCGTTTTTGACACCCAAACGCCCATTATGATGGACTACCGCGTGCCGCAGCGTGGTTTGGGCGTTTACTTTTGTTATGTACTGCCCGAAAGCCCCACCCGAGCTATGGTGGAGCATACCGTTTTTTCGGACGCGCTTTGGCCGCAAGAACAGTACGATGCCGAGCTAACAACGTACCTAAAAGATGTTTTAAAAATCTCAGAATTTAAGGTTGAACAAGTAGAATACGGCGTTATTCCGATGACCGACGAACCTGCGCCCACGCACGTAAGCAAGCACATCATGCGCATTGGCACGGCAGGGGGCTTTGTGAAGGCTTCGAGCGGGTATGCTTTTCAGCGTACGCAACGTTTTACGCAGCAAATTGTTGAAAACCTTGTTACTGTGGGTAATCCTCATTTGCCAAAAAAAACAACCTTCAAGCGTTTCAAAGGCTTGTTAGACAGCACTTTACTTAACGTCTTACTTCAAAGTCGTTATTCGGGTGAAGCCGTTTTTGCAAGCCTTTATTTGAAAAACCCAACACCCCGTTTGTTTGCTTTTTTGGACGAAGACACCTCTCTTTGGCAAGACCTCCAAACCATGGCCACGGTGCCGTTGTGGCCTTTTACGAAGGGAATGTTGGCGGCGGTTCGCAAACGAATTGCCCCCGCTTCGCCACCAAGCCTTTGATTTTATAAATGATAAAATGTTGCGGCGTTTTTGCCCCAAAATTGGGCTTGCTCGCTTTGCCCAAATTGTGAAAAATAGTCTTTTACGATGCCAAATTGTTGTTCGTAATTTGCGGCCAATGTGCAAACAGGCCAATCAGAACCGTACATAATTCGCTCAATACCAAAGGCTTCAACTACTACGTCGAGGTATTGCGTAAAATTTTCTTTTTGCCAATTTTGCCAATCGGCTTCTGTTACCATTCCCGATATTTTGCAATGAACATTTTGATGGGCAGCGACTTTTTTTAATTGCTTTTCCCAAGTGTCTATTTCACCCATTTTGATGTTGGGCTTGGCCATGTGGTCAATTACAAACGGCTGGTCGGGAAAGTTTTTGATAAACTGTAAAGTGTTGGGCAAATGTGCCGCAAAAATCAGAATATCGTAGGTATAGCCGAAGGAATTTAACTTGGAAATACCTCTTAAAAAGGCAGGTTGCAGCATAAAATCAAGGTCGGCTTCGTCCTGAATAATATGCCGAAAACCTTTCATCTTTGGGAATTGCTGGTAATATTCGAGCCGTTCTTCTGCATTTTTTGCCCTTAAATCTACCCAACCAACAATGCCTTTGATGAAGTGGTTTTTTGCGGCCAATTCGAGCAAAAACTCATTTTCTTCTTCTGCTTGGTTGGCTTGTACGGCAATGCAGCCATCTAAATCGCAACGTTGCAAAAGTTGTTCTAAGTTAGTTGGTAGATAATTTGTTTTTAGAACACTCATCTGTTCGGTCATCCAGACGTGTTTGGCAGGGTCGTAGTGCCAGAAGTGTTGGTGTGCGTCAATGCGGGCAATTTTCATGATAAATACTCGAGCAAAATAGCCCCATTTTCTATTTTTTTACCGCACAAACACCCTTGAAATATCCCGCCGATTCGGCCAAGCCCGCCAGAGGGTCTTTCATGTCTTTTTCGTATTCTAAACTGCAACAGCCCGCGTACTTTATTTTGCGGAGCATGGCCACAAAAGCGGGAATGTCAATGACACCGCGCCCCAACTCGCAGGTTTTTCCTTCTTTGGTGGCGGCGGTTACGTTTTTGAGGTGAATATCAAAAATACGGCTGGCGTATTTTTTCAAATCGGCGATGGGGTCGTCGCCGTAGCGTGCGTCGTGGCCCATGTCAAAGCAAAGCCCCAGGCGCGGGTCAAGGTTTTTGACGGCATTGATTACTGAGGTGGCATTGGGCCACAGTTTGATGTCGGGCCCGTGAATATGAATGGCGTAGCGCATATCGTATTCCTTCACTTTTTGGTCAATGAGTGGCAACAGCTCATCGTTTGGTACACCCACTATGAGTTTTACGCCCACCCGTTTGGCGTATTCAAAGCCGTTTTCTATGTCTTGAACGGTTTTCATGTAGATTGGCCCCACGGCGTAGCCCGTTACGTTGGCTTGTTTGAGCGCGGCATGAAAAGCCGTAATTTGTGCGTCGGTGCTGTTGAATGGCAAGTGAAAGTCTTTGATACAGAGATAGTTTACGTCTATTTTTTGCATCATTTCGAGGGCTTGTTCCAACTTAAAATGCACAAAGCTGTAGCCTGCTATGCCCAGTTTAAACAAGTCGTTGTTGGTTTGGGTAGTTGTGCTGTGGGCGAGGGTAGGGGCAATGCCGCCCAGTGCGAAGGCCGTACCAGCTTGCTGCAAAAATGCTCTTCGGGTGTTCATTGGTATTGGAGATTAGGATTGAAAATCTATTTATTTTTTTGTTGTAAAAACAAATGCACGCCTTTTTTATTGCCCGATACAACGTCGGGGAGGCCATCGTTATTCATATCTTCTACCACCACGTGCAAGCCCACGCCCGAATTGTCGTCTATTTGGTGGGGAATCCAAGCAGGATTTGCGCCTGGCTTGAACTCAAACCAAACCAACAAAGCAGGTTCAAACTCGCCTGGGTCGCGGCCATTGTGGGCAAAATAGCGTTTGCCTGTTACCAAATCGGGCTGCCCGTCGCCGTTGATGTCGGTCAAAGCCAAGCCGTGGGTTTGCGAAAATGCCTTTGTAATTTCGTGCTGCGTCCAAGTGGCTTTGCCCGTTTGGTCTTTGCCTTGTTGGTGCCACCAAACGCCGTAGCTGTGGGCAGAGGTGGTTATGATGTCTTTTAGGCCGTCGTTGTTTACGTCCAGTGCGTACATTTGGGCGCAGTCTTCGCCCCAATTGGCGGGGTGAAACACCCAATCGGATTGGGTGCGGTTGGCGGGGGCTTCCCACCAGCCACTTTTTATGAGTATATCGAGCCGCCCGTCGTTGTTCATGTCGGCTACGCCCAGTCCGTGCGTGTATTTGTGCGTACCGAGGGTTTTATCGTTGCTAATTACGTAATGTTCCCATTCAATTGCACCTTTTTTGGTGGGTGCGCGCAGCCACACCACTTGCTTGGTTTCGGGGTCGTTGCCTACTATATCGGGGCGGTTGTCGCCGTCTATGTCGCCAAAATAAGGAGATTCGTTTCCCAAAAACTGTTGAATAACGCGCGGTTTCCAGTAGCTATGCTTATTTTTTGGGTTTTCGTACCATACTGCCGCCGCGCCAGGCGTGTCAATGCGTATCAAGTCTATCCAGCCGTCTTGATTAACGTCCATGCTAAAATTTAAAAACGAATCGCTGTAGCCGCCATTGACGGTGAAGGTGTCGCCTTTGGCTATTTCATAACGCTGCCAAGTGGGTGCTTTAAACCAGTAAGCCCCCGCCATGATGTCTTTTTGGCCGTCTCGGTTTACGTCGCCCACGGCCACGCCTTCCGAAATAAAGAGTTTCGTAATTGTTTGTTTATTGAAGCTAACTTCTCGGCTTTTTTGGGCGTAGCCAGTGCCAAATACTACTAATAGGGCAAGAGTGGCTGCCAATAATTTGATGGAGTGATTTATCAATTTTGATAAGATTATTCACTTCAAAAGACGCAATACATTCAATTATACTTTGGTGAGTTGACTCTTATTTTGGGCGGTTTCACTCCTGTTTTTGGGCGGTTCGGCTTTTGTCTTCAAACGACACAGGCACGTTTTGGCGTTAATGTGGTGTATCTCGTAAAACACTTTATCAACAAAACAAAATTTACAACTTATGAAATCATTCCCATTTGTTCGTTCGTTTGGTTTGTCGCTCGTGGCGGCAATTTTTGGCGTATTCATGTTTATTTCTTGCAAAACGGAAGAAGCTCCCAAAGCCAAAAACATTGTAGAAACGGCCTTGGCCGACCCGCAGTTTACGACGCTCGTAGCAGCATTGCAAAAGGCAGAATTAACTGGTACGCTATCTGGGACGGGTCCATTTACGGTGTTTGCACCCAACAACGCCGCTTTCGTAAAGGCAGGTGTTACTGATTTGAGTAAAATCTCGAAAGAAGATTTGTCGAAAATATTGCTCGACCACGTGCTGGGAGCTAACGTACTTGCTGCCAACGTGATGTCGGGCAAGGCCACCACGGCGGGAACTCGTGACATTTACTTGTCTAAGAACGCCAGTGGGGTGTTTATAAACGGTAAAATCAAAGTAACAACCGCCGATGTTCCAACCGCCAACGGCACCATTCACATTATAGACGACGTGATTATGCAGCCCACGCAGAACATTGTGCAAATTGCAATGGCAAATCCAAATTTTAAAACGTTGGTTTCGTTGGTAAACCAAGCCGACTTGGGAGCTACCCTCAGCGGAGGCGCGTACACGGTATTTGCCCCCACCGATGCTGCTTTTACGGAGTTGTTTAAAACAGTAGATCCTGCTACGCTCACCAAGAAGCAAATTTCCGATATTTTGCTTTATCACGTGTTACCAGGCCGCGTGTTTTCTACTGACTTGGTGAACGGGGCAAGCGTACAAACGGCACTTATGACGGGTAAAGTAACGATAGACCTGAGCAGCGGCGCGGGCATTAAAGCCACCGCAGGAGCGGTTTCAAAAGTATCATCAGCCGATTTATTGGCTACCAACGGCGTTATCCACGTCATTGATAAAGTACTGATTCCGTAAGGATTTTGAGTATTTTGTAATCTTATTTCACTTAAATAGGCTCAAACCCAACAGTTTGGGCCTATCTTTTAACTAAACCTACCATGTTTGGCCATTCTTTACGCTACCTGTTTATTGTTGGTTTGGCCGCTTATTCTTTTCTGAATACGTGGTCGGTCGATATTTTTAAGTACTACCCCATACCCGTACATTTGACGGGCGTAGCGGTGCTGTTTTTAGTGGTTATTTTTGGAATATGGGAGAGCAACCGCCTCATTAACAGGCACTTGCAGCTCCAAAATGTGCCTTTTTTACGACAAACGGCCTATCAGTTTGCCGTCAGTATTTTGGTTACGGCGGTTATCACGCTGTTGGCTATTGGGGCAGTAAGTCAGGTATATGCCATTCCGTTGTCTGAACTCGGTTTATCACTCAAATTGTTTTTGGTATTTGCGTTCAGAATCAACCTGTTTTTGAATACCATTCACGTTATTACAGAATACGTAAAACAACTCCGCAAGAGCCAAATGGAGGCCGAGCAGCTCAAAAAAGCGTCGGTGCAAGCCGAATTGCAGGCCATTCGCAACCAAGTAAATCCGCACTTTTTGTTCAATAACCTCAGTGTTTTGGCGGCACTTATTCCCAAAGACACCAACGCTTCGGTTGATTTTGTCCAACAATTTTCAAAGGTCTATCGTTATGTATTGGTAAGCCACGAGAAAGAATTGGTAACGCTCGACGAAGAACTGCACTTTATTGATGCGTACTTGTTTTTGTTGGAAAAACGTTTTGGCGCGGCATTGCGGGCAAATATCAACGTAAGTGCCCAAGCCCGCAAAAAGAAATTAGTGCCAGTAGCGTTGCAAATGCTCATAGAAAATGCCGTAAAGCACAACATCGTGTCAGAGCGCCGGCCTTTGTATTTGACCATCAAAGATATTGATAGTCAAGTGCTTGTGGTTCAAAACAACCTACAACGTCGGCTGCACGATGAAGAACTTTCGACGGGCATTGGGTTGTCTAATATTTTGCAACGCTACGCATTTTTGGGAGGCCAAACCCCCGAAGTGCAGCAAACCAACACCGATTTTATTGTAAAACTCCCGCTATTGTCAGTGCCAAATAGCAAATAGCATACACCATACACCATACACCATACACCATACACCATACATCATACATCACACACCATACACCATACACCATACATTATGCAAATACTCATCTTGGAAGACGAACGACTTTCTGCCGAACGATTGCAAGAATTGCTTTGGCGGATGTTGCCTGCTTGTAAGGTGGTAGCTATTGTGGAGTCGGTAGAAGGGGCTGTGGAGTGGTGGGCCAACAATTCTAAACCCGATTTGATTTTTGTGGATATTCACTTGGCCGATGGTTCCAGTTTTGAGTTTTTGCGCAAAGCCAACGTACAAGTACCGCTCGTTTTTACGACCGCCTACGACCGCCACGCCCTCGAGGCTTTTCAGCTCAATAGCTTAGATTATTTGCTAAAACCCATTGATGCGCAAGATTTAGGCCGTGCTTTGAAAAAATTTAGTCAGTGGGAAAACGTTTCTCTATTAGATGTAGAACGCCTTGAGTCCACGCTCAAACAACTCACTCAACAGCCTTTTAAGCAGCGTTTTTTGGTACGTTATGGCGACAATCTTGCCTACCGCAACACCGAAGAGATTGCCTATTTTTATGCCGACGACAAAACGGTTTATTTGGTAGGTACAGATGCCAAACGCTACATTGTAGATTACCGCCTCGAACAACTGGAAGAACTCCTAAATCCTGCTTGTTTTTTTAGAATCAATCGAAAATTTATTGGCCACATTGCGGCTATTCAACGCATGAAAAGTACCTTTAACGGGCGCATTCAAGTGTTTTTGAAGCCATTGCCCGAAGGAGATGCGTTTGTGAGTAAAGAAAAAGTGTCAGAATTTAAAACTTGGATAGACCATTAAAACCCCAAATCTCAACTGCTATGACTCGTTATTTTTTTATTTTAACTGCTTTGCTATCAATGAGCAATTGGGCCATTGCCCAAACCCGCGACGTGCTAAAACTCAAAAATGGTAGTGTTGTAAAAGGTCAAATTATTACCCCAAAAGACGGTCCAGACAGCGTCGTAACCATCGAAACCTACGACGGCAGTACCTGGGTTTTTAAGCGCAGCGAGGTGGTGTTGCGCGGTAGCGAACCATTTAAAGACCCCGCCATTCGGTACAAAAACCGTGGATTTGAACACTACACTGAGTTGGGGCCGTTGGCTATGAGCAACCGCGCCTCCAACGGCATCACCACATCGGCTTTTTCT
This sequence comes from Cytophagia bacterium, assembly GCA_004293645.1. Lineage (GTDB taxonomy): Bacteria > Bacteroidota > Bacteroidia > Cytophagales > Spirosomataceae > REAB01. The sequence goes on along the minus strand of REAB01000006.1, from coordinate 3,690 downwards.
TTTCAAACCACCAACGGCTACCGTTTTAACCAGTGGCTTTACACGGGCATCGGCGTGGGGGCAGACCTGTACGCAGTCCAAACTTTTGTGCCAATTGTGCTGAGTATTAGGGGCGATTTTCGGAATACGGGTACTAAGATTCCCTTTTATTTCGTAGAAGCAGGCCATTCTATCAACGCCACCTCAAACGACGTGGTGAATATCAAGTACCGTGGCGGGGCAACTTTTGCCGTAGGGGCGGGCTTAAAATTGCTTTTTCACCAAAGCACGGCTTTTGTGGTGGGCCTGGGCTATCGTTTTCAGCGTTCTGCTACCGAGCGGCTTGCCCTGCCTACCGTTACCGACGATTTCAACCGCCTTACGCTCCGAATCGGGTTTTCGTTCTGAGAAAACACGGCTCGTTCATTTTTTGATTGGTGGCACGACTATTACTTAAGATGCTTTTATTCAGCGTATTAAATCAGTCGTGCCACCAATAATAATAGCATGGCGGCGGCCAACCGCACGGGCACGGTCCGCCGCTGCGGGCCCCGCGCCTAATCTTACTCAACTACTTATGCTCAAAATATTTTTCATTTTACTTTCTGTTTTAAGTGTTTTTTCGTGTTCAAATCAAGAAACAGCCGAACAATATACGCCTCCCAAGCCCTCTGACAAAAATGGCAGAGAATTAGCCCAAATGTATTGTGGCAGTTGTCATCAGTTTCCCGACCCTATTTTATTGGATAAATTGACGTGGGAAAAAAGCATTTTACCCAAAATGGGTTGGCGATTGGGCATAAATCAAGATTTTATGAAAATTTATTCGGGCGTAGATACGGAGGAAATGAAGCTATTGATTGGCAACAATATCTACCCCGCAAATCCACAATTAGCACAGGAAGATTGGCAAAAAATTGTTGATTATTACATAGACAACGCGCCCAAAAAACCAATACAACAAGCTGTAAAACAGAAAGTTAAGATTGAAATGAGTGATTTTGTTGTAAAAAATATTTACGGAGTTGCCGATGCGCCACCAACCGTAACTTTGGTTAAATTTGATACCACCAACAAAGAAATTCTGGTAGGTTGGAGGGGCCAAAAGAATTTTTTGAGAAAATATAATTTGAAATTAGCTTCCACAGATTCACTCCCGCTCAACAGCCCCATTTCGGATATTTCCATCAAAAAAGAATCAGTTGAATTGTTGATGATGGGACTCATGGACCCAAGCGACAAGGCGAAAGGAGAATTGGTCAAAATTTCTTCCAACAAACAGCAACACGTGTTGCTCAATCAATTGAAAAGACCCGTCCAGATTTCTTACGGCCACCTAAACGCAGATACAGTTGAAGATGTTTTGATTTGCAATTTTGGGAATGAACTCGGAAACCTAACTTGGTATGAAGGAGGGAAGTTAATTCCACACGTACTAAAAACGGCTCCAGGGGCGAGAATAGCCTGCATAAAAGACCTAAACGGGGATAAACTAAACGATATTGTGGTGCTGGCTGCTCAGGCAAGAGAAGGCATTTTTGTTTTTTATAACAGAGGAAATGGTGATTTTGATGAAAAACAGGTCTTGGAATTTCCAGTAGTTTATGGTTCGAGTTTTATTGATTTAGCTGATTTTAACAAAGATGGTTTTGTGGATATTCTTTTCACAAACGGGGACAATGCCGACTTGTCAATGTCTTTAAAAGCCTATCATGGCATTAGAATCTTTATGAATGATGGCAAAAATAATTTCAAGCAAAGCTATTTTTATCCCATGTTTGGGGCTTCAAAAGCGTTGGCGGTAGATTTTGATTTAGACGGAGATTTGGACATTGCCGCCATCTCTTTTTTTACAAATCCCGACCAGAAACCCAACGAAGGCTTTTTGTTGTTGAAAAACAATGGAAAGAACCAATTCAACGTGTCCACGTTCAAACAAGCCAATCAGGGAAAATGGATGGTAATGGACGTTGGCGACATGGATAAAGATGGCGATATGGACATCATTCTGGGTTCATTTTTGAAGGAGGGAGTTTCTTATTTGGCATCAAAAGAAGGAAAAACGCTTCCTTCGGCCATTGTCTTAGAAAATAAAAAAATAAGATAAAAGAGGGGAAATTTTACTGCATCCCCAATTCAATATTTGAAATTATTTTATGATAAAAAAACAGTGAAAATAGGGAGGGGTATTTTTAGCGTAACCCATCAGCTCCAGTTTGGGTTAATAGCAGATTCAATTCTTTTTTCATCTTTTTGAGTGTTCCATTCATTTTTGGATTATCAATTATGTTATGAAGTTCGTAGGGATCTTTGGCAAGGTCATAAAGTTCATTCATTCCTTTCAAATCCACATAGTGTATATATTTGAAACGATTGTCCCGAACAGCTTTATATCCCATATTCACAATTCTGGGAAATACGGAGTCGCTATAATATTCTACAAGAAATGAACTCCGCCAATCATTGACTTTTCCTTTAAAAATCGGCACCCACGATTTTCCTTGCAGATGAGCACCTGGCGTTTGTCCAGCTATGTCAAGTAGCGTTGAAGCAAGGTCTATACTCAATACCATTTGTTTCGGCTTCATTCCAGCTTTTATTAATGGTGGATACCTCACAAGCATTGGAATACGAATAGCTTCTTCGTAAGCCAGTCTTCGTTCTAAATCAAGGCAATGTTCTCCATACCAATAACCATGGTCGCTGGTGAATACTATAATTGTATTGTCCAACTCACCTTTATCTTCAAGCGCTTTTATGATTTTCCCAAGACCCTCATCCACCGCCATCAGCATTTCTGAACGCTCACGGATGGTCTTTTCTTTGGTTGAAGTTGCAGCACTTAAGGGTGGAACCCCTTCTATTTTACGCATTAGTGCTGGCTTGTCGAGTGGAGGAATATTATAGTTGGGCCTTCGGTCAAAAACAGCAGATTCATACAAGCCCAAATGTCTTTTGGCTGGAATAAAATCACCCTCGCCTATATTTACAACTTTGCCATCATCATTTTGTATTACATTGGGATGAAGTGCCTTGTGGGCTACATAAAGCAAAAAGGGTTGGTTACGCGCTTGATTAATAAATAGAAGCGACTGATCAATTAGTATGTCAGTTACGTACCCTTTTACAGTTTGTTGTTGGCCATTGATGTTTAAAGTAGGGTCGATTGCTTCACCTTGTCCTTTTAGGGAAGCCCAATAATCAAAACCAGGACGCTTTGAATTATCATTGCCCATGTGCCACTTGCCGATGAAAGCAGTAGCGTAGCCATTATTATTAAGTTGCTTTGGAAATGTATTAAGTCCGTGACTTTGCTCATTACGTGCGGTATTGTCAATGATGCCATTGGTATGGGCATATTGACCAGTTAGAAAACTTGCTCGACTGGGTGAACAAAGGGGAGTAGTTGCAAATGCATTGACAAAACAGGCACCTTCTTTAACAATCCTATCAATGTTTGGTGTCTTTACATAATTGTGACCCGCTTCACCATATTCATCCCATCGCATATCGTCCACAAGGATTACGACCATATTAGGGCGTTTTTGGTTTTCCTTTAACTGAGTAGCATTGCTATTTTTTATCGCTGTGTTAGGTGTCTTTTGTGCCAATATAATTGTTAGTGTAAATTATAGACTGGTAATATAGGAGATTTATTAATTTTGAGGAAATATATTAACCCTCAATAAAATGGCACAGATAGAAATAATT
>REAB01000005.1 GCA_004293645.1 Cytophagia bacterium | reverse complement strand
GAGTTTTTAAGTTAGAAAATTAGTTTTCGTAAACCTAAATTTACTAAAACTTTTAAACTCCCCATTTTTATTTATTGCCCCGATTTTGTCACGCACTCACTTGAATTAAATAAGTCATATAACGAGAAAGTAGCTACCCAATTTATAACTGTAAATTTTGGAGCAAAAGATTTTTTAGATAACTATATTTCATCTGAATACTTTAAACAATATATTAAAGAGGATTCAGATGCACCATTTGGTGAATAGTTTTTGAGATAATAAATATTTAAAATGAAAAAAAATCAGAGAGACTCATACTTTGAGAGACGGTAAACTGTTGATTGACCAAACATTGGCGGAAATTAGACAACGTGTAAAATAAAAATAATACCCGCTTGAAAAGTTTGGCACATCCATTTTAGAACAAAATTCTCTGCGCTATTTTGGGCTGTATTTGAGGCCATGTTATTGCTTTTGATTAACCACCCGCTCATTCATTCGGTAAGTTTGTACGGGCCCGTCGTTGGTTGAGAAAATGAGTTGATTGCCTACGCGTACGGCATCTCGTACGTCGCCTTTTAGCCACAAACCTGCCTCATTTTGAGGTACTTGTACAAAATTTTGGTTGCCTGTTCCGCGCAGGAGCACGCCCGCGTTGGCATCGGTTTTCCCAATCCTGATTCTAAATTTAGACTGGTTTCCCGCCAATAAAATATCCAGTTTCCCGTCGTTGTCGAAGTCGCTGATGGCGATTCCAAACACGGGGGCTGCTTGCGCCATGATGGGTAGCGGTTTGAAGTTTAGCGTTCCTTTTTCGTTCCACCACACGCCCGTGCGGGTTTCGGTAATGGTGAGTTTGGGCGTAGTTTGGGTCATTTCTTGGCCCAACACATCGGCCATGGTGGCTTTGCCGTATTTTTGATAATCGGTAAAAACTTTTCGCAACGCCGCCCATTGTTCCAAGGCTTCGTCGCGCCCAGCCAGCGGCACTTCTTCGTTTTGAACAAAATAAGACACAAACGGCTCCACGCGCCCGTTGTGGTCGAAGTCGTCGTAGTAGAGCGTAAGTGGCTGTTCGGTGGTGGGTTTGAAAGGAATATTCTGGCCTACATTTCCCGTTACAAAATCCAAATCGCCGTCGTTGTCGAGGTCAGCGGCGGCAATGCGGTTGTACCAGCCCGCGCTGTTTTCTTGGCGTATTGGCGCAAGCGTTCCTTTTTTGTTGGTCAGTATTTGCAATGGCTGCCACTCTGCCACTACCACTATTTCAGCCCATTTATCGGCGTTTAGGTCGGCTACGGCAGCGTCCGTTACCAAGCCCAAGCTCCACTGCGCCGCCACCGAAAAGTGCCCTTTCCCATCGTTTTTGAGCAAATAACTGTTGTCGGCAAAAGGGAAATTGCCAGGCTGCACGCTACCACCCACAAACAAATCTAAGTCGCCATCTTGTTCATTATCAAAGGGTTGCACGCACGATTTGTTGGTGGTGAGCGCGGGCAACGCTGCCATGCTGCGGGCAAAATGGCCTTTCCCGTCGTTGAGATACAGGCGGTCTTGGAGCAAGGGCGCAAATTGGTCAACAAACTCATAACCTCCGCTCAAAACGTACAGGTCTAAATCGCCGTCGCGGTCGGCATCAAAAAATGCTGCGTCGCGGTCTTCGGCCATTTTGTCGGTTTCAAAATCAGGCTGAGAGCTGGCCACAAATTGCTGATTTTTGGTTTGCAAAAACAATTGCCCCGCTTGCCCCGACGCGCCGCCAATGTACAAATCTTCGAGTTGGTCGGCGTTTACGTCGCCTTTGATTAGGCGCGGCCCGCCGTAAGAATACAAATAAGGCAACAAAATTTGGCGGTTGAAATCAACCGAGGGGTTTTCGTGGTGCGCAAAAATGAGGTTATTAGAAACGCTAAACCAGGGCGCAGGCTGGCGCGCTGGAATGAGTGCATCTGGCGCGTCGGCGTGTCGAAAAGTTAAGAGTTGATTGGGGGCAATGTTGCGCAAAGTCTGGGTTTTAGCATCTGGCCAAACCACTCGTACCGAGTCTATTGTTTTTGTGTTTGCCATTCCGAAGTGCAGGTTGTCGTACATGCAAGACTGAAAGCCGCGCGTGGGCATAAATTCTTGGTATTGTACCTGTTCGCCCGCGTACAAATAGACTTTTGCGCCCAGTCCAAAACGATTTTGAACACCTCCATTGAGCTTGATTTTTAAGTAGTTATGCGGGTTTTGAGCTTGCTGATTATTGCGATAAAGGCAGGCGGGTTCGTTGGTGTTATTGGTAATCAAATCTAAGTCGCCGTCGTTGTCAAAATCGGCGTAGGCGGCACCGCAGGCAACGGTATTTTTTTCAAAACCCCACTCTTTCACTTTATTATCAAACGTCAAATCGCCGTTGTTTTTGAAGGCAAAATGGTGCGTGGGTGTAGCCGGCATTTGTTTGAGGTGGTCGAGCAGGGCTTTTTTTGTTTGGCTATTGGTGGTTTTTTGTTGCTCGTCGGCGTAGTATTTTACAAAATCCAAATCGGTGTAATCGCGCACAAAACCGTTGGAAACAAACAAATCTTTGAAGCCATCGTTGTCAAAATCGGCCAAAAGCCCCGCCCAGCTCCAATCGGTAGCCGCCACGCCCGCCAATTGACCTATTTCGGCAAAAGCCCCCAAACCCCCGAAGGAGGCTTTTTTATTTAAGCCCCTTTCGGGGGTTTGGGGGCTTTTGCGGTGCGGGCTTAGATTTATCTGCAACATATTGCGCATATTTTGCCAATGAAACCCATTTTTGAGCATTGATTGTTGCACGTTCCAGTTGTCGGGCCAGCCGAGGCGTTTTTGGCGGGCATTGGTTTCGGGCAGCATATCAGTTGTGAAAATATCGGGCAGGGCATCGTTGTTTACGTCGGCTATGTCCACGCCCATTGTCGAGTACGAAAAATGCCCCATCAGTTGCTTCCCGCTTTCGGTAAAAGTGCCGTTTCCGTTGTTGAGGTAGCAATAATCTTCTTCTACGTAGTCGTTGCAGACGTACAAATCGGGCAAATTGTCGTTGTTCAAATCACCCACCGCCACGCCCAACCCAAAGCCGAGGGCGTTGCTCAAAATGCCCGTCGAGGCGGTAACGTCAGTAAAAACGCTACTATTTTCAACTCCCCCACTGGGGGTTTCGTTTCGATAGAGGCGGTCGCCTGCGTTGGGGTCAAACTCTTTTTTGAGGTAAGCGGCCTCCTTGCGTTGGTAGTCGCGCAGGTTGTGATTGAGGACAAACAAATCCAGGTCGCCGTCGGTATCATAATCAAAAAACAGGGCTTGGGTAGAATAGCCCGCATCGGCCAAGCCATACGCCTCAGCCTGCTCGGTGAAGGTGGGGACTTGTTCGAGTTTTGAGTTTTGAGTTTTGAGTTTTGAGTTTTCAATCTTTCCAACTGCACCTTCCCCAATGACCAATGACTCTTGACCATTGCCCTGCACTCCGTTATTGATAAAAAGTTGATTTTTTCGCTGTTGGGCGGGGACGTTTCCTGAGTAACAAACGTAAATGTCAAGCCAACCATCGGCGTTTACGTCGGCTACGGTTACGCCCGTTTTCCAGCCGTCGGTGCGTCCTGCTACGCCTGCTTGTGCGGTAACGTCTTCAAACGTAAGGCCATTCTTGTTTAAATACAATTTGTTGGACACTTGGTTGCCCGTCAAATATACGTCTGGTCGCTGGTCGTTGTTAAAATCGGCCACGGCTACGCCACCGCCGTTATAAAAATATTCGTAGGCCAAAATATTGTCTTTCTCGGTTTCGGTGAGCCGATTTTCAAAGTCAATTCCCGTTTTAGTGGCATCAAGGCACTCAAAAAGCGTTGATTTTGACTGACAACCAGCCAATATGAAAAAAAATACAGTGCCAACGAGCAGCTTAGTAAAAAAGTTTTGGGGGGAGTAAAAAGTAGAAAAAGGCATTGTTTGGGCGTGTTGAATCACTAAATTTTACAAATATACAAACCTTGATGCGGGTAACTGACTATTTTTATAAAGTGGAAGTGTCAATAATCAGAAATTTGTGCTTAATTTTGCGGCCAAATTAGTAATCGTCTTATATTAAACACAATAAAAAACGCTCTATTATGATATCAGTAAGACCCGATGAGGTTTCGGCCATACTCCGCGAGCAATTGGCGGGTGCCAAAACCGACGCGGAACTCGAAGAAGTGGGTACGGTGCTGCAAGTCGGCGACGGTGTAGCCCGTATTTATGGTTTAACCAAAGTACAAGCTGGCGAGTTGCTGGTTTTTGAAAATGGCTTGAAAGCCTTGGCCCTCAACCTCGAAGAAGACAACGTAGGTTCGGTATTGCTGGGCGATTCGAGCGAAATCAAAGAAGGGGATACTGTAAGACGCTCAGGCGAAATTGCCTCCGTAAAAGTAGGCGAAGGCATCATTGGCCGCGTAGTAAATACCCTGGCCGAACCCATCGATGGTTTTGGCCCCATTCAAGGTGAAACGTTTGAAATGCCATTGGAGCGCAAAGCCCCAGGCGTAATTTACCGTCAGCCCGTAAACGAACCACTCCAAACAGGTATCAAATCAATTGATGCCATGATTCCGATTGGCCGTGGCCAACGCGAGTTGGTAATTGGCGACCGCCAAACGGGCAAAACGGCGGTTTGTATTGATACCATTATCAACCAAAAAGAATTTTACGACCGTGGCGAAACGGTCTATTGCATTTACGTAGCTTGCGGCCAAAAGGCTTCTACCGTAAAACAAGTAGAGGCTACTTTGCGCAAATACGGTGCCATGGATTACACCGTTATTGTGTGTGCATCGGCCTCAGACCCCTCGCCCATGCAGTTTTTTGCGCCTTTCACGGGAGCAGCCATCGGCGAGTATTTCCGCGATACAGGCCGCCCAGCCTTAGTAGTTTACGACGACTTGTCGAAGCAAGCCGTTTCTTACCGCGAAGTGTCGCTCTTGTTGCGCCGCCCACCAGGCCGCGAGGCTTACCCAGGCGACGTATTTTATCTCCACAGCCGCTTGTTGGAGCGTGCCGCCAAAATCAACGCCAACGACGAGATTGCCCAAAACATGAACGACCTGCCGCCTTCTTTGAAAGGCAAAGTAAAAGGTGGTGGCTCATTGACGGCCTTGCCAATTATTGAAACCCAAGCGGGCGACGTGTCGGCCTATATCCCAACGAACGTAATTTCGATTACCGACGGTCAGATATTTTTGGAGTCCAACTTGTTTAACGCGGGCATTCGCCCTGCCATCAACGTAGGTATTTCGGTGAGCCGCGTGGGTGGTAACGCCCAGATTAAATCCATGAAAAAAGTAGCGGGTACGCTCAAACTCGACCAAGCGCAGTTCCGTGAATTGGAAGCGTTTTCTAAGTTTGGCTCAGACCTCGATGCTTCTACCAAATTGACCATTGACCGTGGCCGTCGCAACCAAGAAATATTGAAACAAGGGCAGTTTTCGCCCGTGAACGTAGGTGAGCAAGTAGCCATTATTTATGCATCTATCAATGGCGTGCTCGACAAAGTGTCGGTAACCAAAGTGAAAGAATTTGAAACAGAGTTTATTGCCTTTTTGAGAGACGTTCACCCAGAGGTAATTACCAACTTGGCTGCTGGCAAGCTCGACGATAGCGTAACCGATATCATCAAGAAAGCAGGCCGCGAGTTAGCTCCTAAATACGCCTAAATTAATTTTGAGACATGAATCATGAGCGTTTGTTCATCATTCATGTTTCATACCTCAAAACTATCATTCAAAGAAATGCCTTCATTAAAAGAAGTTCGTAGCAGAATTGTATCGGTAAATTCGACTCAGCAGATTACGAAAGCCATGAAAATGGTGGCTGCTGCCAAGCTGCGCCGTGCCCAAGACAATATTTTGCAGATGCGCCCGTACGCCAAAAAACTAAACGAAATGCTGGCTACGGTATCGTCGGGGGCAGAAACTGCCGCCGAAAGCCCCTTCAAAAAAGCGCGGATAGTAGAGCGGGTGTTGGTGGTGGTCGTTACCTCCGACCGTGGTTTGTGCGGGGCATTCAATACCAACGTTATCAAAGCCGCTACCAGTTTGATTCAAGAAAAATACGCTTCGCAAGCTGCCAAAGGCAACGTAGAGATTTTGAGTTTTGGCAAAAAAGGCTCGGAAGCGTTCGGTCGGCGGGGCTATAAAGTCAACAACGATTATACCGACGTGTTTTCGAGGTTGAGTTTTGGAGTAGTCAAAGAAGCAGCGGAGGGCATCATGGCCGACTTTGAAAATGGCCGCTACGATGCCGTTGAGTTTGTGTTCAATGAGTTTAAAAACGTGGCCACGCAGATTATTCGCACGGAGCAGTTGCTGCCCATCGTGGCCGATGCCGAAGCGTTGAAGAAAATGCCAAAATCGGCAGTAAACTATATTTTTGAGCCTTCAGAAGCCGAAATCGTCAATGATTTGATTCCAAAAACGCTGAAAATTCAGTTGTATCGGGCGGTTTTAGAATCAAATGCCTCCGAGCACGGTGCACGCATGACCGCCATGGACAAGGCCACCGAAAACGCAGGAGATTTGTTGAAAGAACTCCGATTGATATACAACCGCACCCGTCAGGCTGCCATTACCAAAGAAATTTTGGAAATTGTGGGCGGTGCCGAGGCGCTATCTCAAAACTAAAAAACCAGATTTATTCTGTACAAAAAAGGCTTGCGACAACGCAAGCCTTTTTTGTTTATTTTTGAAAAAATTATTCCTCAAACCCATGAAAAAAATCTTAAAATGGAGCGGCTACGGCCTACTTACAATACTTACCGTTGGTTTTATTTGGGGCTATGAAGCTGATATTGAGCTTGATACGCTCAAAGCCAAATATGCCACGCCACCTTCGCAGTTTATAAAAGTAGCAGACCTTGACGTGCATTACCGCCGTGAAGGCACAGCTCGCTTAGATTCATTACCTGTGGTATTGATTCACGGTACGGGTGCTTCGTTGCTCACTTGGAACGGTTGGACAGACAGCCTCAAAAACGATTATCAAGTCATTCGGCTCGACCTGCCCGCTTATGGCTTAACAGGGCCCAACGCCAACCACAACTATTCGTTGGATTATTACGCCGATTTTTTGGGGCAATTTTTGGATAAATTGGGCGTAAAAAAATGTGTTTTGGGTGGCAACTCGTTGGGATGAGCCGTGGCTTGGACTTTTGCCTTGAAATATCCAGCGCGGGTTGGGAAATTGATACTCATTGATGCGGCAGGCTACCCCATGCAGTCAAAAAGTGTGCCTATTACTTTTCAAATGGCGCGCTTACCCGTTGTTAATCAGCTTTTTACCAAAATTACACCCCGCGCTGTAGTAGAGGGCAGTATCAAAAATGTGTATGCCAACCCGTCCAAAGTAACTCCTGAATTGGTAGATCAATACTGGGATATGGCAAAGCGTGCAGGCAACCGAGCGGCTTTTATGGCGCGGATGAGTGCCGCCAAAACCCCCGACAGCACTTGGCAACAAATTAAAACTTTGACCATGCCCACGCTCATTATGTGGGGGGCGCAAGACCTGCTCATTCCCATTGGCATAGCCCGCCGTTTTGAGGCCGATTTACCCAACGATACGCTCGTCGTTTACAATACTTTGGGCCACGTACCCATGGAAGAAAACCCCGCTGAAACCGTAAAAGCTGTAAAGTCGTTTTTGGTTAAGAATAACAAAACATAAGCGCAAGCCCAAAAATTATATTTTCAAAAATAGCTCTACTTGCAATAAGCTATTCCTTTTCGGATGACAACTTCGGCTTATAATGAATTGATAATCAATAAATTGCATTTATCAATCTGTGGTAGCTACACAAACCATAATATGCTGATTGTAATAGTGTGCTGTTATTCTCCTGTCATTATTGCTGTCCAACGAGTTTGGTCTTACTGTCCGCAAGTTGTTGTTTGATATATGCTTTCAACTCGTCAAAAGTCATATTTTGAGTATCAGAAGTTATTTTATCTCTAATGTCTCTCATCATTTTTACAGCGTCAAACTGTTTTTCTTTTTTAGTCGTTTCCATAATTTACAAGGTCTTTAGGGCTTCTGATTTCTATAATTGAATAACCAAGTCGCATATTCACAGAATTGTAGCCTTTAATTCTGTCAAGGTTTACGATATGTTTAAAGTTCCAACTTGCTAAAACGTCAACTTTGTGAATAGTCGCTAAGGCAATGTGTCGGCAGTCTTCCAAACTTGTTTTGCCCACCACTTTTTCGCTGATATAGGTGTACGCCAACTTTGTAGCTTCTTCGGTCAATTCTACTCTTTGAAATTTGTCCGCTGAGTAGTTATGTAAAAGTTGTCGAACGTGTTGCGGTGCGTTTAATAATTCAAGGTCAAGTAAATCAGAAACCACAAAGATTATTTCGTTGTTGTCGAGCCTATTAAATAGCCTTTTTGTCGCCTCTTTTTTTTTGTTTATCCGCGAAAATCCGCGTTACTCCGTATCCGCGTCATTCGCGTTCCATAAACTAATTCGACCAACTTATTATTTACCTGTTACTTAGTGGCAAATACTTTTTAGCAAAAACCTTCAAATAGCTCATTATTAGCAATTTACAGATTTAATCCACAATTATTTCGTCAATGGCAATGGTGGTAGGCCCGCCGCCGCTGTTGGGTAAAGTGGCGGGAGCTTTGCCCGCGTTCTTGGCTTTGAGGCGCACGTAGCGGGCGCGCGCCGTCTTGAAATCAGCGATGACGGGCAGCATTTCCCAGGGGCCTTCTACGGCATAATTAACGGGCTGCGCAATGGCATCTTTAAAACTTTCGCCGTCTTTGGAGATGCTAATTTCGACCGAGGTGGGCGGGAAATAACCGTACAACACGTTTTTAAGAAAATGCGCCGACACTTTGGTAACCGCCCGAACCTCGCCCAAATCAATGGTAACTTCCAAATCTTTGCCCCGCGCATTTACCCATTCTTCTTCTTGCTTGGGACTTTGGGCAAGCTGGCCGTCAGTTAGTTTTTTGGGAGTTCCTGCCTCGGCAGCGTCGCCCGTGTAGGTGTAGGGTTTTCCTTTGGCGCGGTGAATCAAAAAGGTTTCTTCAAAAGTTGCCCCCGTTGAAGTAATGGCCTTTACGGTGGTGGTTTTGGTGAGCGTAATGGGCGTAAAATACTCCGTTGAGGCCGTCGTTGGGCTTTTTCCGTCGGTGGTGTAGTATATTTTACTCTCCGAATCGAGCTTATCGAAGCGTACTTGCAGCTTGCCGTCGTTGCCAAATTGGGTGGTGGATCTGATGTCAAAAATGCGTTTGGAGTAATTCACTTTCAAATAATCAAGCCGTTTGAGGTGCGGTTTGAGGCGGGTTGCAAAATCTTCAAAGTTTTTTGGGCCTTGCGGTATCCACCCAATCTCGGCCAGGGCAATGGTGCGCGGAAACGCCATGTATTCGGCGTGTTGGGGCGTTGAGATGTACTCCGTCCAGAGGTTTGCTTGCAGGCCAATGATGTATTTGCGTTCTTCGGGGGTTAGCTCGGCGGGCACTGGTTCGTAGGCATATACTTGCTCAATGGGCAAAAACCCGCCCTGCGCGGTGGGTTCGTTGGCGGGGTTGGCTTGGTAAAAATTAACGTAGCAATGGCTTGTGGGCGACATAATGACGTTGTGCTTTTGTTGGGCAGCTTCGATGCCGCCCTTGGTGCCGCGCCAGCTCATTATGGTGGCATTTGGTGCCGCGCCACCTTCCAAAATTTCGTCCCAGCCAATGATATTTCGCCCTTTGGAGTTGGCAAATTTTTCAATCCGTTTTACAAAATAACTCTGCAAATCATTTTCGTCTTTGAGTTTTAGTTTTTTGATTAAATCTTGGCAAAAAGCACTTTGTTTCCACGCCTCTTTGGGACATTCGTCGCCGCCAATGTGGATTAACTTACTCGGAAACAACGCAAAAACCTCGGTCAGTACGTCTTCCAAAAACTTAAACGTGGCCTCATTGGGGCAGAAAACATCGTTTGAAACGCCCCAAACGGGAAGTACTTCGTATTTTTTGGTGGAGTCGCAGCTGAGTTCTGGATAAGCCGCCAACGCTGCTACCGAGTGGCCAGGCAGCTCAATTTCGGGAATAACGGTGATGTGCTTGGTGGCGGCATATTTTACCACGTCTTTTACTTCTTCTTGCGTATAAAACCCGCCATATTCTTTGCCATCAAAGCGTTGGGGGTAATTTTCGCCATAATGCCCCAACAACGTTTCTTTTCTTTTGGCCCCAATTTGGGTGAGTTTGGGGTATTTTTTAATTTCAATGCGCCAGCCCTGGTCTTCGGTGAGGTGCCAATGAAACGTATTCATTTTGTGCAACGCCATCAAATCCATGAATCGTTTTACGGTAGCTACGGGCATAAAATGGCGGCCTACGTCGAGCATAAAGCCCCGATAGCCAAAGCGCGGGCGGTCTAAAATATCACAAACGGGCGCACTCCAAACCACATTTTCTATTTTCGTGGGGCTAAATACCTCCACGGGCAGCAGTTGCAACAGCGTTTGAACGGCATAAAAATAGCCCTTTGGCGTTTCGGCTTCGATGCTAATGCGCTCGGGCAGCACGCGCAAAGTGTAGCCTTCGGGGCCACATTTTTTGGCTTTGTGGGCCGCAAAAAAAATGTGTTTGCCCTTGGCCAAAGCGGGAGCCGCATTGGCCACCGACACGCCCAAGCCACTGGCATTTTTGAGGTGCAACAGCAACAATTGCGCCGCCGCCGCTTGGCCTGCATCTTTGGGGGTTACCACAATTTTTGTATCTTTTGATACCACAAATCGCCCGTCTTTCCCATTAAATTGAGCGGGAAACGGCACTAAGTTATACACATTTTCTTGGGCAAAAATGGGAGCAGTAAGCAGTAAAAAAGCAATCAGCAACAATTTCATAATCGTAATAAAATTAAAAAGCGAAAGACCAACCAAAACGGTTTCAGTCGGCAAGATTTAACATTTTTTACGAACGGCCAAAATTAAGTAGTTGGATAAAACAATTTTGACAAAATTACAAATCTAAATACTTGACAACCAGAACATTAATTCCGCAACAACGCCAAGCTCAGCGTTGCTGCTCAAAATGGCGGCTATTGGTTTATTGTAGGCTGTACAGAAAGAAGAAAAATGTTCTCCGTACTTTTGTGCTGTGAAACAAACAAAAACTACAGAGAACCCGTCGCAAGGACATGGCAAATCTATTGCAAATAATTGGAAAACCGAAGCACATTTACGCGGGCAAGAAAATACACGTCTGCGTAAGCGGATAAAAGAATTGACGCAGAGCCGAGATAAGTGGCATGCTAAGTACAGTAGGCTAAGAAATACGCCAAAACACACGAGTGCTTTAGGTGGCCAAAAAGCAAAGGGTCATCAGTACAGTTTGGTGCTGATAGCGCTGATATTAGAGTTGCACAAATACGGAGCGATGAGTCTTCGGAGTTGTCGTCATTCGGTGGCATGTATGTTGGTTGCACTAGGTTTATCGACACGCGTTCCGAGCCATAGTACGATACGAAATTGGTTGTGCAAAGGCGGTTTTCATCGTGTTGGGGCGGCGGCGGCAAAAAAGGGTTCGTATGTGGTCTATGTAGATGAAAGTATTGTATTTGGGAGCGAGAAAATCCTGTTGATATTGGGAGTACCAGTATCAGACAATTGCGAAATACGCGCCCTACAGCATACGGATATGGAAGTTTTGTTTGTAGGTGCAAATACGGAATGGAAAGCAGAACATATAGAAGAAGAGTTATTAAAAATCGGAAAGAACAAGTCCATTTTGTATGCGGTAAGCGATGAGGGAAATAATTTGCGGAAAGCCTACAAGTCAATGAATACTGTACATGTAGCGGATTGTACGCACATTTTAGCGAATGCTTTGAAGCGTTTGTATGATAAGGATGCTGATTTTACAGCCTTTCGGCACTTGATTGGTGATTTGCGCAAACGCTGGAATTTGAGTAAAGAAAACAGTGTATATATGCCGCCAACGATGCGTGGAAAGATGCGTTTTGCCCGCATCGGCGGTCCGAAATATTTTTCCGTGCGTACAATGGGCGATGCGGTGTTTAGCAAACTGGTCAAATCTGAGCAAAGCGGTGCAAGAAAGCCTTGCTTTTTTACAAGAGAAATCGGCATTTGTTGCCACCTTAGAACGCATTTCGGTCGTATTCAAAACGGTGTGCAGCGGACTTAAAAACGAGGGTTTCGGGAGTGATTCTAAGGCTGCCATTTTAGCCG
>REAB01000004.1 GCA_004293645.1 Cytophagia bacterium | reverse complement strand
AATTTTTCCGACTACATGTTTAGTGGGCAATATGCTTGTGGACTAATTTCTCAAAAACTGTCAACTACTTTGGAAGCAATATGAAAGATGCCCAAAAATTTTTGTGGAATTCTATCGTTCATTGCATCAAAGAGCCAAAGTCATTTGTTTGTTGCTTATGTTTTTAAAAATATTGCGCCGCAACGCCCCCCTTACCGATGCCCAATACGTGGCCAATTACCGCAGCACGGGCGACTTGACCGCTTTGGGCGAACTCTACGAGCGAAACATGGAGTGGGTATTTGCGGTGTGTTTTAAATATTTGCGCCACGAAGACGATGCCAAAGATGCGGTGATGCAGGTGTTTGAACAACTCATTGCCGACTTGCGTACGCACGAGGTGGCCAATTTTAAAAGTTGGCTGCACAGCGTAGCCAAAAACCATTGCCTCATGCAGCTACGCCGTCAGCGCGTGGCCGTGGCCGACGAAACGCTGTTTGAACAAGAAGCCTACGAAACTTTTGTGGCCGAAACAAACGAACCAACCGCACTTTCGATAGACCAGCAGCTTTCCAGTTTGGGGCAATGTTTGCAAACCCTCAAAGAAGAACAGCGGCGCAGCGTGGAGCTTTTTTATTGGCAACAGCTTTGTTACCAGCAAATTGCCCAACAAACGGGCTACGAATTGGGCCAAGTAAAAAGCTACATTCAAAACGGCAAGCGCAATTTGAAAATTTGTATGGAAAAAAGTTGATTTGAAGATAAGTCAGACCTGCGGTAATTTGAAAATTTGCAAATGACTTGCCGTTGCCTGTGTCTTCACAGGCAACCCGCGTCTGGTACAAATCAACGAAGAATCAGAATTTGAAACGGGGTCGCCCGTGTGATTAGGGAATCTGAAAAAGATGGTCTTGAAGTAAGATAAATAAATGAATTTTTACAGTGAAAAAAACACAAAAAAATAATCTTTCATTTGAGCAACTTCGCCGCTACGTGGCGGGCCAACTGCCCTACGCCCAGCAGCATGAGGTAGAAAAAGCCGCCCTCGAAGACCCCACCACCGACGATACGCTGGCGGGTTTGGCGCAAATGAAACAGGCGAACATCAATCCCGACGACCCGCAAGCCGACCTCCGCCAACGCCTCCACGCTCGGATACAACCGCCCCAGCGTCGCGTGGTGGCATGGTGGACGTATGCGTCGGCGGCCATGTTGGTGCTTACGCTGGGTTTAGGTTGGTACTGGTTTAGCGCACCAAACTCCACCAATTTGGCGCAAGAAAAAATGGATACCGCCCTCGTAACGCCCAATAGTTTGCCACCACCAGCGCAAAGTGCGCCCGCCACTGCTCAACCGTCTGCGCCTACGCCACGAGCTAAACCAGTCCCGCCTATTGCCGAAAAACGATTGGCCCAAGCTTCAAAAAAGGTGTTGGAAGAAGTAAAAGGAGACGAGGGAATATCTGACGCTGTGTCCGCTGACGTTGCCCCAATAGCTCCCCCTGCGGAAGCAGCCGTCCCTAAAATGTCGCTGGCCAAGGTAGCCCAAACGCCTGTTTCTTCTTTCGTGCTGCGGGGGCAAGTACGTTCGGCCACCGACCAAATGCCGCTTCCCGCCGCAATCATTGCCAACAAAGGCACGAATCAAAACGTAGCCACCGACATTGAAGGGCGTTTTATGCTGCCCGATGTTCAGGCTGGCGATGTCTTCAACGTCATTTCAATGGGTTTTTTACCGCAGCAAATAGCTCCCAAAGACTCAATGTCTCAATCTATTTTACTCCAAGAAGATACGCAAGGATTGAGTGAAGTAGTGGTAACGAGTCGTAACAAAAAAGAGTTTGATAATCAGCGTGTTGCAGCTCCTACAATAGGTTGGGAGAATTACGAAAAATACCTCAAAAATTCAGTAGCGCGTTTTTATTTAGAAAATCACACCGCGCCCAAAGGTAAAATAACGCTCACTTTTACGGTAAGTGAAACGGGCGAATTGGGTAATTTTAAGGCCAAAAACAAAGCCAACGACCTACTCGTCCAAAAAGCCATCGAGTTTATCGGCAGCGGTGTGGCGTGGTTGCCCGCTCGTAAAAACGGTCAAGACAGAAACAGTACCGTGAAATTAACCGTGCATTTTGAATAACTTCTAATGAATTGGCTCAAAAAAATATTGGAATATTGGTGGCACGACTTGAAGTCGTGCCACCAATTCAATTCACTAATTCAGACTTGGATTCTTACACGCTTTTTACGTCCGTAACGGCCAACATAAACTGGTGTAAATCGGTATTTTTCACAAACGGATTGAGCTGCTCGCTGCCTGGCCCAAACATGGCCAGCTCCACGTATTCGGCGGTATGATCTACGCCCGCCCAGCCCACCGACGTGGCGGCAGTTTGAATTTGACCCAATTTTTGGAACGGCAACTTGCGCATGTTGTAAACACCGCCTTCGCCCAGTGCGTAGTAATTGCCCAGCATCGCAAGCGCGTCTTCGGGCTTGATAACAATATCTTGTTTGGCCTCAAACAGCTCAATGACCTGCGCCACCGAATAATTTTTGTCAATTTTGTGGAGAATCCACTCGTTGGTTTGCTTAAAAGCCGTTGCAATATGGTCAAAGTTTTTGTTGGCATTGACTCCATAAAGCAGCGCGGGGCTGGCGTTGCCGTGGTCGGTGGTGATGACAACGAGCGTATTTTTGTCTTTTTCGGCAAAATCAATAGCCACTTTGAGCGCGTCGTCAAACTGAATTTGCTCGTACAACAACCCGCCGATGTCGTTGGCGTGGGCCGCCCAGTCCACCTTGCCCGATTCTACCTGCAACACAAAACCGTTGGGGTTGCCTTGCATTTGTTGAATGGCCGTATTGGTCATTTCGGCCAGCGTTGGCACGTTGGTTTTGAGGGTTTCGTCTTGGGCGCGGTCGAGGGCATAAGGCAAACCACCTTCATGAAACACCCCCAACACGGGGCTACCCGCTTGCACGTTCATCATTTCGGTGCGGTTGGTGGCCACTTGGTAGCCCGCCGTCTTAAAATCCTGAAAAACGTCGCGTTTGTCTTTGCGTTTGTCTTTGCTAAACAACTCCGTTCCGCCGCCCATCATTACGTCGAAGCGCAAATCGAGGTATTGCAGCGCGATGTCGTCCATGCTCCCGCGACTTTTAGAATTGACGCAAAAACCCGCTGGTGTGGCGTGCGTTATTTGCACCGTTGTAACGCAGCCCACCGACTTGCGGGCTTCTTTAAATTTCTGTAAAATGGGTTTGTTGGGCGTGCCGTCGGGGTTCACGTTGAGCGCACCGTTGTTTACGCGCACGCCCCCACCCCACGACGAACTCGCTGCTGCTGAGTCTGTTATCATCGAATTGGCCGAGGCCATATCCATCAAAGCGCGGCGAACGCGGTTGTCTTGGTACAGTTGTATCCAATGACTGGGGCGGTTCATTTGACGGCGAATGAGCAAATCGGCCATGTTGAGCGTGCCAATACTCATGCCATCGCTGACCATAAAAATGATATTTTTGGTAGTTTGACGCTTCTTTTTGGGCGGGGCAGCTTGGGTTGCAATTGGACTCACCAACGACGTACCCAAAGCGGCCAACGAACCGTTTCTAAAAAAATCTCTTCTTTTCATTTATTTAGGGAGTTTAGATGTGCGTGCAAATTAACCCTTTTCTCAATGATACTCCTCGCCGCCGCTCACGTTCATGGCTTCGCCCGTAATGTAAGAGGCTTGGTCGGAGGCCAAGAAAACGCAGGCTTTGGCAATGTCTTCTACCACGCCCGTGCGGCCCAGCGGGTTGCGGTCTTTGATGCCTTGCAGGTAGGTATTGTAATCGAGGCCGAGTTTTTCGGCAAAGAATTTGTTTTGCCAATCGCCCAGCCCCGTGGTGATGTGGTTGGGACAAACGGCGTTTACTCTGATGCCAAATTTGCCCAACTCAACGGCGTTGGAGCGCGTCAAACCCACCAAACCATGCTTAGAGGCCGTATAGGCTGCCGCAAACGGAAAGCCCGATTTGGCCGCTTGACTGGCAATATTGATAATGCAACCACCCGTGTTTTGGGCAATCAGTTGCCGCGCCGCCGCTTGCGAACACAAAAATGCACCCTTCAAATTGACGTTCAGCACCGCGTCCCAGCTTTCTTCTTTAAAATCTACGAAAGGCTCCATGAGGTAGCCCACGCCCGCGTTGTTGATGAGTACGTCTATTTGGCCAAAGGCTTCGACGGCTTTTTGGACTAAATTGGCGCAATCGGCCGCGCTGCGTACGTCGCACGGAACGGCAATAGCCTGACCACCAGCAACTTGGCAAGCCGCCACAATTTCGTCCATTTCAGTAGTATTGCCAATGTGTTCGGCGGCAAATTCGCGGCCTTTGGCCGTGCCAATATCCGACACAACCACGTTGTAACCTTCTGAAGCAAAGCGCAATGCGAGTGCCTCGCCGATTCCTTTTTTGCGGCCTGAGCCTGTAATGATGACGGTTTTCATATTTTTTGTATTGCTTATGCCGAAACCAATAAATTAACAGGAATATTTAACCCACGGCTTAGTCGTTGAATCATGGAGAGGGTGAGTTCTTGTTTTCCGCTCAATACTTTTGATACTTTGGTTTTATCGCCAATGTAGGGTATCAAATCTTTCTGTTTTAGGTTATTTTTTTCCATTTTATAACGTAAAAAAGCCAATGAATCAGTAGGTTGCATTGGCACGTTTGTGGTGTTGTTCTGAAATAATGCTATCCATCGTATTATATTTTTGTTAGGTGGTAAGAACAATTTTATAGTAGCTAAAAATATGTTGAAATACGCCCAATAAAATTTCGATGTCATCTAAGCGATAAATCGTTTCGTCTATCACCAAGCTATTGTTAGTCAAAGCTAAAAAACGCCAGTCGTAACCAGTCGTGACACAACCGTAATAGGTCGGGATGATACTTCCAGCACGTTCATTGTATATTTTTGCGCCCAATAGTTGCGCCGCACATTGCGGTATGCCAAGGTCGGTATCGTTTTTCTTAGCCTCTACAATAGCCAGAATTGGGGTGCTTATTTCAAAGGAGTGCGTGTCGGCGGCCAAAATAAAATCACATTCACCGATTAAACCTTTGGTTCTATCGGCAATAAGTGTCTCGCCCGAATAAATAGCAAATAGATTTGGATTATTTCTTTTAATTTCACCCAAAACAGGGGCTACAATCCACTCTGAGCGAGATTTCTCACTCCTAATTCTTACTTCTTTACTAAATGCTATTTCAGCCTGTAATAAATTGCCAACCGCAAGTGGTTTTACCGAATCAAACAATCGCTTGACCTGCTCGGTAATGCCAAACTGTTCTTTTAGATCGAAAATTGTAAAATCTGTATATGCCATTGCCGTATTTTTTTACCAAAGCTACGACAAAATTAAATTTCTTTGCTTAAAATAAACAACGGATTATCGGCCATTTCGGCAAACTTGGCGGGGATTTCGGCCATCTTTGGCTCCGCGCCCATGTCGCCCACGAGGTCTTCGACGTTGCTAAAATGAATGAGCTCAAAATACCGATAAGGTGGCGCGGCATCTGAGCCAAAAATGCCGTAAGATTTGTAAACCTTAAAATCGCTGACCGATTTGAGGCTCGTTACCGTTGGAATATCCAACGTTTTGGCAAAGGCTTCGTAGTCGGCTTCCGACACGCCCGCTTTGAGATTGAAAAGTACAATGAGAGTTGTCATAAGCCCCTAAATCCCCGAAGGGGACTTTATTATAGTTGGAAAATGAATTTGATACATATTAAAACATGCCCCCTTTGGGGGTTAGGGGGCTGTAAACGCCTTGATGGCTTGCCCCAACATTCCGCCTACGTAGTTCATGATAATTTTTGCCCCTTTGTCAATGAGTACTTTGGCTTGCTCGCCGGTAGCAGCAGTGGTGCCAATGATGAGACCATGCGCCAACACCACCTCAAAAATATGGTCAATGGTTTTCTTTACTTCGTCGTGGGCAGGGCCATCGTAAAAGCCCATGCTCATGGCCAAGTCGCGCGGGCCAATGATAAAGCCATCTAAACCAGGCACTTTACACAACGCTTCGAGGTTTTCAACTGCTTTTATGTCTTCAATTTGGGGCAATACCAGCGTTTGTTCGTTGGCAAACTGCACGTATTCGACCTGGGGCATTTTGCCCAAACCAAACTCCCAAGCGCGTACAGGCCCAAGCCCCCGATTGCCCATCGGCGGGTATTTCATGGCCGCTACAAGTGCTTCTATTTCAGATGCTTCGCTCACCCCTGGCATCATTACGCCCATCACGCCCGCGTCCATAAATTGCAAAATGAGCTTGGGGTCGGTGCTACGAATACGCGCCATAGGCGTAATATTGGCCACCTCGCAAGCCCGCACAATGTCTTGCACTTGGTTGATGTTGATGGCACCGTGTTCGCAGTCAATCATGTAATAATCTAAACCGCCGTAGCCGCAAAACTCGGCAATTAGGGGGTCGGAGGTGTTGGAGATAACCCCCAGGGCGGCTCCACCGTTCTTAATTTTTTCTTTTGCGTAATTTTTTTTCATCTATTTGATTTAAGATACTCAACAGTTGTTCATTAAAAGTGTTAGAAACGCAATATTGTACAATTTTCCATTCATTATCAATGCGTTGTAACACGCAGCTCATGGCCACTTGGCCTTTTATTTTGGTGCGGGCGTTGAAAACTTCGGCATCAAAATCGTATTTTTCGAGCGTGTAAGCCTTGTTTTCGCGCACCACAATGTCGGTAACTTTGACATTGTTTATTTTGAGTCGCCGAAACAACGGGAGGTACTTTTGGAGGTAATCTTCGGCACTGGTTACGTTGCTACTGGCATCTACTACTTCGGCATTTGGGGCAAATAAAGGCAAAATTCGTTTCAAATCAAGGCTTTGGAGTGCCTCGGTGCGTTTTTGTAAAAAATTGCTAACATTTACGATTTCTTGCATTTATTCAAAACTCAAATGGTCAATAGTCCATAGTCAATGGTCCACAGTCAATAGTCAATAGTCAATAGTAATTCAAAATAAGTAGTTGGGCAGAAATAGGCGGTTCGCCGCTGCGACGCGGGGCCGCCCGTGCGCGAAGCCGCCGCCATTATATTATTTTAACAAATTGATAAACATCGGACCGCACGGGCGGCCCCGCGCCGATGCGGATAATTACAACAAATTACTGTAATTACAAACAATTACGAGTAAGTACTTACTTTCTATTAACCAATTATAGAAATAAAATTTGTCGATTATTCACAGTCCAATACTTCATAAAAAGTATCCATCAATGAAGCCCCTAAACTACTGCATTTATCTTTAAAAGTAAACCTCTCTAACTCGAAAATACTCAATTCTCCGCAATAGCTTTCAAAACGGCGTGTACGTTCAAGTCGTTTCCGCTTAGGCTGATGTCGGCTTGGGTGTAAAAAGACAATCGGTCGGCGTGTTTTTGGCGTAAGGTAGTCAGCAGTTGCTCGTCGAGTGGATTGTAAAGCGGGCGTTCGTTGGCACTGATGCGTTTCATACGTTGGTATAATTCGCTGGGCGGTACGTCCAAAAATACGCTCAAACCGTGCGTTTTGATGTAGTCCATGTTGTCAAAAAAACAGGGCATTCCACCGCCTGTGGCAATCACCAATTTGGAGTTCGGCCGAATGACCCGCAAGATGTCGCGTTCTAACTCCCGAAAATGAGGCTCGCCTTTTTGGGCAAAAATCTCGTTTATTGCCATGCCCGCCGCTTTGACGATGAGGCGGTCGGTGTCCACAAATCGGTAGCGGACGTGGCGCGCCAGTTCTTTTCCCAGCGTAGTTTTGCCCGACGAAGGCATGCCAATCAAAAAAATGTTTTTCATTGGAGTTTATCCAAAATCTCACCCCGATTGGGGGTGCTGTTGTAGTGCCATTTGCCCATTACGGTACCATCTTTCAGAAGCCAAATACCTGGATTTGAACGCGCAATGGTTTTTAGTACCGTGCCATCGGCATAATAATAAGGCACTTCCAATTGGTGCGCCTGACAGATTCGCTTCATGTCGGCATCGCTGTTGGAAGTCAAAATAAGCGGTTGCACGTTGGTATCTTTCAACGAATTGACCAGGCTGCGAATGTCGGCCAAACTGGCGCTGTTGAGGTCATCTGTGTTCTTAAAAATTAAAATAAGTTTTTCGCCTTTGAAGGTTTCTTGCGTAAAGTCGCCCGTGTCGTTCCAGACTTTGTAGTCGGTTATTTTGGGTTTGGCGTTCTCGTTCACCAGCACCATTTCTTTGAATTTATAAGTAGTATCGCTGGGATATTGCTCAAATTCGGTGGTTTTGCCGTCTTTCTCCAAAATATACTTGTACCGAAGCGGCTCAGAAGGCTTCATTTGGGCGGGAATATTGGCCCCGATTTTGTAGGGCAAGAAATCGAAAGGGGGCAAAAACAAGATGGCATAAAGAGCGACTCCCAACGAAAAAATCGCCGAAAGCGCCACCAGCGAACCCGTGGGCAGGTTTCGGTAAATGGCTCGTTTCCAGAGAATAAACAGAATCAATACGAGCAAAAATATATCTTTACCGAACGAAGTCCAAGGTTTGAGTTTGATAAAATCGCCGAAACAACCGCAGTCGGTTACTTTGTTGTAATAGGCCGAATAGAAAGTGAGGAAAGAAAAGAATATGACCAACAAAAGCAGAATCCAAGAAGTGGTTTTGAGTTTGTAAGATACCAGCAAAGCCACGCCCAAAACAACTTCGGCGGCGCACATCAACACCGAAAAATAGAGCGCGTATGGCACCAAAGCCATCCAAAAATCATGCATGACGGGCCAGTCGGTGGCAAAAACCTCGAAATATTCTTCCAGTTTGATTTGCGTCCCAGCGGGGTCGTTGAGTTTTACTAATCCCGAAAAAATAAAAATAACGCCCACCAAAATACGGGCAATATGCGCGGCAATTTTCATTGGCAAAAACGAAGTATTGAAGTAAAAAAAAATTAAAAGTCGGCTAAATACTCTAAAATAGTAGTTGGTTTTTGAACCTGAATGGTTTGAATACCAAGCGATTGCGCGCTTTTTATGTTATCGGCGTTATCGTCCAAAAACAAAGTTTCGCTGGCCAGCATTCCGCCTTCTTCCAACACCCGCAAATAAATGGCGGGGTCGGGTTTCATCAATCCCATTTCGTACGACAAAAAGGTGATTTCAAACAAATCGTGCAGTTTTTCTATGCCCGACGTTCGGTTCATAATCTGGTTTACTTCGGCAATGTGAATCGAGCTGGTGTTGCTCAACAAAAACACCCGATACTGTTGTGCCAGCTCTTGCACCCGTGCCACACGAGCGGGCGGTGCGTCGAGCAGCAGCGAGTTCCAGGCCATGTCCACCACGGCATCGCTGAGGTGTGGGCAAGCCAAGATTTGCCGTAAATAATCGCGGAAAGCGGCCTCGCTCAAAATGCCCGTTTCCAACTGCCGAAACACCTGGTGCTGCTGAAAGAGGGCTACTACCTCATCGGTTGATTTGCCCGACAGCTTCGCAAAATTGATGGCGGCACGCGGCATATCAATGTTGTGAATGACATCGCCGAGGTCGAAAATAATGTTTTTTATCATTTTATTCTACGTAAACACCCATTTTACAAAACTTGTCAATGCGTTGATTGATTCGTTCTTCGGGCGAGAGTTGATTGAGTTGGGCAAGGTTGTCCAATATTACTTTTTTGAGCGTTTGGGCCATTACTTCGTGGTTGAGGTGCGCCCCGCCGAGGGGTTCTTCCACAATACCGTCAATGAGGCGGGCGGTTTGCATGTCTTTGGCAGTTAGTTTGAGTGCTTCGGCGGCTTGCTCCTTAAAATTCCAACTGCGCCACAAAATAGACGAGCAAGATTCGGGCGAAATAACGGAGTACCAGGTGTTTTCGAGCATCAGCACGCGGTCGCCGATGGCAATGCCCAACGCCCCACCCGACGCGCCCTCGCCGATGATGATGCAAATAACCGGCACACGCAGCATGAACATTTCTTTCAAGTTGCGGGCTATGGCTTCGCCCTGGCCGCGCTCTTCGGCCTCCAAACCCGGAAAAGCCCCAGGCGTGTCGATAAGTGCTACAATGGGCTTGTTAAACTTTTCAGCCAACTTCATCAATCTCAAGGCTTTGCGGTAGCCTTCTGGGTTGGCCATGCCAAAGTTTCGTTGCTGCCGTTGTTTGGTGTTGCGGCCTTTTTGTTGGCCTAAAATCAGCATACCCTGGCCGTCCATGTTACAAAAACCACCCACCATGGCGGGGTCATCGCGTACGGTGCGGTCGCCGTGGAGTTCAATAAATTCTTGACACATCAACTCCACGTAGTCGAGCGTGTAGGGCCGTTCGGGGTGGCGCGAGAGTTGCACGCGCTGCCAACGGGTTAGGTTTTTGGCAATTTCTTTGCGCAGCTGCACAATGTTTTCTTCCAGCCGCACCACGGCCTCCGACACATCGAGAGGAGTGGTGTCTGCCAATTTTTTGAGTTCGGCTAATTTTAACTCTAAATCGGCAACGGGTTTTTCAAAGTCTAAATAAGCACTCATGGATTAGATTTTGTGGTTGCGTTTGATAAACTTTGTTGTTCTAAGCGGCCATTAATTTCTGAAAGCCGTTGGCGAACATCTTCCAAGTTCAATCGGATTGCTTCTCGCATATCATTTTTTTCTTTGTCATCTCGCTTTGATGCTTGTTTGACTATCGTTTCTTGCCATTGTTCACGTTCTTCTGGCTTCAAACTCAAAAAAAGTCGAAACTCTTGATAAAGCTCATGTTGTTTTTTTTCAATTCTCATATTTCAAAACTCTGCCCTTTGGCGGGAATCTCAACGTCGGCGTATCCTTTTTCGATTAAAATGTCTTTAAACACTTCCATACTCGACAGTTCACCGTGTACCAAAAATACCTTTTTCAACAGATTTGGTTTTTGCTGTTGCACAAACGTTACCAAGTCGTCTTGGTCGCCATGCCCGCTAAAAACGTCAATTTTTTCGATACCCGCCAGCACTTGTTCGTCTTTGCCGCGCACCCGTAGCGTAGATTGGCCGTTGAGCAGCCGCCAGCCCAAAGTGCCCTCGGCGCAGTAGCCAATGAGCAAAATAGTGCAGTACGGATTGCCGATATTTTGGGCCACGTGGTGCTCTACGCGCCCGCCCTGAATCATGCCCGACGACGAAATAATGATGCACGGTTCATAAAAATTGGAAATAGCGCGGCTGGCGTCGCTACTTTCTAAATAAATCAAGTTTTCAAAATCGAACAGCGACTCATTGTCTTCGTTAAACTCCCGCGCTTCTACGCTCAACATTCGGACGTTTCGTTGGTAAATTTTGGAGCTTTCGAGGGCCATTGGGCTGTCAGAAAACACCTTGATGGGCGGTAGGTTGTAGCGGTCGTAGAGTTTATTGAGCACAAAAAGCAAGGCTTGGGTGCGCCCCACGCTAAACGACGGAATGATGAGTCGTCCTGGCACATCTACACAAGTACGCTTAATGACATCGCCGAGGGCTTCTTCGTGGGTTTGACCTTTTTCGTGGAGGCGGTTGCCGTAGGTGCTTTCACAAATGAGGTAATCAACCTGCGGCATGGGGGCAGGGTCGGGTAAGAGGGGGTAGTTTTTGCGCCCCAAGTCGCCCGAAAATCCAAACGTTTTTTTCTCGCCGTTGAGGTGCGTTTCTACAATAACGTGGGCCGCGCCCAACAAATGCCCCGCTGGTATAAAAGTTACGTAAACGTTGTCGGCTACTTTAAAGCGGCGGTTGAAGGCAATGGGAACAAAGTTTTCGAGCGATTCCCGCACCTGTTTTTCCAAATATAAACCTTTTGGAAGTTCTTTTTTCTTTTTGCCTTTGCGCTTCGAGTCGCCTTTTTGCACATTACTGAGCCGTTTTTGATTGAGCGAAGCGGCATCTTTGAGCAAAACCGCCGTAAGCGAGTAAGTGGCTTCGGTGCAAAGTACTTGACCTTCGTAGCCTTCACGGTATAAGTTGGGAATGTTACCAGAGTGGTCAATGTGGGCGTGCGTGAGCAGCACCAGATTGACGGCAGATGCCTCAAATGGGAACAAAGCCGTATTGGTAATCTTTGGTAGTTCTTCTTGTTCGTCGTCGTCGTCTTTCGATTTTCTGCCCCGCTCACCACTTTCAAAATCAGAGCCACAATCTATCAAAATTCGGTAATCGTTGTCAATTTCGAGAAGGTGCATACTCCCCGTAACCTGCTGGGCAGCCCCCCAAAACGTTAATTTCATGTAAATAAGGATACAAATTAAAAAAAATGAATAATAGACTAACTTTCAATAGATTAACCCTAAAACAATGGAATAAGCTACCTTTCAAATGGGCAATAAAACCTGTAAATATAGCGTCAATAATTGGAAAAGCACCAAAATAGTGCCAGAGACTTCACAAAGGAATGGACCTGTCAATGCGTTCGTCGAGCGAGATAAAGGTTTCGGTGCGTTGAATACCAACTACTTTCTGGATTTTATCGTGCAACACTTGCCGCAAATGTTGGGTATCGCGGCATACTATTTTGGCAAAAATACTGTAAATGCCCGTCGTGTATTGAATATTGACCACTTCGGGGATTTTTTCGAGCTGTTCGGCCACTTCTTCGTAAAGCGAGCTTTTGTCGAGATAAATACCCAAAAACGCGCTGATGTCCCACCCCAATCTTTTGTGGTCAATGGTGAGCCGCGCTCCCTTTACGATGCCCATTTCTCTCAATTTGTTCATGCGTACATGCACCGTGCCGCCCGACACAAAAACCCGTTTTCCAATTTCGGTATAGGGCAAATTGGCATCTTCGAGCAGAATGGCCAGAATTTTAAGGTCGGTAGCGTCAATTTTGTCAATTTCTAAATTTTGGCTCATTTCAAATACTATTTTTGCGATTTTATCAACAAATAAGCCTATTTTTTAAATAAAATAAAAATTTACGAAAAAATAATCGTACAATTTGCAATAAAAACGATTTTAACCTAACTTTGCATCGTCAAAATAAAAAAGTAGTTATTGTTTTGATTTGTTCTTTTCTATTGTAGGGTGATGAAATTGGCAGCCATGCCCTCCTGTCTCGGGGGTGATGAATCAGGAATAAACGAGATGTAATGCCGGCTTAGGCCGACTGGGGTTGACCACCAGTTTTTGTATCTTGGCTAACCGCATCGTGGGTGGTTCGACTCCCCCTCCTACAGCTTTTTTGGTAACTTGTTGAATTTATGTAAGTAGAACATTCAGCAAGTTACCTTTTTTGTGCAGTTGGCATCAATTGTCAATTAGACACAAAGAAATTACAGGTATTTGGTTTTTAGTTTGTTGATGAAGTGTAATTACGACATCTGGGCTTCTGTTGAGGCCCAGGTGTTTTTTTTGTTACCTTGCCAAAGTTTCTACCTCATCTTGCTTATTCATGATTACCTCCGACGCTACCGTTCTTGGTTTGTTGTTTGTTATTTTAGCTCTTATTTTCTACACGGCTTCGCTCAAAAACCGTTTTTGGCAAAAATTTTATGCTTTTGTGCCGCCGCTGTTGCTTTGTTATTTTATTCCTGGGTTGCTCAATAGTTTTGGCGTTGTTTCGGGCGTAAATTCGCAACTTTACCCCGTGGTGTCGCAATATTTACTGCCCGCGTGCTTGGTATTTTTTACGCTGGGTATGGATTTTAAAGCGGTGCTTGGGTTAGGTCCAAAGGCATTGTTGGTGTTTTTGGGTGGTACGCTGGGCGTAATGCTGGGCGGGCCATTGGCGTTGGCTATCGTAAAAAGCATCAGTCCCGACACCGTGGGCGGCACGGGTGCAGATGCCGTTTGGCGGGGTTTGGCCACCATTGCGGGCAGCTGGATTGGCGGCGGAGCCAACCAAACAGCCTTAAAAGAAGTTTTTCAGCCCAGCGACCGCCTGTTTTCGCAAGTGGTGGCGGTAGATGTCATTGTGGCCGAATTTTGGATGGCTATTTTGATTTATGGTGCTGGAATAGCCCCGCACATTGACCGTTTTTTTAAGGCCGATGCCCGCGATATTGACCACCTCCGCGACCAACTTACCCGCGAGCAGCAAAATTCGGCGCATATTCCGAGCCTCAAAGATTTGATATTTTTGGCAGCAGCAGGTTTTGGAGCCACGGGGCTATCGCATTTTTTGGCCAATTTAATAGTTCCTTTTATCAAGGTAAACTATCCTCATCTCGAAAAATTTAGTCTTACTTCTTCGTTTTTTTGGGTGGTGTCGCTGGCTACCTTCATTGGTATTGGGCTGTCGTTTACCAAGTTACGGCGATTAGAACACGCGGGCGCCTCCAGAATGGGGAGTCTATTTTTGTATTTGTTGGTGGCCACCATTGGCATGAAAATGGATTTACTGGCCGTGGGCGACAATCCAAAACTATTTTTAGTGGGGCTAATTTGGATGTTGGTACACGTAGCGGCTACGCTGTTGGTGGCTAAGTTGGTCAAAGCACCTTTCTTTTTCACGGCGGTGGGGTCGCAGGCCAACGTGGGCGGGGCGGCCTCGGCCTCGGTGGTGGCGGCGGCCTTTCACCCTTCGCTGGCTTCGGTTGGAGTTTTGTTGTCTATATTGGGCTATGCGTTAGGCACTTACTGCGGTTATCTCACAGGCCTGACCATGCAGTGGGTGGCAGAGTAACAATACCCAGTTATTCGGCCATCAGCAGCCAATCGTAGGTATTTTGGGGTTCAGGGAGGCCATTGGGCAGTAATTGCAAGTACATCAAGTGCAAATGTGTACCCGACCTGGGCTTGGCCGCGTTGAAGCCCGTGCGCCCTACTTCGGCTATTTTTTGCCCTGCTTGTACTATTTCGCCCGTCTGCACCACCACGCAGCTGTTGTGGGCGTAGTAAAAAAGGCCGTCGCGCACGGGGTCATAAATCCAAACAAAATTACCGCCTCGGTATTCGCTTTCGGGTTGCCAATTGTTTTCAATGGCTACCACCACGCCCGCCCGCATGGCCAGTACGTCCACGGGCTGCTCGGTTTGGTCGTCGAGGTTGTCTTGGTCGCGGTCATACACAAAAATATCGTGTGCGGGGTGGCTGCCCTGCACGCTGTGGTCGAACCAATTGAAGCCCCGTGGCCGATAGCCCGACCCTTGCCCGCCAATTTGCCGCGCCGAATAGCCTTTTACGGGAAACACAAACCGCAGCGAATCGGCGCACCAAGCCAAACGGAGCGAATCGGTTTCTTGCCGAAATGCTGTTACAATGGTCTGAAAACACAGCTGTGCCGAATCGGGCAAAATACTTTGCTCTCTAATTTGGACATTGAGCGTCTGAAACGCCTGCCCCCAAACCAACAGCCGTTCGTTGGGAGCTTGAGCAACGAGCAAAAAAGCGCAAGAAATAACGAATACTATTTTCATTTAAAATAAAAAAATGTCATAAGTTGCTCGTAAACAGGTAGATAAAGAGATGAGTATGAGGAGACGTTACACATACTCTAACTCTAACTCTAATTGGCCCATTGTTTGTAAGCGATTGCTGGTCTTATCTACCATATACTGATTGATACACTTTGCAACAAATTCGCCCAATTTTACTGGAACAGCGTTGCCTATTACCTGTTCGAGGTCTGTTTTATTTCCGTTAAAAATAAAATTTTTGGGAAATGTTTGGGCATCCTTCACGGAAATAAAAAATAGGCATTTTAAATCATTGACATTCAATTGTTTACAAGTCAAAGTGTCAACTACTTTTTAATGGTTATGAAGGAT
>REAB01000073.1 GCA_004293645.1 Cytophagia bacterium | reverse complement strand
GTTTTGCAGGTAGATTTCAACCAAAAACCCGCGCCAACCATCAAAACACGGCTCATGAAAACGCCCTGCTACTACGCCGACTATCACAGCAGCAACGCGATGTCGGCGTGGTCGCCGCCCCCAAAATAGTAGTAGTTTTTAGCCGTTGTTTTACTACGGGTTTTTCGATTGTTCATCAAAAGGTAGGTTCTAAGTTTGTTGGTGAGTTCACGGTGAAGGAGGCCGAGGAATTGCAACACCGACTTATCAAAACCCGACGGCAGAATAAACGAAAACGCACACACCATACGCCCGACTACTACGGAGCGCACAATGCTCGTAACGACTTCCACAACCCGCGCCACAATTTGAACAAACGCATTGAGCGGGCAAAGGCTCAAACTACTTTGTTTGATTTGTCGGAGGTGCTACGACTAACCGACGAACAAAGGAATCTGGTAGGTCAAATCACACAAATAAATACGGCATAAATACGGTGAACAGAAATAAGCTGAGGTTGAATCACACGGACAGTAACCCCTTCACAATACAGTACCGAGGGGGTGGGTAAAAGGCTACTGATTTTTTTGGTCAGACCCTATGCCCGCAACCGCGTGCAAACTGGCAAAACTATGGTGGGGGGGGCAGATTGGAGTAAAAGAGTAGGGGGCATTACGGGGGAAAGTGTCCCCCATAGTGTCCCCTACTTGATTTACTGATTTTTCAAAAGTTGTAACTATTTGATTTACAAATAATTACAACTTTAAGTTGTGCACCCGAAGGGACTCGAACCCCTATCGATGGTACCGGAAACCACAATTCTATCCATTGAACTACGGGTGCATTACCATTAACCGCATAAGCGGCCCCGCACTGACCATTGACCACTAAACGGGCTGCAAAGGTAGAGATAACTTGCGCGGATTCAAAAGATAAAAACCAAAAACTTTGCGTTTTTTTGCTATTGTGAATGTTATTTACTCACTACTTGTATCTGTTTTTTTACCCAATCTGCTTTTATTTTTAAACCTTGTAAGGTGCTGTCTATTAGGGTTATATGTCCCATTTTTCTAAAAGGCTTGGTGTTTTTTTTGCCGTATAAAAACGGAAATACGCCCGACACACCCAAGAGTTTTTCCATGCCTTGATAGCGAGCAGGCCCCGTATGTCCCTCTTCACCCAAGAGATTTAACATAGCAGCGGGGGTGTGGGTGGTGGTATCGCCGAGTGGTAAGTTGAGAATAGCCCGCCAATGCTGCTCAAACTGCGACGTAGCATTGGCCCGAATGGTGTGATGCCCGCTGTTGTGGGGGCGTGGGGCTACTTCGTTGATGAGTAGTTGGCCGTCTTTGGTCAAAAACATTTCAACGGCCAGCGTTCCTACTATGCCTAATGCCTCGGCGGTACGTATCGCCAAGTTTTTGGCCTGATTGTCAATGTCTTGCGTTATTTCGGCAGGAGAAAATAAGTATTCTACCAAATTAGCTTCGGGGTGAAAAACCATTTCGACGCTGGGGAAGGTGGCTACTTCGCCACGCTCATTGCGAGCTACAATGACGGCTATTTCTTTTTCAAAATCAATGGCTTTTTCCAATAAACTTGGCGCATCAAAGGCCTTATCGAAATCAATTTTTGAGGTAATGCGTTGCACTCCCTTGCCGTCGTAGCCGTCGCGGCCCAACTTGTGGAAAGCGGGCAAAAAATCGGCGTGGCGTTGGGCATCAACGCGGTTGTCGGTCAGAATAAAATCGGCGGTGGGCAGGTGGTGGTCGCGGTAAAATTGCTTTTGAATGCGTTTGTCTTGAATAATGCGAAGTACGTGGGGCTGTGGAAAAACTTTTTTTCCTTCGCGTTCCAATGCTTCCAATGCCTCCACGTTTACTTTTTCAATTTCGATGGTAATTACGTCCAAATCTTGCCCAAACTGGTAAACGTCGGCGTAATTTTGCAACGAACCCACCACAAATTCGGGGGCAATGGCAGCGCAGGGGGCATCGGCAACGTCCAAGATTTTTACGTGCAAATTCCAGTCAATGGCTGCTTGCAAAAGCATGAGTCCCAATTGGCCACCACCCAACACACCTACTCTAAAACCTGGCTCAAAAACCGACATATTTTCTTGTTAAAAAAACAGATGACATTAATTGGACAATTTACTCAAAATTTGAGCAATACGTTGGGCAGCTTGCCCGTCCCAAAGGGGCGGTATGGTGCCTTGTTTGGTGCGTCCGTCCAAAATTTCGCGCAGTTTTTGGTGAACGGTCGCGGGGTTGAGGTCGGCCAAGAGTTGGTTGGTACCCAGTTCGACCGTAACGGGACGCTCGGTGCTGTCGCGGAACGTCAAGCAGGGTACTTGCAAATAAGTTGTTTCTTCTTGAATCCCCCCCGAATCGGTGATAACCACGGCGGCGTTTTCCATTAAGTTGAGAAACTCTAAATATCCTTGTGGCTCACTGATTATCAGTCCATTGAGTGATTCTAATTTGTCTTTCAAGCCAAACCGTTCGGCGTTGTTGCGGGTGCGCGGGTGAATCGGAAAAAGTACTTTTTTGTGCGGCAACGTATCTTCGATGATATCTAAAATGTGCGTCAGTCCTTCGGCAGTGTCCACGTTGGCGGGGCGGTGCATGGTCATCAACACATATTCATTTTTTGACAAATTGAAGGCTTGCAAGGCATTGGTTTTCCGCGCTTTGGCTTGGTAATGTACCAACGAATCAATCATACAATTGCCCACAAAGTGAATTTTGGCTTCGGACACGCCCTCTTGGCGTAAGTTATCATAACCTGCTTGTTCGGTTATAAACAAATAATCGGAGATGCTGTCGGTCAATATGCGGTTTATTTCTTCGGGCATTTTGCGGTCGCCGCTGCGCAGACCCGCCTCCACGTGGGCAATAGGCACTTGCATTTTTACGGCCACCATGGCGCAGGCTATGGTGGAGTTTACGTCGCCTACTACGAGCAATAAGTCAGGATTTTCTGCTTCCATTACTTGCTCAAATTCGAGCATAATTTTGGCTGTTTGCTGCGTATGTGAGCCACCGCCAACACCCAAAAAATAGTCTGGTTTGGGTAGTTCTAATTGATTAAAAAACACATCAGACATCTTGGCATCGTAGTGCTGACCTGTGTGAATAATTTTGGAATTAATGTGCGGATACGCGCCAAAAGCGCGGTGTAGCGGTGCTACTTTCATAAAATTAGGACGTGCGCCTACAATATTCAATATTTTCATTCAGTTCGTTTATTTATTTGCCCAAAAGTTTTTACTTATACAGATTTAATTACACAACACATTTTGTAGTCTCAAAAATAGGTAAGTATCATTTTTTTCAAGTGTACATTTATTGAAGGTATTTTTTGCCTTTACAGCGTTTATTGCCTGAAAACCGACTTACTTGTGCGCCAAAATTACCGCTTCCTGTGGGAGAAAACAAGTAGAGATTTATGATGAAATTGCAGGAATTATCTTTTTTGGCAAATACATCCAGGGGCATCAGCGGCGATTCCGTTATCCAAAAACAGTTCGCTTTGGCAAAAGTAAATGGTGTCCCTCACAAACCAACGATTTTTATCAAATGTATTGCTCCAGCCACTTACAGCCTTCACCGCTGGCTCGTGCTTATTATCAAAAGGCTTCCAGCCTCAGTTGTGCTACAAACAAAACGGCTGGAAGCCACATAATAACAGCCTTCACCTCTGGCTCGCGCCATCAAAAGACCAACCAACGCGATAGCGCGAGCCTCTGGCTCGTGCTTATTATCAAAAGGCTTCCAGCCTCAGTTGTGCTACAAACAAAGCGGCTGGAAGCCACATAATAGCAACACGAGCCAGAAGCTCGTGCCATCAGAATCTTTAGCCCTGCAACAAGTCAGGGATAAAGCCCCAGAATGTCTTTGTTTGTGCTTGCCCCAGCCTAAAAGCTGAGGTTAAAAGATTTGGGGCGGAAGTCTTAGTTTATTTTTGGCTTCCACAAAAAATTACCAAATTGCGCCAGTATAATCCCAAACTTTTTAAGATGTCGCACTTCACCAATCAAGTTGTACTTATTACGGGCGGCTGCTCGGGCATTGGCCGCGCCGCCGCTTTTTTGTTTGCCCAAGCGGGAGCCAAAGTTTTTTTGGCCGATTTATCAGAAAAAGCGGGCGATGAAACCGTCGAAGCCATCGAAAAAATAGGGGCTGAGGCCGCCTTTGCCCGCATCGACGTTACCGATTTTGAAGACGTAGAGCGCATGGTTGAAGATTGCATTCAGCGTTTTGGAGGCATTGATATTTTGGTCAATAGCGCGGGTATATTGGGGCCACGCAGCCGCACCGAACGCTACACCCTCGACGATTTTCAGCAGGTAATGAACGTAAACGTAAACGGCGTTTTTTACGGAATAAAGGCCGTTATTCCCCATTTTTTGGCAAAAAAAAGCGGCACTATCGTCAATCTGGCATCGGTGGCGGGCGTTTTAGGATTTGCCAACCACATTGCTTACGCGGCCAGTAAACACGCCGTAATAGGCATGACCAAAACCGCCGCCCTCGAATACGCCAAACACCACATCAGGGTCAATGCGGTTTGCCCCGCTTTTACCAACACGCCCATGCTCGAAAACGCCTTTGTCAACGACGAAACCGACTACTACGAAGCCCTCCAAAATGCCATTCCAATGAAACGATTTGCCAACCCCGACGAAATTGCCGAAGCTATTTTGTACGCGGCATCGCCCGCCGCTTCGTTTATGACTGGCCACGCGCTCATCTTGGACGGCGGCCTCACCAGCCTCTAAACCCCGCTTTTGATATGCACCCCAATGCCCAACTTATCGAACGGTTTTACGTGGCTTTTCAGCAAAAAGACTACGCTACCATGCAGGCTTGCTACCACCCGCAGGCCCGATTTTCAGACCCCGCTTTTCCCAAACTCAAAGACCAAGAACCTGGCTTGATGTGGCAAATGCTCCTGACCCGCAGCAAAGATTTGACCATCAGTTTTGGTAACGTAAAAACCAATAACCGCCAGGGTAGCTGCGACTGGGAAGCCACCTATACTTTTGGCAATACAGGTCGAAAAGTGCACAACGTAATTCACGCCGAATTTGTGTTCAAAGAGGGTCTTATCGCGCGCCACGACGACACGTTTAATTTTCATAAATGGGCATCGCAAGCGCTCGGACTCACGGGAAAACTGCTGGGCTGGACCCGTTTTTTAGAACAAAAAGTACAAACCCAAGCCAACGATTCACTTCAAAAATTTATTCAACAAACCAAAACAACCTAACCAATGAGTACCCAAACTACCTCTTCAAATGCAGCTTTACAATTGTTTGACCTAACGGGCAAAGTGGCCATTGTAACGGGTGCCAGCAAAGGCATTGGCGAGCAAATAGCCCGCTATTTAGCGCAATTTGGCGCGAAGGTGGTCATTAGCAGCCGCCGCCAAGCCGACTTAGACGAACTCGCCGCCGATATGCGCACCGAGGGCGGGGAGGTAACGGCCATCGAAGCCCGCATGGGCGACGAAGCCCAAACCAAGCAGCTTTTTGATAAAACCGTTGAGTTGTACGGTGGCGTTGATATTTTGGTCAATAATGCTGCCGCCAATCCCTACTACGGCCCCACCGCCGACTGCCCCGACGATGCCTTCGACAAAATCATGGACATCAACGTTAAATCGCCTTTTCAGCTTTGCAAAATGGTGTATCCAGTTATGAAACAACGCGGCGGCGGTAGCATTATCAACATCAGCAGCATTGCGGGCGACACCCCCGACCCAGGTTTGGGTATTTACAGCGTGAGTAAAACGGCTTTGAATATGCTCACCAAGGTTTTTGCCAAAGAATGGGGTGCAGACAATATTCGGGTCAATGCCGTAGCGCCGGGCCTCATTAAAACAAAGTTTAGCAAAGCCCTTTGGCAAGACGAAAAAACGCTGCAACATTTTACCAAACGCTTGCCCATTGCCCGCATGGGAACGGTAGAGGAGGTGGCATCGTTGGTGCTGTACTTAGCCTCCGATGCCGCAGGCTACTGCACGGGGAGCATCTATACCGTGGACGGCGGCACTACCATTTAGCAAAAAATGAAAAAACCTGAGCAGTAACGAATGAAAAATGACTTAGAGTCAGAAGTAGGTAATTAGTTGGGCAGAAATAGGCGGCTCGCCGCTGCGACGCGGGACCGCCCGTGCGGTTGGCCTCACGGCCAAGCAAGAAAAAGTTGTAATGGTGCAGTAGCAACGCCAAGCATGGCGTTGCTACGTTTTATAGCCGGTATAAATGTGCCGTAAAAAAATCATCTTCGGGAAATCTGGCTTCAAAAAGAGTGCTCAAATGATTCGGGCAAATACCTTGTTGTTGGCGATAAGTTGAAAATCAATAAACTGCTGAATATATTTGAGCAGTAAATCTTCCAACTCACTCCGCATGAACATTCTAAACTCGCCACAAAAAGAAGCCGACGGCCACACCGAAAAACGCCAACAGAAACAATTCAAGAATATTGTGCGGTGCTTGTCTAAGTCGGAAGTTGCTTTTACGATTCCTGAAATAGCCGATTACGTCAAGATAAGCGTGCCTACTTGCACGAAGTTGGTGAAGGAGCTGGTGGAGAAAAAGTACGTGTTGGAAGAAGGGAAAAAAGAAACCGAAAATGGCCGCCGCCCCGAGTCGTATGCCCTCAACAAACAGCGTTTTTATGCCGTTGGCGTAGAAATATTGTTGAAGTTTATTCACGTTAGTGTAATAAGGATAGATGGGGAGGTAATTTACGAGAATGGTAACAATCAATTTGCTTTAGAAAACACCCCCGAAGGCTTGCAAACCGTGGTCGCATTTGTGAAAGCGGCCATTGACAAAAACCAGTTGGACAATAGCCAAATTGTGGGCATCGGCGTGGGTTTGGCGGGTACAGTAAACGTACACACGGGCGTTACACAGCACTTCAATTTTATGGGAACGTCGCTCCGAAAATACGTAGAAGATACCTTCAAAGTACCCGTTTGGGTGGACACCGACACCCGCGCCATCGGCATGGCCGAGCAGGTGCTGGGCAAAGCGCAGGGCGTAGAAAACGTGCTGATTGTAAAAGTGAGCCGCAGCATTGGCATGAGCGTTATTTTGAACGGCCAAATGATTGTGGGCGGCACGGGCCAAGCGGGCGAGTTTGGCCACATGCAATTTGGCAAATTGGGGCGACTGTGCAGTTGCGGTAAAAAAAATTGCTTAGAAACCGAAGTATCGGGCGGGGCGTTGCAAATAGATTTGAAAGAAGCCCTCGCCAACGGCGAAATCTCGCACCACTTTCAGTTAGAAAATGTTGATACTTACCGCTACCACGATGTGTTGAAAGCGGTGCTCGACGGCGACGCGCTGGCCTTGAAACTGGTCTTAGACCAAGCCGATAAACTCGGCCAAGCACTGGGCAACGTTGTCAATTTGCTCAACCCCGACTTGATTGTGATTGGTGGCGAGATTGTGATGATAAAAGATTTCTACATTGATGCCCTCAAAATGGGCCTAAAAAAGACCAGCCTCATTGGTTCGTTATCCAATTGCCGCGTGGAAGTGTCAGACTTGGGGCGTTATTTTAGCTCCAAAGCGGCGGCACATACAGTTTTCAAAAACTACGATTTAACCAAATATTAGTAGTACGCTACTGGGCTTCAACCAAATAATCATTTACTGGTTTGGTTTTTGGCCGAAAAAATAAATTTAGACTAATATTTTTCAGTTAATAAAACATTTTATTAACTTTACCCCATATTCATAAATTTAAACTTTAACATGTTCTCGGTAAAGTAAAAAAACTTTTTTTGATACACGCAGTTTAACATTCATTTCAAAGAATTATTCATTATTACCCACCCTTTAATTTTCAATTTATTATGAAACTAAGACTACTTGTGCTGTTCACTTTGCTCGTTGGTTCGTTTGCCGCTGTGGCACAACGGGTTGTAACGGGCAGCGTGTCTGATGGCAAAACCAAAGAAACCTTAGCAGGTGTAACGGTTTTGGTAACTGGTACCAACACGGGTACCAGCACCCAAGCCGACGGCACGTTTTCGATTAAAGTGCCCAACGATGCCGCCACCATTACCATAAGTTATATTGGTTACGCCAAAAAAGTGGTGTCTATTGAGGGAAAAAGCAAAATAGACATCAATCTCGACCAAGACGCGGCGCAATTGGGCGAAGTGGTGGTAACAGCCCTCGGTATCGAAGGCAAAAAATCGCAACTTTCGTACGCTACGCAACGCTTGGCCGCCAAAGACCTGAACGCATCGCGCAACGGCGACTTGGCGCAGCAACTCTCGGGCCAAGTGCCGGGCCTTTCGATTGGTACCAACAGCAGTTCGGGCGTGTCGTCGTCGCGCATTACGTTGCGGGGCGAGTCGTCGTTGAATATTGCTAAAAACCAGCCACTTATCGTGTTGGACGGGGTGGTTATTTCAAACAACTTA
This sequence comes from Cytophagia bacterium, assembly GCA_004293645.1. GTDB lineage: Bacteria > Bacteroidota > Bacteroidia > Cytophagales > Spirosomataceae > REAB01. Next base: position 48,854 of record REAB01000073.1, on the reverse strand, counting down.
GACGCAACAGGTCAGGCCGAAATTCCGATTGACTACGGCAACGGCTTGACAGACATCAACCCCGACGACATTTTGGACGTGTCGGTTTTGAAAGGACCTAAAGCCGCCGCATTATATGGTACACGCGCGGCAAACGGCGCATTGGTAATTCGGACCAAATCAGGCCGCGAAAAAGACGGCGTGGGCGTAACCTTCACCACGGGCGTAGCAGTAGAAGAAGTAACTCGTTTTTGGGACGTGCAGAAGCAGTACGGCGGTGGTTTTGACAACGTGTTTCGCTCAGATTGGGGCGGCAACTACGGCGCACCAGCTACTGGACAGCCCATTTCGCAGGTAACGTACTTGTTGCCAAGACCCGATGCCACGCCTTTCAATTTTAAATTGGATAGAGAGGGTTTTTTCAATCAAGGTATGAGTACCAATAATAACCTTGCGATTTCGAGTTCGAACGAAAAAATGTACGCCCGCGTGTCCGTTGGTTATTTGAACAACAAAGGATTTGTACCTAACACCGACTACAATAAAACCAACGTTGGCCTCAGAATGGGCGCATTAATCACCGACAAATTGAGCATTGACGTGTCGGCCAACTATTCCAGAAGTGGCTCAAAAAACCTGCCCGTTTTGGGGGCGGGTGGCCAAGGAATCATCAACAGCATGATTTGGGGCATGGGCAACTTTGATTACAACGATTACACCGATTATTGGGTGCCAGGCAAAGAAGGCATTCAACAAAATTACTTTTTGTCGTGGGCCAACAACCCGTTCTTGATTGTGAACGAAAACCTCAATGGTTTTAACCGCAACCGTGTTTTTGGAAACATCAAAGCCGACTATAAATTCAACGACCATTTCTCGTTTTTTGCCCGCATTGGCACCGACGGCTATGACGACCGCCGCCGTTCGCGCCGCCCGTCGGGTCAAAATGGTTTTGCGCTGGGAATGTACCGCGAGCAAAATGTGCGTTTTCAAGAAACCAACGCCGACTTTTTATTGAGCTACACTGGCAAAATTGGCGGGGTAATTGGCGTAAAAGCCGACGTGGGAGCCAACCAAATGAACCAGTCGTCGTTTAACGGAGTTGCCCAAACCAACGCGCTGGGTATCAGGGGTGTTTATAATCTCGGCAACGCCGCCGACCGCCCCGTGTTGCGCCAAACCGATGCCACCAAGCGCATCAACAGCGTGTATGGTTCGGCTCGTTTTGATTATGAAAACAAAATTTATTTGGACGTAACGGGTCGCAATGACTGGTCTTCAACTTTGCCCTTAGACAACAACTCGTTTTTCTATCCATCGGTTGGTTTGAGCACTGTGTTGTCGGAAATGATAAAAATGCCCAAAGCCATTTCGTTTGCCCAAATCCGCACAAGCTGGGCGGCTACTGGCAATGATACCGACCCACTGCTGACCGAGCGCGTATTTGCTTTTGGCACGTTGCCCGCCTCGGTAACCAACACGCCACTGCTCACCAACGCGGGCTTGCGCCCCGAGCGCACTGCCGCTTTTGAGATTGGTACAGAACTGCGCTTTTTGGCCGACAAAATCGGCATTGAAGCCAACTATTACAGCAACGTAACGACCGACCAAATTTTGCAAGTGCCAGTGAGTCAAGCATCTGGTGCGGTGAATAGCTTGATCAACGCGGGCAAGGTTCGTAATTCAGGTGTGGAAGTGTTGTTGAAATTGAAGCCCATTACAACCAACGACTTTACTTGGGACATGACCGTGGCTTGGGCGCGCAACCGTGGTATGGTGGAAGAGTTAGCTCCTGGTGTGAGTTCCTACGTGATTGGCCAAGGCCCTTCGGGTGGTACGGTTGAGGCGCGGGTAGGTGGCCAAATGGGCGATATTTACGGTCGTGGTTTTGCCCGCTCGCCACAAGGCGACATTATTTATGACCGCGTAACCGTAAACGGAAACGTCATTGTGCGGCCACGGGTTGGTTCGGCCATTATTAAGGTGGGAAATTACAACCCCAATTGGACAATGGGCTTCATCAACAGTTTTAATTACAAAAATATCAACCTACGCGTGTTCTTAGATTACCGCAAAGGTGGCTCGCTTTATACCCAAACGGGTGCATTATTGTATCGTTCGGGCGTAATTACCGAAACGTTGGTAGGTCGTGAGGCACCACTTACGCCAGTTGGCGTGTTGCAAAACACCGACGGAACGTTTACGCCAAACACCATTACGACAACTGGCCAAGATTATTACCGTTCGTACTACGCCGTCGAAAACGTGGAGGCCAACACCTACGATGCCACATTCTTGAAAGTGCGCGAGGTTTCGTTGGGCGTAAATTTGAAAAACTACCTGCGTAAATTGCCCGTGGCGAGTGCTAACATCTCGTTTTTTTGCCGCAATTTGTTTGTCAAATCAACCGATGCGCTGCGCCACTTCAACCCCGAGTCGTTTGCCTTCAACAACGGCGTACTCGTGCCAGGTTTTGAGGCGGGGCAGTTGCCCACCACCCGCACGTATGGCTTTAATTTAACCGTTGGATTTTAAAAAAACCTTCCCTCCAAAACGATGAAAAATACCTTTTTATATTCGCTCATCCTGTTGGTTGGCCTTACTTTGGGCTGTACCAACGATTTTGAAACCATCAATAAAAACACCAACGCGCCCACCCAAACCAACGTGGGGTCGCTGCTGCCGAGTGTTATTTTTGAGCCAATAAATCCCCACTTTTTACTCCAAACGTGGCTCACCGACCAAGTGATGCAGTACGTGGTGCGCCGCAACGACAACCAGTTGGACGCTTACGATTTTGCTACTGGACAGATTTATTTTAGTGGCATTTGGCAGGCAAATTACGCCGCTGTTCGCAATGCCAATGACATGATAGCCACCGCTGAGTCGCTGAAACTGCCCGCTTACGTAGCCGCAGGTATGATTCTGAAAGCCTACTACATGGCCAGTATCACGGAGTTGTTTATTGACGCACCCTACGCCGAAGCGGGCAAAGGAGCCGACAATATCTCGCCCGCTTACAGCAATCAGCAGGCCATTTATGCAGGCGTTTTGAAAGATTTGGACGCGGCCAACGCGCTTTTGGTAAGCCCCGCTGCCTTTACCTTGGGCGGTGATGTGTTGTTCAAGGGCGACATTAGCAGATGGAAAAAAATGGCCAACTCGTTGCGGTTGCGCTACTTGTTGCGGGTATCAAACAAAGATGCCACAGCGGCGGCTGAAATCAAAAAAATGATTGATAACCCCGCCACCTTCCCCATCATTACGAGCAACGCCGATGCCGCTATTTACGATTTTAGTGGCTTAATTCCCGATGCGTCGGCAGTTTCTACGCTGTTGCCCGCTTCGTTGGGGGGCGTTAGTCCGTCAAAAAGATTGGTTGAGTTTTTGCGGAGCAACAACGATCCACGCCTCGATTTCTTTGTTTTGAAACCCGTCAATGCGGCTGGATTTCCCAACCACGAAGGTGTAACAAGCGGCACCACCCGCGAAGCGGCGCAATCTACCAACGGCAACTCTGACCAAAATACTTCGACCCTCACCAGGCGTTTTACCGCCGATCGAGGTTTGCTCGACTACGCTTTTATTACCCATGCCGAAGTGCAATTTATTTTGGCCGAAGCCCGTATGAAAAACTGGATTGGAACGGGAACTGCCAAAGAGTACTACGAAAAAGGAATCACGGCTTCGTTTGAATACTGGAAACTGACCACACCAGCGGGCTTTCTTGCTCAACCCAAAGTAGCATTCGACGGTACAATGGCACAGTTGATGGACCAAAAGTGGATGTCGTACTACATGGTTAATACTTTGGAGGCATGGGGCGAACAAAAAAGAACAGGACTTCCTGCTTTGGTGCCTGGGCCGCTGGCCACGACCATAACGGGTGGTAAAATACCAACACGGGCATTTTATCCAACCCTCGAACAGTCTATCAATGGGGCCAACTACAAAGCGGCTTCGGCCAGCATTGGCGGCGATGTGATTACGGCCAAGCATTGGTACCAAAACTAAAAACCCCCAAACGCCAACGGATTCTAAAAATCCGTTGGCGTTGAGTTATTAACAAAAAAATCAATGCCACTACCGCTGCTGCTGATGATTCCAGGAACGCTCTGCGATGCAACGCTTTTTGAACCCCAAATAGCCGCACTAAGCGACTTGGCTCACTGCCAAGTAGTTAATCACAGCGTTGCCGACAATTTAGTAGAAGTGGCACGGCACATTCTTTGTCAAACCGAAGGGCATTTTGCCGTTATGGGGTTGTCTTATGGTGGCATCATTGCCTTTGAGTTGTGGCGACAAGCACCGCACCGCATTTCAAAAATGATATTGCTCAATACCAATCACCGACTCCCCTCCGAAACCACCCGCGCCACACAGCAGCGGTTTTTGGGCATGGCGGCCTTGGGAGAGTTTAGGGCCATCACCACCGATTTCTTGAAAGATGCCATGCTCCACCCCAAGCACGCCCCCCTGACAGAAATGCGTGAAAAAGTACTAAAAATGGCCATAAATACGGGTGAGGAGGCATTTTTTAGCCAAATAAAAGCACAACTCAACCGCCCCGACAGCACACCCGATTTGCCTCATATCCAATGCCCCGTGCTGGTGGTTACGGGTCGAGAAGACAAAGTTTGTACGCCCCAAATACACCAAGAAATGGTGAGCCTAATGCCCAACGCTATGTTGGCCATACTGGAAGAATGTGGGCATTTAAGCACCCTCGAACAACCTCACTCGCTCAACGAAATTATCCGAAAATGGTGGACTGCTACAACCTAAATCTACTTTTACGTTTAGTGTTATACGTTTCACCGAAGTTCATACTTATAAGTAGTTACGCATATTTAATTGGTGGCACGAATATTACTTAAAATGCTTTTATTCAGCGTATTAAATCAGTCGTTCCACCAATAATAATATCATCGCAGCGGCGAACCGCCTAATTTTACACAAGCACTTATGCGGAAAAACAAAATCAAAGAAATACTTGCCAACGGCGAAACTGCTTTGAGCGGTTGGCTGCACATTCCGAACACTTGGACCGCCGAACTCATGGCCAATGCTGGTTGGGACTGCCTCACGGTGGATATGCAGCACGGCCTCCACAGCCTCGAAACGGCCATGCAAATAATGCAGGCTATTTCAACAACCAATACCGTGCCTTTTGCCCGTTCGCTTTGGAACGAACCCAGCGGCATCATGCGGCTCTTGGACAGCGGCGCGTACGGCATTATTTGCCCCATGGTCAATACCCGCGCCGAATGTGAGGCATTTGTGGGGGCTTGTCGCTACCCGCCCGTGGGCTATCGCAGCCTTGGGCCTACCCGTGCGCGGGTCTATGCTGGTGCCGACTACGGTGAACATGCCAACGATGAAATACTGACTTTGGCCATGATAGAAACCCAAGAGTCGGTGCAAAACATTGATGAAATAAACGCGGTAGCTGGCCTTGATGGCATTTTTGTGGGTTCGGGCGATTTGAAATTGGCTTACACTGGCAAAGCCACCCACGCAGGGCAGTCGGAGGCTTTTGAGGCAGCCATTGAAAAAGTACTGGCAAGTTGCCAAAAGCACGGCATCATTGCGGGGATTTGGTGCGCCACCTTGGAAGATGCCAAAAAACGAAAAGAGCAGGGGTTTCGGTTTATTGCCCTCAAATCCGATAGCATGATGTTTGGGGAGTATATCAACAAAACGGTCTCAGAAATACGTCAGTTATAAAAAGTCTAACAAAATGGTTTTTACAGAACAAACAGATTATCAGCTCAATGGCAGGCAACAGCACCTTCCTGGGTTTGACAAAAAGTACTTGAACATCGTAGATTATATTCTTAAAATTACCGAAGAAATTTGGGAACAACGCGCCATTTGGGTGATTTATGACACTTATGGCACCGACATTCCCGTTCATTCGGGGGCTGGTACTACGCATGGTATTGATGCCGTCATCACAGGAACGCTCAAAACGCTCGCGTCGTTTCCCGACCGTAAAATGGGGGGCGAAGCCGTGATATGGTCGCAGACTAACGAGCGCGTTTTTTATTCTTCGCACCGCATTGGCTCTACGGCTACCAATTTGGGCGACACTGTTTTTGGCAAAGCAACGGGCAAAAAAATGTTTTTTAGAACCATCGCCGACTGTGTGGTGGTAGAAAATAAAATTGTGGAAGAATGGCTTGTGCGCGACAACCTGCATTTGGTGCAGCAATTGGGTTTTGACCCCGTGCAAATGGCCAAACAAGACAAACGTTACAAGGGAGGGCTTGCCCATTTTTCAAAAAACGGGGCTGTGCAAAGAGAAACCAACCCCCAACCAGCCACGCCCAATACCGCTACCGATTTGGTGGTGGCACTTTTTGAGAAAACATGGGCCAGCCGCCACTTCGACGACCTTGGCCTGTACTACCATCCGTGGGCGGTTTGCCACGCCATTTGCAACAACGACCTCAGTACTACTACCCACATAAGTTCGTACCTTACTCACCTTTTTGCGTCTTTTCCCAATGCCGAAGTGCACCTCGAAAGGATAACTTCTAACCAAAAAGGCGATGATTACGAAGTGGCCGCACGTTGGAAAATAATAGGCCAACACACGGGAAATGGCTTTTTTGGCCAGCCCACTGGTAAGCAAATCGTGCTGCCGGGCATCAGTCATTTTGTGGTTAAAGATGGCAAAATAGCCGAAGAGTGGCTGGTTTTTGACGGCTTCGATTTACTGTGCCAAATCCACGCTTAAAAATGATCAAAAATATGAATTTACAACAACGCCTCATTAGATACGAGCAGCTTATACCCTGCAAAGCGGCATTTATTGATGCCAAAACGCCTGGCAGCCACCTCAAAGACAATTACAGCATCATTGGCGGGGGCGTGTCGGAGAGCAAGCACCAAAAAGTAAACCTCACCGAAAAACACGGCTTTTGCATCGGTGCGGCGGGGCAGCCTCCTCACATCAAAAACTCGCCTCATTCTCATTTTACGGCAGAAGTTTTTATGGTGTACAGCAGCACGTGGCGGTTTTATTGGAACAACGACTGCGCCAACGAGGCCATTTTATACCCAGGCGACATTATTTCGCTGCCCACCAATATGTTTCGGGGTTTTGAGAATGTGGGCAATGAGTACGGCATGATATTCTCCATACTCGGCCACGACGATGCGGGCGGCGGTGTCGTTTGGCTACCAAGAGTGATTGAGGAAGCAAAAGGGCATGGTTTGGTTTTATTGGAAAATGGTAAATTGGTGGACACAACCATTGGCGAAGTCATTCCCGACGGCATCAAACCCAAAGCCACGCTCACCACCGAAGAACTCCAAACCTTTGACCAATATACGCCCCAAGAAATGGCCAAACACGTGGGTAAACTACCTGACTACGTGCCGTCGCCGTATGGCGGGTTTCCCAACAAAACACCTGACACTATGTTTTGGGTGGACGTGATTGGTCCAGAAGACAGCGTTGGGCATCTTTTTCAGGTAAAACCTGGCGACCACAACGGCGACCAGTTCAATGTATATGGCCTCAAAGCCGCCAGCGAAGGCCACACAGGCACATACAGCCGCGACGAAGTAGAGGTAATGCTCGTAAACCGAGGCGAGTTTGAAGTAAGTTGCCAGCACAACGGCGAAACTTTACAAACAATCATGAAAAGTGGCGACATTATATCATTTCCAAAAGGGGCGGTTCGCAGTATTTCGCCCAAAAACGCGGGCTTTGCTTATTTTGTAGTAGGCGGAGATTATCCCCAAAACCCAACCTTAAACGCATAAATTATTTCAAAAATGGCCATTCAATATATTAAAACAGGCAAGCCCACCGAAGAAAAGCGAGACATAGACCGCCAGGTAGCACAAACCGTAGAACACATTTTGGCCGATATTGAGCAGCGCGGTTGGGCGGCCATTCGGGAGTACAGCCAGAAGTTTGACAAATGGAATCCAGCGGCATTTAAACTTACACCCGCCCAAATTCAAGCCTGCATAGACAGCCTTCCCGAACAAGCCATCGAAGACATCAAATTTGCCCAAGCGCAGATTCGTCGTTTTGCCCAAATCCAGATGCTCGGCCTGCGCGATGTAGAAGTAGAAACCATTCCTGGGGTGATTTTGGGACACAAAAACATTCCCATCAACAAAGTAGGTGCTTATGTGCCTGGTGGCAAATACCCGCTTTTGGCATCGGCCCACATGGGCGTTTTGACGGCCAAAGTGGCTGGTGTGAAGCACGTTATAGCTTGCGCCCCGCCTTACGAAGGCCAACCCGCCGCTGCTATTGTGGCCGCCCAAGCCTTGGCAGGGGCCGACGAAATATACGTGTTGGGGGGAATTCAGGCGGTGGCTTTGATGGCATTGGGCGCACCCGCCGAAGGTCAAAATGACAAAGTAGAAGCCGTAGATATGCTCGTTGGTCCAGGCAATGCTTACGTAGCCGAAGCCAAAAGGCAGTTGTTTGGACGTGTGGGCATAGATTTGTTGGCCGGCCCCACCGAAACCATGGTTATTTGCGACGATACCGTAGATGCCGAACTGGTGGCGGTGGACTTGCTCGGCCAAGCCGAACACGGCCCCAACTCGCCTGCGGTGTGTATTACCAACAGTCCCAAAATAGCCAATGAACTACCGGCCCAAATCGAAAATGTGCTGGCACGATTGGCTACGCGCGACGTGGCTCGCGTGTCGTGGCAAGATTATGGCGAAATTATTTTGTGCGATACCAAACAAGAAATGCTCCAAGAATCCGAGCGAATTTGTAGCGAACATGTGCAAATAATGACCGACGACGACGATTATTTTTTTGAGAATATGACCAATTACGGCGCATTGTTTTTGGGCGCGCGTACCAATGTGAGTTATGGCGACAAAGTAATTGGCACCAACCACACTTTGCCCACCAAAGGCGCAGGCCGCTACACGGGCGGCTTGTGGGTAGGCAAGTTTATCAAAACCCACAGCTACCAACGCATCTTGACCGACGAAGCCAGTGTTTTGATAGGCGAATATTGCTCTCGCTTGTGCGCTTTGGAGCATTTTGCTGGCCACCAAGAGCAAGCCGATATTCGAGTGAGGCGACTGAAAAAATAAGTAATGGCAAGTGTTTTTGTAAAAAGCGATTCATAAACCCTAACATTTTTGTAAAATGGCTGAATTTGGTGTGCTCAACTGGACAATTGTCATTGTAGTTTTTACGGTATTTCTTGCAATGGGTTATTTTATTAGCCGCAATGTAAGTACTGCCGAAGATTTTTATAAGGGCCATTCTGCCATACCGTGGTGGGTTATTGGGGTGTCGGTGGTGGCTGCTTATGTCAGTGCCATGACGTTTTTAGGCGCACCCGCTTGGGCTTACAAAGCTGGAATGTCGGTCATTATTATACACATCAATTACCCCATCGTTATTTTTGTGGTGGTTACCTTTTTCTTTCCATTTTTCTACAATAGTGGCGTTATTTCCATTTATGATTACTTAGAAAAGCGGTTTGGTAGTGCTTCGCGCCTTACTATTTCGGGTGTTTTTTTGGTTACCCAAGCGCTTTCGTCGGCGGCAGTTTTGTATGGTACTTCGTTGGTTATCAGCTTCATAACTGGCATATCGGTTATTCCCTGCATTTTTATTGTTACGCTCATAGCCCTCACCTACACCATTATGGGAGGCATTGCGGCCATTATTTGGATAGAGTTGGTACAGGCGGTTATTTTTGTGTCGGGGGCAGGTATTATTATGTACACCTTGCTCACAAAGTTGCCTTTGCCGCTCGCCGAAACCATTGCCGAACTAAAAACGATGGGCAAAATCAATCCTTTGAAATGGGGCTTGGATTTTAGCGATGCCACTTCGGTTTGGGCGGGCGTGGTAGCCATGACGCTCTACCATATTACAGTTTGTGGTACCAACCAAATGATGGTACAACGCACCCTCACAGCGCGGAGCATTGGCGATGCCAAAAAATCGTTTCTTATCATTGGTTTTGCGGGCTTTTTTATCTATTTCTTGTTTGTTTCGCTCGGCACACTTTTTTATCATTATTATGGAGGAAAGCAGTTTGAAAACGACAACATGATTATCCTGCAATTTGCGGCCAACTACGGGTTGCCTGGGTTGATGGGTATTGTTGCAGCGGCCATTATGTCGGCCAGTATGTCGAGCCTTGCTTCGGCCTACAACTCTCTCTCTACTGTTACTTTGGTAGATTTTTACCAAAAATTCGTTTCTACGCCCCAAACTCCCGCCTACAATCTGCGACTATCGCGCATTTTTACGGCTTCTTGGGGGCTTTTCATTATCATACCCGCTATCATGTATTCAACCCTTGCCAATAACTCTATTTTGGAATTATTGACCAAAATAGGTTCGTTTTTTGTGGCGGCTAAGTTGAGTATGTTTGGGCTGGGTTTTTTCTCCAAACACACCACTCAAAAAGGCTTGTTGGTAGGAGTTGTGGCAGGCTTATTGACTGTTTGGGTCGTTGCCATCACTACGTCTATTTCTTGGCCATGGTATTGTCTGATTGGCACTATTGTTAATGTTGGCGTTGCTATACCACTGAGTATTTTGTGGACAGGCCGCCAGCCAGAATGGTCAGAATATTCTATTCCAGGCCAAAAACGAATGTTCAAAGAACGCGGGCTACCCGAAAAACAGGAGGGTTGGTATTTAGTGCCTGGCAAAGTAGATCCTCAACTCTATTATTTGTTGGCTTTTTTTGGGCTTACTTTGGCCTTTTTAATTGGTTTACAAACATGGTTGTAGCGCCCAAACAGCAAAAAACCGCGCTCGTAACGGGTGGCAGTGGTGGTATTGGAGCCGAAATATGTAGGCACTTGGCCGCAGCAGGCTATAACGTGGTTGTTAATTACAACACCAACGCCAGCAAGGCCGAAGCCGTACTCAAAAGCTTGGCGGCAGGCCAGCACGCGCTGTTTCAAGCGTCGGTTGTTGACAGCCAGCAATTGGCGCAAATGGCAGCCTTTGTGCAAGAACGGTTTGGACATTTAGATATTTTGGTCAATAATTCGGGCATTACCAAACCCGTTCCGCATCATGATTTGGCGGGCTTAGAAGACGACTGGATTGATAAAATTATGCAGGTTAATTTTCGGGGTGCGTTTGCTTGTATTCGGGCCATGTTACCATTGCTCAAACAAGGCCAAAACCCCGTTATTGTCAATATTTCGTCTATTGCGGGGCGTACAGGGGTGGGTAGCAATGTGGCCTATTGTGCATCAAAAGCCGCCATCGACTCCCTGACCCGCTCCTTAGGACGCGCTTTAGCACCTGCCGTTCGGGTGGTGTCGCTGTCGCCTGGGTGGGTGCTGGGCGAGTACGCGCAGGCACTGCCCGAAAGCTATTTAGAAGAACAAAAAAGTAAAACACCTTTGGGGCGTATTGCCATGGCCGACGACGTGGCCAAGGCCGTATTGGCCATTGCCGAAAGTTTTACTTTTTCAACAGGCTGCGTTTTTCCCGTGGACGGGGGACGACCTTTAAACTGAAACCAAATGCACGATTTTCAAGAAGCAAAACAGGTAGTACAAAATTTTTATGCCGCATTCGACCGCGCCGCCGATGCCGATTTGACAACCTTACTACAACAATATACCACTCCCCATTACCACTGGCGCGGTATGCACCCTTTTTACGAGCAGCACGGGGCAGCAGCTGTGGTAGAAACCTTTTGGAAGCCTTTTAGAGCGGCTTTTTCGCCCGTGCAGCGGCGCGAAGATATATTTTTTGCGGGAGCCAACGAGTGCGATGGCGGCCAAACTCAGTGGGTGGTTAGCATGGGTAATTTTTTGGGGCTTTTTGACCAAAACTGGCTTGGGATTCCTGCCACGGGCAAAATGGTTTTTCTTCGCTACGCCGAATTTAACCGCATTACTGCTGATGGGAAAATAGCCGAAACGGCCTTGTTCTGCGATATTTTGAGTGTGATGCACCAAGTGGGGCACTATCCGCTACCACCCATGACGGGTGCGGCGTTTATGTACCCTGGCCCGCGCACCCACGACGGCTTGCTGTTTGAGACTCAAAACCCCGCCGAAGCTGCTACAACCACTGGTTTGGTAGCCAAAATGGTAGCCGATTTAACCGAGCTGAACCGCACTGGACTCGACCACTGCCCCCCCGAATACTTGGCACGCACTTGGCACCACGACATGATTTGGTATGGCCCCACGGGTATTGGGGCTTCTTACACCATTGGTCGTTATCAACAGCAACACCAGTATCCATTTCGAGAAAACCTAACCGACAAAATTTTTAACGGCCACGTGGCCAATGTTGCCGAAGGAAATTATTGCGGATTTTTTGGTTGGCCCAACCTCAACAACCGCAACAAGGGCGGTTTTTTGGGTTTGCCTGCCAGCGATAAGCACGCTCCTATGCGTATTGTGGATATTTACCGCCGCGAGGGTGATAAGCTGTCCGAAAACTGGGTATTTATTGACCTGCTCCATTACCTTTTTGAACAAGGCTTGGACGTATTGGGAAGAATGAAAAAAATAAACCGAACAACATAATATCTTATGCTAACCAGTACCGACCGAATTTTAACCACCCACGTGGGCAGTTTGCCCCGCTCAAAAGCCGTTACCGATTTGGTTTTTGCCAAAGAACGCAACGAAGATGTTGATAATGAGCTTTTTAACGCCACCATCAAAAAAGCCGTAGATGACGTGGTGGCCAGACAGGTAAAATCCCGCGTGGATATTGTGAGCGATGGCGAGATGAGCAAAATTAGCTATTCTACCTACATCAAAGACCGCATTACGGGTTTTGAAGGCGACAGCCCCCGCAACCCACCGAGCGATTTGGAAGATTTTCCAGGTTTTATGCAGCGAGCATCAAAAGGAGGCGGCACACCGACTTATTCGCGCCCGTGTTGCGTTGGAAAAATAGAAGTAAAAAGTACCATTCCGCTCGAAGACGACGTGGCCAATTTCAACGCCGCCATCGCCGCCCATCGGCCATTTGATACTTTTATGAATGCCGCTTCGCCAGGAGTCATTGCCTTGTTTTTGCCCAACAATCACTACAAAACCAAAGACGAATATTTGGAAGCCCTCGCCGAAGCCATGCGCCCTGAGTATGAGGCCATTGTGGCGGCGGGCTTTGTGTTGCAGTTAGATTCGCCCGACATTGGGCTGGGCAAACACATGATGTTTAAGCACGAAACGGACGAAGATTACGTGCGTTTGGCCAACCAGCATATTGAGGTTTTGAACCACTCCCTGCGGAATATTCCCGCCGACAGAGTGCGAATGCACGTTTGTTTTGGCAACTACGAAGGTCCACACCACCACGATGCTCCGATGAGTATGGTGTTGCCAATTGCCCTCAGAGCCAAGCCCCAAGGATTACTCTTTGAAACTGCCAATCCACGCCACGCCCACGAATGGACGGTGTTTAGAGATACCAAAATTCCCGATGATAAAATCTTGATTCCAGGTGTTTTAGATTCAACTACTAACTTTATTGAACACCCAGAACTCGTAGCCCAACGCATCGAAACCTTCGCCAACATTGTAGGCCGCGAGCGCGTCATTGCTGGCACTGATTGCGGGTTTTCGACTTTTGCGGGGTTTGGGTCGGTGGACGAAGACATCGTTTACGCCAAATTAGCCGCCATGGCCGAAGGTGCCGCCATTGCCACCAAGCGGTTGTGGTAAAATTAGAACCTAACGTGTTTAAAGCGCACAAGAAAACAGGGTAAAAATGAATCGTTTTTTGCTTTGATTTCCAAAAACTATTCGCTTTTAAAAAATGTCGCTACCCAAAATCGTTTCGCTGGCCTTAACGTTGCTGTTCGTATTGTTTGCTTATTTTCAACTCAACGACCCCGACCCCGCGTCGTGGGTGCCTATTTATGGCTTGGCCGCTGCCGCTTGTTTTTCGGTATTTTTGGGCCGAACGCCGCGCTATTACGTATTTTTGGTCATGTCGGCGGCTTATTTGATAGCCGCGTTTAGTCAGTGGCCGCCCGAATACGAAGGAATTCTGTTTGGCGAAATGAAGATGCGAAGCCTAAATATTGAACTCGCCCGTGAGTCATTGGGGTTGGTAGTTTGCGCTTTGGCCATGCTTTTGATGAGCTGGTTTGTCAGAAATCCCAATTAAAATTTCGTTTTGGAAAAAGAAATCAGGCCGCTAACTCTTGCAAAGCCCGCACAAAAGCGTCTAATTCTTGCAAACTGGTGTATAAATGTGGCGTAACGCGCACACCTTGCACGTTGGCGTAATCAATGGCAACGGTCCAAATTTTATATTTTTCGAGCAGCGTTTTGGCCAAATTGGCGGGAGTCATTCCCTTAATGCCCACGTTGGCAATGCCGCAAGAACGGGCAGCTTCGGCGGGTGTGTTTACCAAAATGCGGGGATTAGTCCGCACTTTTGAAGTCCAATAATTTTGTAGATACCGCAACCGTGCTTCTTTGCGCTCAATCCCTATTTCTTGGTGAAAACGAATGGCATCGGCGATGGCCAAATCGGTATGGACGGGGTGCGTGCCCGTGTGGTTGAGTTTTCTGATGTCGTCGTCGCCAAAATTAGGGTCGGCAAAGAGCGGCCACAGGTTTTTGATTTTTTCTTTTTTGACGTACAAAAGCCCCGCTCCCAACGGGCTTCCCAACCATTTGTGCAAACTACTGCCGTAATAATCGCAGCCTAAGTCGCTGATTTTGAAGTCAATGTGTCCAATTGCGTGTGCGCCGTCCACCAGTACTTCTACGCCGAGACGATGGGCCATTTGAGCAATTTTTTGGACGGGCAAAATCTGTCCCGTAATATTTATGACGTGGCAAACCATTAACAACCGCGTTTTTGGCGTAATGGCTTGCTCGTAAAGTTGCACAATTTCTTCGTCCGATTTGGGGTGGTTTGGCACCGAAATCACTTTGTTGATGATTCCGTAGCGGCGGGCTTGCTGTTTGAACATATCCAACATGGCCCCGTAATCTTGCATGGCCATGACGGCTTCATCGCCAGCTTTCCAGTCCATTCCCGCAATAACTGTATCCAACGATTCGGTGGTGTTGCGGGTAATAATGAGTTCTTCAAATGGGCAGCCCACCACTTCTGCCAACTGTTTTCGCAAAGCCAATTTGTCGTCAAATTGTTGGGTTCTCATGTAATAAGACGACACCAAGTTGATTTTTTTAATATGCCGAATATAGGCATCTAACACGTCTTCCGATGGCAAAATGTAGTAGCCGTTTTCGAGGTGAATGAAATCGGAAGTGATGCGGTAATGCTTTCTGATTTCGGCCCAAAATGCCTCATTTTGAGCTACTTGCTGCGGTATTTGGCCATTGGTTTGCCAAATTTTACCCAACGAATCGGAGGGGAGGGCCAATAAACCCAAAGCTGATTGGAGGAAGGTGCGCTTGTTCAATTAATAGGGTTGTTAAGGGTGCTTTTTGCTTCGTTAAGTACTTACTCGTAATTGTTTATTTGTTGTAATTGTCCGCATCGGCGCGGGGCCGCCCGTGCGGTCCGATGTTTATCAATTTGTTATTACCAAATTACCCTTTATTACAAATCAAAAATAATATAATGGTGGCACGACTGATTTAATACGCTGAATAAAAGCATCTTAAGTAATAGTCGTGCCACCAATTAAATATGCGCAACTACTTATCACCAAAAATATAGCTTAACCTATTGTTTTACAAACAAATAAGTCGGCCAATCAAAATGACTGGCCGACTTATTTATAATCTAAAAACTCAATTACGCCGCCACTTGCTTGCGAATAATATTCAAAGCGCCACCTTCTTTAAACCACTCTACTTGCGCGTCGTTGTAAGTATGATTTACGCTAACCTCATCTTTCGAGCCGTCGCTGTGGTTGAACACTACCGTCAAAGATTGGCCTGGTGCAAAGGTAGTTAAGCCCAAAATATCAATCGAATCGTCTTCCTGAATCTTGTCGTAATCGGCAGGATTGGCAAAAGTCAAGGCCAACATTCCCTGCTTTTTAAGGTTTGTTTCGTGAATCCGCGCAAACGATTTCACCAAAATAGCCCGCACGCCCAAGTGCCGAGGCTCCATGGCCGCGTGCTCGCGCGACGAACCTTCGCCGTAGTTTTCATCGCCCACCACAATCGAGCCAACGCCCGCTGCTTTGTAGGCCCGCTGTACGGCTGGCACAGCGCCATATTCGCCCGTCAATTGGTTTTTAACGGTATTGGCTTGGTCGTTGGCAAAATTGATGGCTCCAATGAGCAAATTGTTAGAAATATTATCTAAATGGCCACGGTATTTGAGCCACGGCCCAGCCATCGAAATGTGGTCGGTGGTGCATTTCCCTTTGGCCTTGATGAGCAATTTTAAGCCCGTCAAATCGGTGCCTTCCCAAGCCTTGAATGGGTCGAGCAGTTGCAAGCGGTCGGAAGTTGGCGACACCAAAACGCTCACCTTCGAGCCGTCTTCGGCGGGTGCTTGGTAGCCTGCATCTTCTACGTCAAAACCACGCGGTGGCATTTCTAAGCCAGTTGGCTCGTCCAACTTAACCTGCTGACCATCAGCGTTGGTAAGGCTGTCGGTCATGGGATTGAACGTCAGATTTCCTGCAATGGCCATGGCCGTTACAATTTCTGGCGATGCCACGAACGAATGTGTATTGGGGTTGCCGTCGGCTCGTTTTGAAAAGTTACGATTGAAGGAAGTAATAATCGAGTTTTTCTCCTGTTTTTCAGCGCCGTGTCGGTCCCATTGCCCAATGCAAGGGCCGCAGGCATTGGCCAATACCACGCCGCCCATTTTGCCAAATGTATCCAAAAAGCCGTCGCGTTCTACCGTAAAGCGCACTTGCTCCGAGCCAGGCGTGATGGTGTATTCAGAAGTTACTTGGAGTTTTTTGTCCACTGCTTGCTGGGCCAACGAAGCCGCGCGGCTGATGTCTTCGTAAGATGAGTTGGTGCAAGAACCAATCAAACCCACCGAAAGTACTTCTGGCCAGCCATTTGCTTTGACGGCCGCGCCAAACTTAGACAGTGGCCACGCCAAATCGGGCGTAAATGGCCCGTTGATGTGCGGCTCGAGCGTTGAAAGGTTGAGTTCGAGCAATTCGTCAAAATAAGCAGCAGGATTGGCATAGACTTCATCGTCGGAGCGCAAATGCGCTGCTACGCCGTTGGCCAATTCGGCTACGTCGGCGCGCCCTGTTCCACTCAAATACTCGGCCATTTTGGGGTCGTAAGCAAAAATAGAGGTGGTTGCGCCAATTTCAGCTCCCATGTTACAAATCGTGCCTTTGCCCGTGGCCGACAGGCTTTCTGCACCCTCGCCAAAATATTCAACAATCGCACCGGTTCCGCCTTTTACGGTGAGTTGGCCTGCTACCCACAAAATCACGTCTTTGGCCGCCGTCCAGCCGCTCAATCTGCCCGTGAGTTTTACGCCAATGAGTTTGGGCATTTTCAACTCCCAGGGCAAGCCCGCCATTACGTCGCAAGCATCTGCACCGCCCACACCAATGGCCACCATGCCCAAACCGCCCGCGTTGGGCGTGTGCGAGTCGGTACCAATCATCATACCGCCTGGGAAAGCATAATTTTCTAATACTACTTGGTGAATAATACCCGCGCCAGGCTTCCAAAAACCGAGGCCATATTTGTCAGAAACGGAGGCCAAAAAATCGTAAACCTCTTTGTTAGAAGACTTTGCCGTTGCCAAATCGGCATCAGCACCTATTTTGGCTTGAATCAAGTGGTCGCAGTGAACCGTCGAAGGTACCGCTACTTTGGGACGGCCTGCTTGCATGAATTGCAACAAAGCCATCTGAGCCGTTGCGTCTTGCATGGCCACGCGGTCGGGGGCAAAATCAACGTAATCTTTGCCCCGGGCGTAGGCTTTGGTGGCCGAACCTTCGGTCAAGTGGCTGTATAAAATTTTCTCGGAGAGCGTCAGCGGGCGACCAACGGCGGTACGGGCAGCGTCAATGCGCTCACCCATTTGGGCATAAAGCCCTTTGATCATATCTAAATCGAAAGCCATGTGAAAGGAAGTGAAAGGTTCGTGTTGTTTTTTTAATAGACCGTAAAAATACGAATAATCTTTTTATGACTTTCGTTCAAACCTAAAAATACCATTATTTTTAGCGATTTTTGCGCCGCACTACTTTTATGCATGAGTAACATCAACAATGGCAAAAACACAAAAAACAATTGATAGTACCAACAAAAGGGCTTCTTTTGAATATTTCTTTTTGGAACAATTTACGGCGGGTTTGGCCTTGCTGGGCAGCGAAATAAAATCCATTCGGCAGGGTAAATTCAACCTCAGCGACTCCTATTGCCTTTTTGATAACAACGAATTGTGCGTGCGCAATCTCCACATTTCGCCCTACGAAAAAAGCACCTATATTAATCACGAACCCCTCCGCGACCGTAAATTATTGCTCAAAAGGCGCGAACTGAAACGATTAGAATTAAAACTCAACGACCAGGGATTGACCATTGTGCCTACTCGGTTATTTATTAATGAGCGTGGTTTGGCCAAACTTGAAATTGCCCTTGCCAAAGGCAAAAAACTCTACGACAAACGCGACACCATCAAAGACCGTGATTTGAAAAGAGAGCGCGGCGACGACTGAATTATAAAATTTTGCGTTTGATAATTTTTGGCTGCCTGTTTTTACCTAAAAAAATGTATCTTGCAAAAAAATAACCTCCACTCTTAAAGCGGTTATGGGCAGGAAAGTTCTCGTATTAAATCAAGATTATAGCGCGTTGAGCGTTTGCTCCGCACCCAAAGCCTTTTTGTTGGTCTATCTCGACAAGGCCGAACTCGTATCGCACGCATCAGACCAGTACCTGCGAACCGTTGATGCAAACTACCCAATGCCTACTGTTATCAGGCTCAATCGGTACGTGCAAATGCCTTACAAAGGCGTAATGATGACCCGCCAAAATATATTCAAGCGCGACCAACACCGTTGTGTTTATTGTGGTACGCACGAAGACCTTACCCTCGACCATGTTATTCCCCGTTCGCGCGGCGGGCGTAGTAGTTGGGACAACCTGACAACCGCCTGCAAAAGATGCAATGCCAAAAAAGGTGATTTTATGCCCGAAGAAGCCAAAATGCCCATGCGGCAACGCCCTTTTAAGCCTTCATTTATCGTATTTTTGCGTGAATTTTCGGGTGTTGCCGACGACTCCTGGCTGCCTTATCTCTCAAAACGAGAAAAGATTCATTAAAAAGTTGTGTTTTTTTTGAAAAATCCCTACTTTTGCACTCCGTTTTACAAAGAAAACACATCTTTTTACCAAATTTCAACCCGCATTGCCCACGAGTTGATGTAGCAAAGGGCTAATTAACAATACATTATGAGTAAACAACAATTAGCTGATTTTGATTGGGACCGCGTTGTAGCAAAAGGTTTTGGTGGCGGATATAGCGTCGCCGAAAAAGCACAACTCGAAGAAATGATTAACGGAACGCTCTCTGCCGTTGCCGAAAAAGAAGTAGTGAAAGGCGTAGTGGTTGGCATGAACGACCGCGAAGTGATTCTGAACATTGGTTCAAAGTCAGACGGTATTGTACCTCGCTCAGAGTTTCGTGACATGCCCGACCTCAAAAGCGGCGACGAAATTGAAGTTTACATTGAAAACCAAGAAGATGCCAACGGTCAATTGGTGTTGTCGCGCAAGAAAGCAAAAGTAATTACTGCTTGGGACAACATTCAGAAATCGTTTGACGACGACCTTATCATTGACGGCTTCGTGAAGCGTCGTACCAAAGGTGGTTTGATAGTTGATATATATGGTGTGGAGGCGTTCTTGCCAGGTTCACAAATTGACGTGAAGCCCATCCGTGATTTCGATATATTTGTAGGCAAGAAAATGGAAGTGAAAGTGGTTAAAATAAACCACGCCAACAATAACGTAGTAGTATCGCACAAAATACTGATTGAGAAAGACCTCGAAGCACAACGCCAACAAATATTGACCAACCTTGAGCGTGGCCAGGTTTTGGAAGGCGTTATCAAAAACATGACCAAGTTTGGCGTGTTTATTGACTTGGGCGGCGTAGATGGCTTGTTGCACATTACCGATATTTCTTGGGGCCGCATCGGCGACCCATCAGACTTGTTGGGTCTTGACCAAAAAATCAACGTGGTGGTGCTTGACTTCGACGAAGACAAGAAGCGCATCTCTTTGGGTATGAAACAACTCCAGCCGCATCCTTGGGAGTCTTTGGCCGCAGGCTTGGAAATTGGTTCAAAGGTAACAGGACGGGTAGTAAACGTAGCAGATTACGGTGCTTTCCTCGAAATTACGCCAGGCGTAGAAGGCTTGATTCACGTTTCAGAAATGTCGTGGTCGCAGCATTTGCGCAATCCACAAGATTTCTTGAAAATCAACGACGAAATTGAAGCAGTTGTATTAACCCTCGACCGCGCCGAGCGCAAAATGTCTTTGGGTATCAAGCAATTGACTACCGACCCCTGGACGCGCAAAGAAGCACTTGACAAATATGCAATTGGAACCCAGCACAAAGGAACCGTTCGCAACTTGACAAACTTCGGCTTGTTCTTAGAATTAGAAGAAGGAATAGACGGCCTTGTTCACGTGTCAGATTTGTCTTGGACCAAGAAAATCAAACACCCCAGCGACTTTATCAAAGTAGGCGAAGAACTCGAAGTAATTGTTCTTGAATTAGATGTTGAAAATCGTCGTTTGTCTTTGAGCCACAAACACTTAGAAGAAAATCCTTGGGATACTTTTGAGACGGTATTTTCGCTTGGTTCGTTTCACAAATGTACAATTGTGAGCAAGAACGACAAGATGGCAGTACTCGAATTGCCCTACGGAATCGAAGGCTTGTGTACGTTGAAAAACTTAGCCAAAGAAGATGGTTCGTTGGCCGAAGTAGGCGAGGCGTTAGATTTTAAAGTACAAGAGTTCACGAAAGATGAAAAGCGTATTTTATTGTCGCACACCAAAACTTGGCAAGAAAAAGACGAGCCAAAAGTAGAAGCTAAAGCCACTGCCAAAGCAGAAAAACCGAAAGACAACGAAAAGGCAACTCTTGGAGATTTAGGGTCGCTGTCAGCTTTGAAAGAGCAAATGGAAGAAGGTGAGAAAAAACGCAAGTCTGCTTCCAAAAAAGCCGCTGTCAAAGAAACAGAAGTTGTAGCCGAAGCGGTAGTAGAGGTAGAGGCACCAAAAGAGGTAGAAGAAGTAGCGGTTGAAGCAAAAACCGAAACAGAAGTCGAGTAATATTTGAGGGGAGGAATTGAACAATTGAGATTCCTCCTCTTAAAAGGTCCTGTGGCCGAGTGGCTAGGCAGAGCTCTGCAAAAGCTCGTACAGCGGTTCGAATCCGCTCGGGACCTCTCTTCTATTTGCCAGCAGGTAAAAAAGAGAGGCTATTAGAAAAATACCATTTAGTCAAAGCAGTACCTTCGCTTGATTAAATGGTATTTTGCATTTTATGAAACCAACAAATACGCTAAACTACGTATATTGCTTGAATTTTAGAAGAACCCATTGAAACAAATTAGAATATTTCTAAATAACTGTATATTGCAAATTAAGAACAAAAATACTTTTGCATAATTGCAATCGTGCCTTACTTTTGTACGGTAAAAGAGTACAGTTTTTGAAAATAGATTACATACAATGAAAAGTTTAAATTTCTTGAAATCATCATTTATTATTAGGTTCACACTTTGTGTAGGTCTGTTGTACGCAGGACAACTTGCAGCCCAAGATGGCGACGCTGCCAACGGTGAAACATTGTTTAAGAACAATTGCGCATCTTGCCACAACCCAGGAGACCAAGTTGTAGTAGGCCCAGGTTTGAAGGGAATTCAGCAACGGCGCGATTTGGCTTGGCTCGTGAAATGGGTCAAAAATCCCAATGGCGTTATTGCCAGCGGCGATCAGTACGCCGTTGATTTGTACAACAAGTACGGCAAAGCCCAAATGACGGCTTTTCCGTCTTACGGTGAAAAAGAAGTGAAAGACATTTTAGCCTACGTTGAAAAGTACAACACAGCCCCCGCCGTAGTGGCTGTACCAGGTGGCGGCGCTGCTCAACCTGCGGGAACTACCTCAGGCCCCTCCGATTTATTCACTTATTTGTTGGTAGCATTGCTGATTGTGATGTTGCTCGTATTGGGTGTTTTGATGACCATTGTGTCGGTATTGTCAAAGGCCGTAACTGGCACTGAAGGCACGCAAGCAACGGGCGAAACATTCATGGAGCGTCTGCGTGGTGGCTTAACTACTTTTGCGCAAAACAAAGCCGTTCGTACTGCGTCAGTTTGGTTCTTTATTTTGATGGCTACCAAAGCCACCTTAGACGGAATGTACGGCATTGGTATTCAGCAAGGTTATGCGCCAAAGCAGCCCATTTCGTTCTCGCATAAACTACACGCTGGTCAGTACAAAATTGACTGTAACTATTGCCACACAGGCGTGAATCGGGGTAAATCTGCCCACATTCCATCTGCCAATATTTGTATGAATTGCCACGGCGTAATCAAGAAAGAATCGCCAGAGATTCAAAAAATATACGCCGCCGTTGAGGCCAACAAGCCAGTAGAGTGGGTGCGGGTACACAATTTGCCAGATTTGGCTTATTTTAACCACGCCCAACACGTCAATGTGGGCGGTGTGCAATGTGTGCAGTGCCACGGTGAAATTGAGAAAATGGAAGTAGTGCAGCAACGTTCGTCGCTCACAATGGGTTGGTGTATTGATTGCCACCGCAAGACCGAAGTAAACACAAAAGGCAATGATTACTACACTAAATTGGTGTCGTTGCACAAAACAACAACCAAAGAATCGCTCAAAGTCGCTGACATTGGTGGTTTAGAATGTTCAAAGTGCCACTATTGAGTGATTTACAGTTTGAAATTTGTGGTTTGATGTTAGTAATTAAGTATTGATAGTACCAATCCACGGACAACAAGAGTATTCTGTAATTCCTGCCAGTAAAAAAATAAATTTTAGAAAGAATCCTAATACAATGGAAAACCAAACAAAGCGGTATTGGAAAGGTTTAGAAGAGCTTCGCAACGACGAGACGTTCGTAAAAAATGCGAGTAGCGAATTTGGCAATCTGGAAAAGCCTGAATCAACGCCAAACAATAGTATCGTAGATGGATTAGGTGACTTGGGCGACCGCCGCGATTTTTTGAAAGTGTTGGGCTTTGGAATGGCCGCCGTTTCATTGGCTGCCTGCGACGCACCCGTCAAAAATTCGCTACCTTATGTCAACAAACCGACCGATACTTTTCCGACCATAGCCGACTGGTATGCTTCTACTTATTCAGAAGGTGGCGACTATGCCAGTATCATGGTGAAAACCCGTGAAGGCCGCCCCATTAAAATAGAAGGTAACAACCAATCAAGCATTAACAAAGGTGGTACAAGTGCCCGGGCTCAGGCTTCTTTGTTGGGTCTTTATGACGTAGAAAAACTCAAAGGCCCAAAGAAAGGCGAAGCAGATGCCGATTGGGACGCTGTGGACAAAGAAATAGTTGCTCAGTTGGCTGCTGTAGCCGCCCGTGGTGGAGCCATTAGTATTGTTTCTTCTACCATTATAAGTCCTTCTACTAAGGCAGTTATTGCCGATTTTACGGCCAAATATCCAACTACTAAGCACATTACTTACGATGCCAATTCTGTATGGGGTTTGATAAAAGCCAACGCCGATTCTTTTGGCAAAGCAGTGGTTCCATCTTATGATTTCAGCAAAGCCGAAGTAATAGTTGGTCTCAGTTGTGATTTTTTAGCTACTTGGGTTTCCTCAGCCGAATCAGTTCGCCAATATGCCCAAACGCGCAAATTGAGCAGTGCCAAAGGGGGTAAAAGAACCATGTCGCGGCATTATCAGTTTGAAACGGTAATGTCAATGACGGGTTCAAACGCCGACTATCGGGTAGCAGTGAAGCCTTCGCAAGAAGGAGCAGTTGCGGTAGCTTTGTACAATAAATTAACGGGTGGTCGTGCGGCATCACTGGGCGAGCAAGCGGACAAAATGCTTACCAAAGCGGCCGCCGACTTGAAAGCCGCCAATGGCGCATCTTTGGTGGTGTCGGGTTCTAACGACCCCAACGTGCAGACCATCGTGAATGCCATCAACGCAACGCTCGGCGCTTACGGGAAAACCATTAATCTAAATGCCCCTGTTTATTATCGTCAAGGTAATGACATGGCCATGAATGCTTTCATAGACGAAGCAAAAGCGGGTAAAGTGGGTGCAGTTTTGTTTTACGAAGCCAATCCAGTTTATGACCACCCACGCGGTGCTGAATTGAAAGAGGCACTTACCAAAACAGCACTCTCCATATCTTTTGCCGACCGTGCCGACGAAACCGCTTCTTTGTGTAAATACATTACGCCAGCACCGCATTTTTTGGAGTGTTGGGGTGATGCCGAGCCAAAAGCAGGTCATTATAGTTTGATCCAACCCACCATTTCGCCCATTTACAAAACCCGCCAAGCCCAGTCAAGTTTATTGAAGTGGGCGGGAGCAAGCAGCGATTACTACGCTTACGTGCGTAATTTCTGGAAAAGCAACATGGGTACGGGTAATTTTGAGCAGTTTTGGGTAAAATGTTTGCACGATGGCGTATATGAGCCAGCTGCGGGTATTTCCGAAAGTGGTGCATCGTACTTAGGAAACACTGCAGGGGCTATTTCGGCCATTGGCGCAGCCAAATCAAGTGCTTTGGAAGTAGTGTTGTACGAAAAAGTGGGCATGGGTACTGGCGCAATGGCCAACAATCCGTGGTTACAAGAATTTCCAGAACCTATCACCAAGGCCTGTTGGGACAACTACGCGAGTATGTCGCAAAAAACGGCCAAAGACAACGATTTGTCTCAGGGCGATGTCATTAAAGTAGAAGTAGGTGGCAAGTCGGTAGAAGTACCTGTGTTGATTCAACCAGGCCAAGCCAACGAAACCATTGCACTTGCCATTGGTTATGGACGCGAAAAAGCGGGCAAATCTGGCAATGGAGTAGGAGTGAACGTTTATCCAATGGCATCATTGAAAAGCGGTTACCTCAGTTTCAATGCGGGTACTGGCACGATGGCCAAAACGGGCGAAAAGCGCGATATTGCCCAAACCCAAACCCACGAAACCGTGATGGGCCGGAAAGCCGTAGTGCAAGAAGGGCGTTTGGCCAATTATAAGAAAAATACAATGGAAGGTCGTTTCCTTCCGAAGATACATACATCAGAAGGACTGAAATCGCCTGGCGATATTACACTTTGGAACGGTTATCAAAAACCGAACCATTCTTGGGGCATGGTGATAGACTTGAATTCTTGCAACGGTTGCGGTGCTTGCGTAGTAAGTTGCCAAGCCGAAAATAACGTGCAAGTGGTTGGTCGTCAAGAAGTTGTCAATCGCCGTGAGATGCACTGGATTCGGATTGACCGCTACTATTCGACAGATGTGGACGACAAAGTCGAAGAAATGGGTTTGATTGATGGACCTCGGGCATTAGAAATTGCTTCTGAAAATCCAGACGTAGTATTTCAACCTTTGATGTGCCAGCATTGCACCAATGCGCCTTGCGAAACAGTTTGTCCCGTATTGGCTACGACCCACAGCAGCGAAGGCTTGAACCAAATGGCCTACAACCGCTGCATTGGTACGCGCTATTGCGCTAACAACTGCCCGTTCAAAGTGCGTCGTTTCAACTGGTTCAAATATTTTGATAACGACAACTTCGATTATCACTTTAACAACGATTTGGGCAAAATGGTCATCAACCCCGACGTAACGGTTCGTTCGCGGGGAGTTATTGAAAAATGCTCCATGTGCGTTCAGCGTATTCAGGAAGGTAAATTGACTGCCAAGAAAGACCGCCGCCGTCCCGTAGATGGCGAAATTATAACGGCTTGTGCGCAGTCTTGCCCAACCGAAGCCATTGCGTTTGGCGACATGAACGACCCCGAAAGCCGCATTTCACAATTGTTGGCCGAAGAAAAAGAAGGCCGCGCGTTTACAATGTTGGAAGAAATCAACGTAAAACCTGTGGTGTCTTATTTGGTTAAAATTCGTAACAAAGACGTAGAAAAAAAAGCCACTGAGGCGCACGCAGCTGAAGCACACGGTGGACATTAATACTCTCTAATTTTCTAAAATTTAATAGTTATGCACATAACTTCACCTGTAAGAACCCCTCTGGTAACTGGCGGAAAAACCTACGCCGACGTAACCGAGGATATTTGCCGACACGTTGAGGGCAAACCCACCAAAGAATGGAAAGTTGCTTTCACAATTTCGCTTTTGGTATTACTCTACGGCGCAGCCTGCGTGGCTTGGACGTGGTGGGAAGGCTTGGGCGTGTGGGGCTTGAATAAAACCGTAGGCTGGGCGTGGGACATTACCAACTTTGTATGGTGGGTAGGAATTGGTCACGCTGGTACACTTATCTCTGCCGTTTTGTTGTTGTTTCGTCAAAAATGGCGGACATCTATCAACCGTGCCGCCGAGGCAATGACAATTTTTGCAGTATTGTGCGCAGCTTCATTCATTGTAATGCACATGGGTCGCCCTTGGCTGGCTTATTGGGCGTTGCCACTTCCCAATACTTTTGGTTCATTGTGGGTAAACTTCAACTCACCACTTGTTTGGGACGTATTTGCCATCTCAACTTATTTTTCGGTGTCATGCTTGTTTTGGTTTGTTGGTTTAGTGCCAGATTTGGCTACCATCCGCGACCGTGCAAAAAACAAAGTGTCGAAATATATTTATGGTGCTTTGTCTTTGGGTTGGAATGGGTCGGCTAAGGCATGGGCTCGTTACGAATACATTAGTTTAATTTTGGCGGGCCTTTCTACGCCGCTCGTACTTTCGGTACACACTATTGTATCCATGGACTTTGCCACGTCGGTTATTCCAGGTTGGCATACTACTATTTTCCCTCCTTATTTCGTAGCGGGAGCTATTTTTTCGGGTTTTGCGATGGTACAAACCTTGATGTTGGTAACGCGAGTGGTTTATAAATTGGAGGACTACATCACGCTTGAGCACATTGAGTCAATGAATAAGATTATTACTTTGACTGGTTCGATAGTGGGTGTGGCTTACTTGACAGAGTTTTTTATTGCTTGGTATTCGGGTGTTGAATACGAAACATACGCTTTCGTAAACCGTGCAACTGGTCCTTATTGGTGGGCATACTGGGCCATGATGACTTGCAACGTAATCTCGCCTCAGTTGTTTTGGAGTCGTAGCATTCGTCGCAGTGTGAAGTGGACATTTTTCATCTCAATCATTGTGAACATTGGTATGTGGTTTGAGCGTTTCGTAATTATCGTTACCTCATTGCACCGCGATTACATTCCATCGAGCTGGGCCATGTTTTCACCTACTATGTTTGACATTGGCGATTACATTTTCTCTTTTGGGTTCTTCTTTACCTGTTTCTTCTTATTTTCAAAGTATTTACCCGTTATAAATATGGCCGAAGTGAAGGCAATTGTTAAGTCTTCGTCCGAGAAGTTACCAAAGAAAGTGTCAGGAGTAGCCAAAGGTGAGCGCGTGTCAGCACCTACTTTTAACAAAGACGCACAATAAGAAATAGAAAAATATAGAATCATGGCTGAATCAACAGGAAAATTTTTAGTAGGCGTGTACGACGACGACGATGTAATACTTGAAGCCGTTGGCAAAGTAAAACAGGCGGGCGTAAAAATCCACGAAGTATATTCACCTTTTGCCATTCACGGCATGGATGTAGCAATTGGACACCCGCGCACGCGCATCGGTATTGCCGCTTTTATGTTTGGGGTAACGGGTCTCGCGTGCGGGCTGGCTCTTATTTTGTGGACAATGGGCTTTGACTGGCCCATGATAATTGGTGGCAAAGACCCCATATCATTCCCAAACTACGTACCTGTTTTATTTGAAATGACAGTACTTTTTACAGCTTTTGGAATGACCTTTACGTTCTTTATTTCCAATGGCTTTGGTCCAACTGTAAAGCCATTGTTGTTTGACCCCCGTTGTACTGACAACAAATTTGTGATGGCCATTGATTTGAGCAAAAATAAGTTGTCAGAAGCAGAAATTGCTACTGTATTGAAATCTTCGGGTGCCGAAGAGGTAAGTGTGAAACAAGTATAATGCTATTTTAACGACGATGAAGCAAGTTAGTTTATTCATAATGAGTGCCCTTTGTTTTGTGGCTGCAAGCATGAGTTCTTGCAAGCGCGGGCACGACAGCACGAGTTGGGAGTTTGCCCCCAATATGTATTTGCCAGTAGGTTACGAGCCTTATTCGCAAGTGAGCAAAAATAATATCAATGCCGACGGCAAAAATATGCGTGAACCTGTGCCAGGTACGGTGTCGCGGCGTAATTATCAAACTACATTTGGGGCTGGCGACAGTGCCGTGGTAGATTTGATGCTTTACAACGTTCCGAAAGACAGTATAGAAATAGCCGAGCGTGTGTTGGTTAATCCTGTACCCAACAACGAAAAAGCGTTGGTAGAAGGTAAGGCGTTGTACGGTCAATATTGCCAACATTGCCACGGTGAGGGCGGCGAAGGAAATGGGTTGGTAGCAGAACAATACAAAGGCGTGCCCAATTACAAAGCAGATGCCTATCTAAACATGAATGACGGGCATATTTTTCACGTCATTACGCACGGCAAAGGCAGAATGTGGCCACACGGCTCGCAGATGACCCCCGAAGAGCGGTGGAAGATTGTACATTATGTACACAAATTACAAAAAAGCTAATATTTAGATTAACAAGATTAAAGATTCGATAATGAGCGCACATCACCACGAAGCAGTGTCGGTTGAAGAACAATTTGAGTTTACCTCAGAAAGCAAGCGTCAGTTAGCCATTGGCTTTGGCATTGGCGTAGTTTTGGTATTAATAGGTGCTTACTTGTTGGCCAATGGCGGCGGTGGGCATGAGGCCGCCCACGGTGCAGCCGCGCACGGCGCAGAACACGCCCACGGTGCAGCAGGCCATCACGAATACAAATGGACAACCCGCCTTTGGGCTAACCTTTGGACCAACAGCATTTATTTTACTGGTATTTCGGTCATTGGTATGTTCTTTATTTGCTACAATTATCTTGCCCAGGCGGGCTGGTCGGTGGTGTTTAAGCGCATTCCAGAAGCGATGCCAGCTTTCTTGCCAGTTACGGGCTTGTTGATGCTTTTAACTTTTTTTGTGGCGGGACACGATATGTTCCACTGGACACAAGAAGGTATTACTGACCCCAAAAGTGCCAATTATGACGCAATTATTGCGGGCAAAAGTGCTTTTTTGAATACACCTTTTTATATCATCAGGTTGGTAATATACTTTACGCTCTGGTATGGCCTCTGGCGCGTATTGCGTTCATTTTCTTTGAAAGAAGATTTGGAGGGCGGTACTGAATATTACGAGAAAAGCATCAAGTTTGGGGTGGCGTTTTTGGTGGTATTTGCCATAACTTCTTCCACTGCTGCGTGGGATTTTGTGATGTCAATTGATACGCACTGGTTCTCTACTATGTTTGGTTGGTACACGTTAGCAAGCTGGCACGTGGCAGGTTTGGCAGTTATGACTCTTACTGTTGTTACTTTGAAAGAACGTGGTTATTTACAGGCCGTCAACGAAAGCCATTTGCACGATTTAGGTAAGTTTTGTTTTGCCTTTACTGTTTTCTGGACTTATGTGTGGTTTGCCCAGTTTTTGTTAATTTACTACGCTAACCTTCCCGAAGAAGCCATTTATTATCGCGAGCGTTTTTCGGGATATGGCGGTATTTTCAAAGGTCCTTTTTTCATTAATATAATTCTCAACTTCTTCGTACCATTCTTGGTGTTGATGACCAGAGATGCAAAGCGCACCACGCGCGTTTTGAAAGTAGCTTGTTGGTCTATTATTGTTGGTCATTACTTTGATTTTTGGAACAATGTGATGCCAGGAACGGTGGGTGAGCATGCTGGTTTTGGGCCAGTAGAATTTGGCTTTATTTTGATGTTTGCTACCGCATTTATTTGGTCAGTTTCAACTCAACTAACCAAAGCTAATTTGATTCCACGCAATCACCCCATGTTGGAAGAGTCGTTGCACCACGATATTGCGTAATATTTTTACAACAATTGAAAACATTTTTGTAGAACACAAAGTAGTTTAATGTAGAAAGTTTAACAAGTATTTTAGATATTTCTAATCTATTTAAAGATAAGTAATCATGATTTATTTAGTAGGGATTTTAGGATTGGTCTTTTTGGTAATGGCAATTGTGGTCATTTCCAGAATGCAAAGTGTAATGAAGAGCGTGAATAAAGACGTTCAAAATGACGAACCCGTAGCCAACAATAAGTTGAACGGTACGATGTGGATTGTTACATTGGTGTTGGGATTGGTTGGTACAATTTGGTCTTATTATGCCGCCAAAGATGGTTTTTTGCCAGAGGCATCTTCGCCCCACGGTCGTCGTACCGACGAGCTGTTTTGGTTTTCGATGGCATTAATGATGATATCTTTTTTGGCAGTAAACGTTTTACTGTTTTATTTCTCTTGGAAATACCAGTACAAGAAAGGTAACAAAGCCACTTTCTATCCAGACAATCATAAATTAGAATTAATTTGGACAGCTATTCCAGCTGTTGTAATGGCGGTTCTGGTATTTACTGGTTACAGAGCTTGGACGGATATTATGTCGGAAGCACCCAACAATTCACAAGTGATTGAAATAATGGGCAAGCAATTTGGTTGGATGGTACGTTATGGCGGTACAGAAGATAACAAGTTAGGAAATTATAACTACAAATTGATTGATGACAATGTTCAAAACCCCATGGGATTAGATTTTTCGGACGAGGCATCTTTTGACGATATTTCGCACGTTTCAGAAATGCACGTTATCAAAGGTCGTCCCGTTTCTCTCAAGATTCGTGCGCGTGATGTGTTGCACAGCGTATTCATTCCCCACATGCGTGTGAAAATGGATGCGGTTCCTGGAATGCCCACTAAGTTTTGGTTTACGCCCGACAAATCTACCGACGAAATGCGGGCTGAATTGGGAAAACCAGAGTTCGATTATGAGATAGCTTGTACGGAAGTTTGCGGGCGGGGACACTTTTCAATGCGTATGCGCTTGATTGTGGAAGATGAAGCGTCTTTCAAAAAGTGGCAGTCGGAGCAGCCGACGGTTTTGTCGGCAGTTTTGCAAACAAAGCCAGACTATATTTCGCGTATTCCTGAGAATTTGAGAGCAAAAGCCATGAAATACGCGCCCGCTGCACCCGCTGCCGATAGCACAGTAGCACAAACTGGAACTGCCGCCGCGAGTAGTGCCGCTTTAAGATAAAATTTAGAAATTAACCTTTAATATAACAAACGAATGTCAGTTGTAGCAACAAGTACTATAGTTGATGCTCACGTCGAGGAGGTACATGAGCACCACGAAGAACAAAATTTCTGGAAGAAGTACGTTTTTTCGGAAGACCACAAGACCATTGCCAAACAATACATGATTACTGGTATTTTTTGGGCAGTAATCGGAATAGCCATGTCGGTTGTGTTTCGTTTGCAATTGGGTTTTCCAGGCATTAATTTAAGTTGGTTGAAGCCAGTTTTGGGACGTTGGATTACAGAAACAGGTACGTTAGACCCCAACTTTTATTTGGCACTCGTTACGATGCACGGTACAATCATGGTGTTTTTTGTACTAACGGCAGGTTTAAGCGGAACATTCAGTAACTTCTTGATTCCACTTCAAATTGGTGCCCGCGATATGGCATCTGGTTTTTTGAATATGCTTGGATTCTGGTTTTTTGCCTTGTCGAGCGTCGTCATGTTTATATCTTTGTTTTTGCACACTGGCCCCGCTGCGGGTGGTTGGGTTATTTATCCACCTTTGAGTGCCTTGCCACAAGCCCACATGGGTTCTGAAATGGGTATGACACTCTGGCTGTCAAGTATGGCATTGTTTATTATCTCCTCTTTGTTGGGTGGTATCAATTACATTACAACTGTTATCAATTTGCGCACGCGCGGCATGACTTTCAGTCGTTTGCCACTTACGATATGGGCGTTTTTCATTACTGCCGTTTTAGGTTTGATTTCGTTTCCTGTGTTGTTTTCGGCGGCGTTGTTGTTGATTTTTGACCGTCATTTTGGTACAAGTTTTTATTTGTCAGAAATTTATATCAATGGTGAGGCTTTGCCAAACATGGGAGGTAGCCCTATCTTGTTTCAACACTTGTTTTGGTTCTTGGGACACCCAGAAGTATATATTGTGCTATTGCCTGCTTTGGGCATGACCTCAGAGATTATTGCAACCAATGCCCGCAAGCCAATTTTTGGTTACCGTGCCATGATTGCTTCTTTGTTGGGTATTGCTTTCTTGGCATTTGTAGTGTGGGCGCACCACATGTTTGTAACGGGTATGAACCCATTTTTGGGGTCTATATTCATGTTCTTGACGCTGATTATTGCTGTTCCATCGGCGGTAAAAGCCTTCAATTACATTACCACATTGTGGCGTGGTAACATTATTTTTACGCCTGCCATGTTGTTTTCAATTGGTTTGGTTTCATTGTTTGTGTCGGGCGGAGTAACAGGTATCATACTGGGTAACAGTGCATTAGATATTCAGTTGCACGACACTTATTTTGTGGTTGCTCACTTTCACATTGTGATGGGCGCGGCATCGGCATTTGGCTTCTTTGCGGGTATTTATCACTGGTTTCCAAAAATGTTTGGCCGTATGATGAACAATTCGATGGGGCAAATCCACTTTTGGGCAACTTTCATTGGGGTTTACTTGATATTCTATCCCATGCACTACATTGGTATCGCTGGTTTCCCCCGTCGTTATTACCAATTTACGACTTATGATTTTGCCAAAAGTTACACCAACCTCAATATGTTTGTAACCATAGCGGCCATATTTACGTTTGCTGCTCAGTTTATTTTCTTGTGGAACTTCTTTTACAGCATGTTCAAAGGAAAAACTGCCCCGTTGAACCCATGGCGTTCTAACACTTTGGAGTGGACTACGCCAGTTGTTCCTGGACACGGTAACTGGGTAGGTGAGATTCCAGCGGTTTATCGCTGGCCTTACGATTACAGCAAGCCAGGTGCGGCAGAAGATTTTATTCCGCAGACAGTTCCTTACTCGGCAACCCCTGAGTCTAATTTGCCCCACGAAACGGCATTGATAGCCGAAGAAAAAGAATTAGGTGAAATAAACTTAAATGATCAATTCAGAACTGCCCATTAATCAGTCGCGTTGGTTTCAACGCATGGCATTACTAACCGTTGCGGTAGTTTATCTACTCATTTTGGTTGGTGGTATTGTCAGAAGTACTGGGGCGGGAATGGGTTGTCCAGATTGGCCACAATGTTTTGGAAGTTGGGTTCCTCCTACGGAGGAGTCTCAACTTCCTTTTAATTATAAGGTAATCTACGGCGAAAAATTGAAAGGTGAAGTAGAGTTCAACGCTACTAAAACTTGGATAGAATACCTCAATCGTCTCTTCGGCGCGTTTACGGGGCTGCTCATTTTTGCAACACTACTTGCTTCTGTGCCTTTCTTGCGCAAAGATCGCCCCATTTTTTACATGAGTTTGTTGGCCTTTGTGCTGGTGGGTTTTCAGGGCTGGCTTGGGTCAAAAGTCGTGTCGTTTGAACTCAAACCTGTCATGGTAACTATCCACATGATGGTGGCGGTTGTAATTGTGTTCGTGCTTTTGTACGTACTCGCACGTTCTTACGTCCATAATATTCAGATAGAAAAAGTGGTTAATAAATCGTTTTTGAATAAATACTTTGGTTGGGTGATTGGGTTGTCGCTTTTACAGATAGTGATGGGAACCCAAGTGAGGGAGGCCATTGACGAAGTAATCAAAACGATGGGCTACGATGCCCGCGACCAATGGGTTGGGGCGTTAGATTATCGTTTTTACGTGCATCGTTCCTTTTCGTTGATTATTTTGTCCTTACATCTCGGTCTTATTTATTTTTTGAGAAAAAATACTTCAATAAATGGCTTCTTGGGCAAACTAACGACTGCTTTATTGGTTATTATAGTAGTAGAAATAACAACGGGAATTGTACTGGCTTATTGGAGTGTGCCAGCTTTTGCCCAACCCATTCACTTGACGTTGGCAATTGTGGCAGTAGGGGTACAGTTTGTCGGTTTTTTATTGCTCAATTCAGAAAGTTTATTGAAGAAGAGCGACGTGTTGGAGTCCAATTTGCAAACTTATTGAGATGAAGAAATG
The DNA here is from genome assembly GCA_004293645.1 of Cytophagia bacterium. Lineage (GTDB taxonomy): Bacteria > Bacteroidota > Bacteroidia > Cytophagales > Spirosomataceae > REAB01. Next base: position 14,652 of record REAB01000073.1, on the reverse strand, counting down.
ATAGCTGTAAAAGAGGAAAGTTTAGGGTCGAACACAATAGCTTTCAAAGCAAGGGCTTATTTTGATTTATTGAAGTTTCGGCTCAGTGCTACGGTTGCGTTTTCGGCGGTTTTTGGCTATAGTTTGGGCGTTGATAAAGTAATTTGGAGTAATTTGGTGATGATGTTGTTGGCATCGCTTACCATTACGGGAGCTGCCAATATTATTAACCAACTGATTGAGAAAGACTTAGACAAGTTGATGAAACGCACCAAAGACCGCCCTCTTCCCAGTGGGCGGCTCACATCGCAGGAAGCCATTGGTTTTGGGTTGGCGTTGTTTGTGGCGGGAATTTTAATTTTCACGTTCTTCTTCAATTTGCGTTCGTGCGCGTTGGCGGTTTTGTCGCTCATATTATATGGTTTTGTTTACACGCCTTTGAAGCGCGTGGGGCCAATCGCCGTTTTTGTGGGTGCTTTGCCAGGAGCTTTTCCGCCCATGATTGGTTGGGTGGCAGCTACCAACCATTTTGGTTTAGAACCAGGGATTTTGTTTGCCATTCAATTTTTTTGGCAGTTTCCACACTTTTGGGCCATTGCTTGGGTACTTGACGAAGACTACGGAAAAGCAGGTTTTAAGTTACTGCCAGCCAAAGGCGAGAAAGACATTAATACAGCTTTCCAGATTATTATTTACACCATTTGTTTGTTACCAGTCAGCTGGCTGCCTTATTATTTGGGTATGACAGGCATTAACTCGGCTTTTGTAGCGACCGTTTTTGGTGTTTTATTTTTGATACAAACCTTTCATTTGATGCGCAAATGCACCGATAAGGCGGCTTTACAGCTCATGTTTGGGTCGTTTGTTTATTTACCAGTGGTACAAATTGCGTTTTTGTTGGATAAAATCTAAATAGCATGGAACATTTAAAAAACTTGAATTTGGCGGAAGAACAACCGCAAGAAACGCTGTCAATGGACCCGAAGAAATTTATTCTTTGGCTCTTTATTGTCTCTATTATCATGCTTTTTGCTTCACAAACCAGTGCTTATTTGGTGCGGCGTGCGGAGGGCAATTGGTTGGAATTTACGGTTCCCATTATTTTTTCTTACAGTACTGTTGTGCTGGTTGTAAGTAGTATTTCGATGCACATTGCGTATTTGGCTGCAAAAAAAGATAACTTTTCGGTGCTGAAAACCGCAATTTCTATTACTTTTGCGTTGGGTTTGGTGTTTTTGTGGATGCAGTTTGAAGGTTGGAAGGATTTAGTAAAGCAAAATGTATATTTTGTGGGCAATCCAGCAGGTTCGTTCTTTTATGTATTTACGTTTTTACACGGTGCACACTTAATAACTGGCCTTATTGTACTTTGTGTGGCTTTTACAGCGGCATTCCAAATGCAAATACACGCCAAAAACCTCAGACGTATTTCGATTTGTGCTACATATTGGCATTTTTTAGACATACTTTGGATTTATTTATTCGTATTTTTACTGTATTTCCGTTAACTCTTTTTTATACATTACCATTCATACCAAATGGCAACTACTGCAACAACTACTTTAGACAAAAACCTGTGGAAGGGAGGTGTCGAACCAATGAGAGCCAGTTATGGCAAACTGATGATGTGGTTCTTCCTGATTTCTGACACATTTACGTTCTCGGCTTTGCTGGTTTCTTACGGACTGGTTCGGTTTAGCTTTCCGTCGTATGTGGGAAAAGCTGCCGACTTTGTTTCTTCTAATACCTATTGGCCTATTCCCGAAAAGATTTTTGATGCCTTTCCGTTTTTTCACGGTGTTGCGTTGCCGTTGGTGTTTGTGGGTTTGATGACTTTCATCTTGATTTTTAGTAGTGTAACGATGGTATTGGCCGTAGAAGCAGGACACCGCATGGACCGTGCCAACGTAGAGAAATACATGCTTTGGACTATTTTGGGCGGAGCCACGTTTTTGGGTTGCCAAGCTTGGGAGTGGACACACTTCATAAACGGTACTGATACGGGTACAATTATGGAGCAAATTGTAGATGGAGTGAAGGTGAAGCAAACTATTTTTGGGGCTAATTTAGCTCAAAATCAGTACGGGCCTGCGGCTTTTGCCGATTTCTTCTTCTTTATTACGGGTTTCCACGGCACGCACGTATTGAGCGGAGTGTTGTTGAATATCTTGATTTTTTACCGCGCCGCCTTTGGGGCTTACGACCGCCGTGGACACTACGAAATGGTAGAAAAAGTTGGTTTGTACTGGCACTTCGTAGATTTGGTGTGGGTATTTGTATTTACGTTCTTTTATTTGGTTTAACCTTCCTTAAATTTTTAGAGATATGTCAGACGTACACGATCACGCACATGGCCCATCGGACGGTGGCGCTGCGCAGCGTAAATTGATTTGGAGAACCTTCTGGATTCTGTTGATATTGACAGCCATTGAGTTCGTAGTTGCTTTTTTTGTGCCAGCAGGTGGTTTGAAAGTAGCTATTTTTGTGGGCATGACCATCATCAAAGCATTTTATATTGTGGGTGAATTTATGCACCTGAAGCACGAAGTAAAATCGTTGATTTGGGTTATTTTGTTGCCTTGCATTTTTGTTGTTTGGTTGTTATTGGCCTTGATGATGGAAGGCGGCTCTATTTTCGATTTAAGATAACATGAATCAAAAATTTAAGAAGGCTGGCGTGCTGATAGTTTTATTGGCATTGCCAGTCTTTATTTTTATATTTCTGCACCTGTTTGCCGAAAATCATTTCAAATTACCTTATTATGCTCCCAAGTTAGATTCAACGGGTTCGGTGATGAAAAATGGAAAAGATACTGTGTTTTGCCAAATACCACCGTTTAGTTTGATGGACCAAAATGGGCGAATCGTTACGGAGGCTTTGACCAAAAATAAAATCTACATTGCGCACTTTTTTAGTACAAGCGACGACTCAGTTAGTCGCCGTTTGACGCTGTCGCTGTCGCGCATCAACAATGAGTTTTTCAATGAGCCGAGCGTGCTAATTTTGTCGCATGGGGTTGATACAAGGAATGATAGCGTAGCGGTTTTGAAAAAATATGAGCAGCAATATGCCACCAAAACAGGGAAGTGGTTGTTTTTGACGGGCGACTCGCGGGCTTTGGAACGATTGGCAAAAGCAGAGTATAAATTGCCATTTTTGGATAAATCGACGGTTTCGTTAGAAACCTTTTTGCCCAGTAGTAAGTTATTATTGATAGACCCAGAGGGCTACATTCGGGGCGTTTATGATGGCCTCGACCCGCTCGAAATAGACCGATTACGCGCCGAAGTGATGGTGCTGTTGGATATAGTTTCTAAACGATAATAAAAAAACAAAGACAGATGAACACAGCGTTGCTGCCACAAGACAAAAAATACGATAAGATAATCAACGTTATTGCGGTGCTTATTCCTATTGTAGTGGCTATTTTATTAAACCCGCGCATTCCAAAGGTAGATTTGGGCGCTTGGACGAAAGTTTTGCCCCATTTGAATGCCATCATCAATTCGACTACTGCTTTGACTTTGTTGGTTGGGTTGTATTTTATCAAACAAAAAAACGTAAAAGCGCACCGCCGCATGATGAGTATTTCGTTTTTGCTGGGGGCGGTATTTTTGGTGAGTTATGTGTTGTATCATCTTACCAATGAATCTACTTCTTTTGAAGGAGAAGGTTTGATTCGGCCCATTTATTATTTTTTGTTGGTATCGCACATTGTGCTTTCAATTGGGGTAGTTTGGTTTGTGCTGAGAGCCATTTATTTTGCGCTGAGTAACCAGATTGCACGTCACAAAAAAGTGGTAAGATGGGCTTATCCCATTTGGCTTTACGTGAGTACCACGGGTGTGATTGTTTATTTGATGATAAGCCCTTATTATAAGTGAAAAGGTTTAAGTGGAAAGTGGAAAGGTTTAAGTGGCGTTGCTACAAGGGAAAGGCGTAAGATTAGAGGTAAACGTTTTATATAGAGGCGATTATGAAAAAAATATTGTTGATAGCGGGCTTTTGGATATTAACGCACGGGGTGAGTGTGGCGCAGTGCGCCATGTGTCGAGGCTCGGTAGAATCTAACATGAGTACAGGCCGAAACGTGATTGCCAACGGTTTGAACGGGGGCATTTTGTACTTGTTTGTGTTTCCGTATTTGGCGGTGGCGGTAGTGGGTTATTTGTGGTACCGCAACAGCAAGAAACTGCGTGCCGAGCGGATAGCCGTGCAAACCCGCGTGCGTCAAGCCATGCAAAACTAAACCAATGAAAAGTTTTATTTCAGCCAAACCGCTTTTTAATTATTTGATTACCAACGTGATAGCTTATCCTCCAAAAGAGATGAAAGCCATTGCGTTTATGTTGTTGGCGCACTATTTACGACTTCGCAATGTGGATATACTCGTAGATAAGCCGCTACCCGCCAACAGCCGCCAACCCGACTGGGACGCGGTGATAGCGAGGCTCAACAAAAATGAACCCGTTCAGCACATTATTGGAGCGGCTGAATTTTGTGGTTTGACCTTCAAAGTGTCGCCGTCGGTGTTGATACCACGCCCCGAAACCGAAGAATTGGTGCGGCTGGTGGTAAAAGACTCTTCAGAAGACCCCGATCAAAAAATTAGGATTGTGGACATAGGCACGGGCAGCGGTTGTATTGCCATTGCGCTCGACCGCTTTTTGCCCCACGCCCGCGTGAAAGGATGGGACGTGTCGGAGGTAGCACTGCGCGTAGCCCGCGAAAATGCCCGCGAACTGCTGGCCGATGCCCAATTTGAAATGTTCGACATTTTGAACCCAGCCAGCCAAACCGACGAACGTTTTGACTGCGTAGTGAGCAATCCGCCCTACGTTACTTACGCCGAAGCCAACAGCATGGAACCCAACGTGTTGCGCTTTGAACCGCATTTGGCATTGTTTGTAGAAGACCAAGACCCGTTGTTGTTTTACCGCGCCATTGCTGACTTTTGCCAAACGCACCTCAAACCAGCAGGTGCTTGCTACGTTGAAATAAACGAGCATTTTGGGGCAGCTACCAAAGCCCTGTTTCTTGAAAAAGGGTTTACCCAAGTGCAGATTGTGCAAGACATTAACGGCAAAGACCGTATTGTGAAGGCACAGTTTTGAATAGTTCACAGTTTGCAGTCCATAGTCCACTGTCTATTTTTGGAAAATAAGTTGTTTCAAACCAACTGGTTACGAAAGAAATATTTCGAGTATTGCTTACATTTTTAATAAATAATGGGCAATCAAAAAGTAAGTACCAATGCCCACGAGGTCGTTGGCGGTGGTGATAAAGGGCCCAGAAGCAATAGCGGGATTGATGCCAATGCGGTTGAGTAGGAGGGGGGTAATTGTTCCCATGAAAGATGCCAACAAAACTACGGCCAAAAGCGACAGTGAAACGACCCAAAATAACGCTGTTTCGTTAGAAACCCACACGTAGAGTCCTGCCAAAAGCCCGATAATGAGGCCGTTGAGAATGGCAATGAGTACTACTTTGCGGAGGCGTTCTTTCCAACTTATTTCCAAGCCCGACTTGTCGGACAGGGTTTGCACAATGAGCGAGGCAGTTTGAATACCCACGTTGCCGCCCGTACTGCCCATGATGGGGATAAACATGGCCAAGGCGGCCACTTTACCCAGTTCGCCCTCAAAACTACGAATCACGGTGGCTGCCATTAAGCTACCTGCCACGCCCACCAGCAACCAGGGCAAGCGGGCTTTGGCCTGCGCCCAAACGGTATCGTCTTCTTCTACTTCGCCCGTAATACCCGCAATGGCCTGAATATCCTCCTCGGCTTTTTCGGTAATTACGTCTATTACGTCGTCAATGGTAATGCGCCCCAAGAGGCGTTTTTGTACATTCACCACTGGAATAGCGTCTAAGTCGTGGCGTTGCATAATTTCTACGACCTCTTCGACTGGGCGGTAGGTTTCTACGTACAAAATGTCGTCGTCGAAAATAGTGCCTATTTTGGTGTTTTTACGGGCCAACACCAAGTTTTTGAGCGACACCAGTCCCAGCAGCGTTTGATTGTCGTCTATTACGTAAACTGCATAGACCTTTTCTACGTCTTCGGCTTGTTTTCTAATTTCTTCGATGCACTCATTTACCGTCCAATTGACGTTGGCTTTTACCAATTCTTTTTGCATCAAACCGCCCGCTACGTCTTCATCGTAGGGGAGGAGGTCGAGGATAAAACGGGCTTGTTCGCGGTCTTTGAGCAGGGCAATGACTTCTTCGCGGACTTTAATAGACTGTTCTTTGAGCAAATCGGCGGCATCGTCAGAGTCAAAAAGCTCGATGTAATGCGTGATTTCAGCCGACGAAAAATTGGCCAGAAACTGTCGGCGGTCGGCGGGGTCGTCTATGTTGGCCAAAATCTCAGCCCCAACCTCGGTATCGAGGAGCGTAAACAAATAGTGCGCTGCCTCGGGTTTCAATTCGTAAAGCACCGTGTTGATGTCGGCAGGAAAAAGTTCTTCCATTTCGGCCTTCAAAGTGGCCTCGTCGCGGGCTTCGATGGCTACTTCGATGCGTTCGACGTATTCTTTGGTTAGCTCAAAAGTCATATCAAATAACAAATATCAAATAGCAAATATCATACTCCTTGCCCCCTTTATTCCGTACACCATATCCCCTTACTCTTCACTTTCTACACCACAAGACATCTGCGTCAATAATACGAAGTCGGCTACGCTGAGGCGTTCGGCGCGTAAGTCTAATAAAGGGTGTTCAAAGGGTGTTCCCAATGGTTTGAGGGCGTTTCGGAGGGTTTTTCGGCGTTGATTAAAGGCCGTTTTTACCACCTGTACAAAACGTTTTTCGTCGCAATCCAACTGCATTACGTCGTTGCGTTTGAGCCGTATCACCCCCGACTGCACCTTGGGCGGCGGGTCGAACGACTCGGGTGGCACCGTAAAGGCGTACTCAATGTCATAAAAAGCCTGCATCAATACGCTCAAAATACCGTATTCTTTGCCGCCTGGTTTGGAAGCAATGCGCTGCGCCACTTCTTTCTGAAACATTCCGACCACTTCGGGTACTAAGTCGCGGTGTTCCAGTACTTTGAATAAAATCTGCGAAGAAATATTATAAGGAAAATTGCCGATGATGGCGATGTTTGACGGGGTCGCCCGTGCGGTTTGAGTTATGAGTTTTGAGTTATGAGTTATGAGGTTTGAGTTTTCACCTTTCCCCTTTAACCCTTCCCCTTTAACCATCACCTCCAAATCCATTTTTAAGAAGTCTTCGGCGTAGATGCGGTTTTCGAGGGCGGGGAAATGCTTCTTTAAATACACTACCGACTCGCGGTCGAGTTCAACGACGTGGGTTTGGTAGGCTTCGTTTTGGAGTAAAAACTGCGTCAAAACACCCATTCCTGGCCCAATTTCGAGAACGGTGCGGTAGTTGTTGTGGTGCGACAACAACGCTACAATTTGCCGAGCAATGTCCACGTCGCGCAAGAAATGTTGGCCTAAGTGTTTTTTTGGTCTAACTTTCATTTGGGAGGTGCGGGCTTGGTGAGTACAACAATTTGAGCGGCTAAAATACGGCTATTCGCCGAATTTATTACTTTTGTTTTTGGCCACCTGCCCAATCTTTTGGCCAAATGCGCTAAATTTGGCTAAACTTGCAAAACCAATCCATGCAAATTCCATTTTCGACCGACCTCCAATTGTTTGTCAATCAGATCAATTCGATTGCGCTGATAATAGACGGAGAAGGGCAAATTCAACATTGTAACCCTTACACGACCCGCGCCCTGGGCTGGCACGCCTACGAACTCACCAATCACAATTTCTTTGAACGACTCGTACCAGCTGACCAACGCGCCGAAATTACCCAGTTTTTGGCCGAGTCGGTGGAGCGAGGGGGTTTGTCGGAGTTTCGGGATATGCCGCTTTATGCCAAAAATGGCAATGTGCGTTTGGTGCAAATCAACTCGTTGGTGGCATTGGGAGAAAATGCTGAGTTGGCCGAGAAAGGGTTTGTGCTGGTGGGCGAAGACGTAACCAACAAGCTGCGCGTGTCTAATGCGCTCAACAAATCGAACGCGCAGTTGCAAGATTTGATAGACAATACCAGCGACTTGATTCAGTTGGTAACCATTGACGGTAAATTTACTTTCGTCAATCGGGTGTGGCGCGAGTTGTTGGGTTACAGTTCCGACGAGCTGCCCACGCTGCGGCTATCTGATGTTATTTGGCCAGATTCTGTACAAGCTACCATGAGCCAATTGCAGCGGATTCAAGAAGGCGAAAGGGTGCCTGATTTTGAAACTGCTTTTAAAAGTAAACTCAACAAAAAGATATACCTCAACGGCAGCGTAACCTGCCGCTACGACAACGGAAAACCCACGGCGTTTCGTTATATTTTGCACGACATGACGAGTCGCGTGCGGGCTGAGCGGTCGCAGAATTTGTATTACAGCATTGCCAACTGGACCATTACGGCCAAAGATTTGGACGAACTCTACGAGCGGATTCACGAAGAATTGGGCAAAGTAATTGACGTGCGCAATTTTTTTATTGCCCTCTACGACCCCAACAAAAGCTACATGTATTTTCCGTATTACGTGGACGAATACTTCAAGCAAAATGTGCGTTTTACGAAAAGAAAATTGGGCAATGGCCTCACCGAATACGCCATTCGGGCCAATAAGCCGCTGTTTTTGTACGAAGAAGACATGGTGCGGCTGGCCAAAGAAGAAGGCTTGTACATGTACGGCAAAATCCCGAAAGTGATGTTGTGCGTGCCGTTGCGCATTGGCGAGCGGGTAACGGGCATCATTGGCGTAAAGTCATATCACAACGCCGACCAGTACCGCCCGCGCAACTTAGAACTGTTGGAGTTTATATCTGGACAGGTGGCGGTGGCCATTGCCCGCAAGCAAAACGAGGTAGAACTCAACCGCCAAACTGCCCGCCTAAACGCCATTTTTGACAGTAGTATTTATTTGATTTGGTCGGTGAGCCGTTCTTTTCAACTGACTTCTTTCAATAAAAACTACGCTGAGTTTATTCAAGAACACCTCCGCACTACGCCCGCTCTGAATGTCAGTACTGAGCGATTGGGCTGGCAAATGATGAGCGTAGAAAACCGCCGTCAATTGGAAGAACGCTATCGGTTGGCGTTTCGGGGGCAGCCGCAAGGGTTTGAAATACGCCTCAATTTGGTCCAAAAAGGCGAAATGTGGCTCGAATTTAGCCTAAACCCTATTTTGCTTTCGAGCGGCGTTATCGAAGAAGTATCGGGCGTAGCCCGCGACATTACCTCGCGCAAACTCACGGAACTGGCTTTGCGCCAAAGCGAAGAAAAATTTAGGGGCATATTTGTAAACCTGCAAGATATTTATGTGCGCACCGACCGCACGGGTATCATTACAATGATAAGTCCGTCGGTATTGAAACGAACAGGCTATACTATGGAGGAGGTGCTGGGGTCGAATATTGTCAAGTATTTTGTTGATAAGCAGCTCATTCACAAGGCATTGGTGCGAGCAAGGCGCGACAAAAGTATTCGGAACTTTGAGGCAGATTTGCGCGTAAAAGATGGTAGTGTGCGGCAATTTATGTTCAATATGTTGTTGCTACGAGACAACGACGGCGCGGCCATTATGGCGGCACTTGCCCGCGATGTAACCGAGTTTAAGCGCAACGAACTCGAACTTGTAAAGGCCAAAGACGAAGCCGAACGCTCGCTCAAAGTCAAAGAACGGTTTTTGGCCAACATGAGCCACGAAATCAGAACGCCCATGAACGGCGTGATTGGCATGATAGACCTGCTCAACGAAACGCCGCTCAACGTAGAGCAGAAAGATTACGTGCAAACCATTCGGCGGTCGTCTGAAACGCTGCTCAATATTCTGAACGACATTCTGGACTTATCCAAAATTGAAGCAGGAAAAATGGCCTTGAACGAAGCACCCGTTTCGTTGCAAGAAATTTTTGACAAACTGACGGCTTTGTTTTCGCAAACGGCCAAGAATAAAAATGTGCATTTGGCGTATCATTTTGACCAAACGTTGCCGCAGTTTATCATTGCCGACCAAACGCGGCTGTTACAGATTTTGTCTAACCTGACCTCCAATGCCCTTAAATTTACCGAAAATGGCAGGGTGAGTTTGAACGTTAAAAACGTGTGGGTGAAGGGTAAGTTTCATAAAATCAAGGTCGAAGTCCGCGACTCGGGCATTGGCATAACGCCCGAAAACCTAAAATTGCTTTTCAATGCGTTTAGTCAGGTGGACACCTCGTCGCGCAAGACATTTGGTGGAACTGGGCTGGGTTTGGCCATTTCAAAGGAACTCTGCCGATTGATGAAGGGCGAAATTGGAGTAGAGTCGGAGTGGGGCGCGGGCAGTACGTTTTGGTTTACTTTTGAAACCAAAGAAACCATCATTAGTCCCACGCAGCAACAAAACAAAGCCCAAGAAATACACATTGAAAATTTTTTGAAACAATACGCGCCCACAATCTTGCTGGTGGACGACAATTTTGTGAATCGCAAAGTGGCCAGTGAGATTTTGCGAAAGGCGGGCTGCGTGGTAGATACCGCCGAAAGCGGCAAACGCGCCATCGAATTGGTAATGCAAACGCATGATATTGCCAAAAAATATTATGACGTTATTTTGATGGATATTCAGATGCCCGACATGGACGGCATCGAAACCACGCAGCGGCTGCGGGCGCAGTTTGGGAAATATTTGCCGCCCATTGTAGCCATGACGGCTTATTCTATGAAAGAAGACCGCGCCCGTTTTTTGAGCCAAGGTATGGACGAATACGTGCCAAAACCCATTCGCGCTCAGGTACTTATCCAAAAAATAAAGGAGTTGATGGAGGCCAATAAAGCGAAGGAAAATGGGGAAATAATACCCCAGAAACCATTGCCAACGCCCCAAGAAATGGCGATACCCGTTATAGACGACGAGGTGGTGAAACAACTGCTGGGCTTGGGTGGCATGGAGCTGGTGGTTTCAATTTTTGAAGAGTTTGTAATTGAATCTACCGAATTGGTCAATGGCGCGTTGGCGGCCTTTGCCACGGGCGACATTGCCACCGTGAAGAGCAATTTGCACACCATCAAGGGGAGCGCGGGTACGATTGGCGTGGCAAGGGTGGCCGAAATGGCGCGGATAGGGGAGGCCAAACTCAAAACAAACGACACCAGTACCTTGGCCCACGACCTGCCCCAGTTGGACCAAGCGTTTCAAGTTTTTCTCCGCGAATACCAGTTGTATTTGGAAACAATGGCGATAAATTAACTATTTTTATGTTGAACAACTGGTTGGAATCGCCACTTTGGAAGTGGCTTAAATCGCACTGGTGCGCCAAGCGTTTTTTTGAAAAATCGGTTTCATTGGCCGAAATTATAACGCTGTTACTCGAAAAAATCTTGTTTTATGACATTGACCAGCGGGCGGCGGCAGTGGCTTATAATTTTACGTTGGCGGTGTTTCCTGCCACGCTTTTTTTCTTCACGCTCATTCCCTACGCGCCTATTCCGCAGTTAGACGTTCAGATTATGACCTTTCTGCACGATGTTATTCCGAAGCCGCTCTACGAGTTTGCCGCCGCTACCATCTACGACATCGTAAGCCGCCGACAGGGCGGAATTTTGTCGTTTGGTTTTATCTTGGCACTCATTACCTCTACCAGCGGTATGGGCGCACTCATGACTGCCTTCAATATGGCCAACCAAACGGTCAAAAAAAGAGGTTATTTTAGAACCCGCGCCACGTCTTTGTTACTAACGCTCATGCTGTCGGTGGTGTTGGTGTTGGCTATTTTGGTTATTATTGTAGCGGGCTTACTAATTGGTTTTCTGAAAGATACGGTCTTTTTAGCCGATGAATCTACCATTTTTCTGCTTGGTTTTTTGCGTTACGGAGTCATGTTTTGTACATTCTTGGTGGCCGTTTCAATTATTTACCGTTTTGCGCCCAGTCTCAAACACGGCTGGCGATTTTTTAATTTTGGCGCGGTGGTAGCTTCGTTTCTTATCATTTTGGCCACCTACGGTTTCTCGGTTTATTTGTCCCAATTTGCCTCTTATAACAAGCTATATGGCTCCATTGGTACTATTATTGCACTCATGATTTGGTTTTATTTGGTGGCGTTGTTGCTCATTTTTGGTTTTGAGTTGAATGTGAGCATTTGGAAGGTAAAATACCAATACCGACAAGAAAGGAAAAAATAAATGCCGCTCGCAAAGCGAGCAGCATTTATGTACTACCCTAACCCATAAATAATTTATCTTGAATATCTACAAGATAGATATGTCAGTAATACCATTCAAAATCGTGCCAAAGAATTGAAAATGCGCAAAAAAATAAACTAAAACGAGATAATAGCAATAACTCCTTGTATAGTAAGTATTTACTGGCAATTATTTGCAAATGTATTAATTCGTTGCAGTTGCTCGCCCGTGCGGACAAATGACTATTGGCCAATGACTACTTATTTGTACACTCAAAATGGTTGATTTATGTAGAAAAATATGGACTTTTGCCATTTCAACCAACTTTCAATTCATTTTGTATGAAAACCCAACTTTTTTTTACGCTCGCCTTAGCCGCCGTTGCGTCGTTTAGTATTCAAGCCCAAATCAACACGCCCTCTCCCAGTCCCTCGGCTACGGTGTCGCAGGGGGTAGGTTTGGCCAAAGTAAGTATTGAATACAGCCGCCCGTCGCTTAGGGGCCGCAAAATGTTTGGCACGCCATTGGCCGCTTACGGGAGCGTATGGCGCACGGGTGCCAACAAAATTCCGAACCTCACTTTTTCGCAAGAGGTAATGATTGAAGGCAAAAAAATAGCCGCAGGCACTTATGGATTGTTTACCATTCCTGCCGAAGGCGAATGGACCATTATTTTGAGCAAAAATCCCAATCAGTGGGGAGCTTACGATTACAAAGAGGCCGATGACGCATTGCGCGTTAAAGTAAAAGCCGAAAAATTGGCTAAATCAGAAGAGCATTTTACAATGGAATTTACTGATTTTACGCCTACTTCGGCCAAAATTACCATTCGTTGGGAAAATGCCCAAGCCAAATTTACCGTATCTCACGACCCAGATGCGCAGATAATGGCCGAAATAAAAGAAAAAACCACCGCTGCTACCGTCAGTGCCGACACGTACTCGGCGGCTGCCAACTATTACTACGACACCAACCGCGATTTGCAACAAGCCTACGAGTGGGCAAGCAAAGTAGTTGAAAAAGACCAGAAATACTGGACTTACTTTTTGCGTGGTAAAATTGCGGCCAAAATTGGCAAATGCGACGTAGCCATTGGCGATGCCGAAAAAGGCTTGAAACTGGCCAAAGAAGCCAACGATGGGGCCTACATTGTGAACCACACCAAAGTATTGAAAGACTGCGGTAAGTAACGTTATTGGTTGATTTTGAGCTGAGTAACGTTTTTGCGTTATTTTTTTTAATAAATAATCTGATTTTTTTATTGAAAACATTGCGCCAATCCAAACCAAACCGCTATATTTGCACTCCAATTCAGCTCGGAGAGATGGGTGAGTGGCTGAAACCAGCAGTTTGCTAAACTGCCGTACTGGAAACGGTACCGAGGGTTCGAATCCCTCTCCCTCCGCACTTGAGTTTTTCGGGGTGTAGCGTAGCCCGGTATCGCGCCTGCTTTGGGAGCAGGAGGTCGTAGGTTCGAATCCTGCCACCCCGACCCAGTAAGTCGTCAGTCATAGTCAATAGTTGTTTATTCATTAAAACACTAACCGACACTGACTGACGACTATTTTTTTGGTCCCATAGCTCAGTTGGATAGAGCAACAGATTTCTAATCTGTCGGTCTTTGGTTCGAGTCCAAATGGGATCACTTTTAAGTGATTTAAAACACACATAAAAGTCCTCAGATATGCCTTTACAGGCTGTTTGGGGGCTTTTTTGTTTATACGCCTCGCAGCGGCGCACCGCCCCTTGATGCGGATGGATTTGTGGCTATTTGCGTACCCAATTCTCACACCAAAGCTAAAAAAAACTCACACCGCTCCGGCGGCCCGGCAAATATGTTTGGTGCAACCGCTTCGGCGGTCTGATTTTTAACTATCAAGGGATTATGAAAGAAATTAGATTCAAACCGCTGCGGCGGGCCGCTCGTTACCGAGAAAACAGACACCGATGGGAAAGCCCCCATCTACCTTTTCTTTAATTACAGTAAGTACCAGTTTCGGTACTTTACCAAGGAAAAAGTCAGGACCAAAGACTGGGATGCCAATAAAATGCGCTTTAAGCGCAGCTACGCGGGTTTTCAGCAGTAGTTTCAATCCTTCTGTGTCAATGGATTTCGTTGGAAGTCCAACACGGCAACCCCGTTCTGGCCTTTTATTTCGTTTCAATCCTTCTGTGTCAATGGATTTCGTTGGAAGCTTGCGGTGTCGCCTGTATGTTTTATCCTTTCAACGGTTTCAATCCTTCTGTGTCAATGGATTTCGTTGGAAGGGGCATATTCTTTGGTCAATGCCAATTAATTTATAGAGTTTCAATCCTTCTGTGTCAATGGATTTCGTTGGAAGCTTGTAACTTCTTTAATTTCAGTACTTTGTGATTGTGTTTCAATCCTTCTGTGTCAATGGATTTCGTTGGAAGAGTCCGACATGGTAAATGAATCCATTAGGCTAACTTAGTTTCAATCCTTCTGTGTCAATGGA